>CALJFR010000044.1 GCA_938073745.1 uncultured Flavobacteriales bacterium
TCATGACTTGATTGTAAGTTTTGTTGATTCACAGAGTGAATTACATTTTCATCTTTGCATGAAACAAATGAAATGATTAGTATTGAAACAATGAGTATGCCGTTATTTTTTAATTTTCTTTTCATATGTTAAAAATGTAAAATTATATTTATGTTTTTCATCCTGTTCATATTCTTCTCTATCAATTTCTTGCCATTGATTAGAAATACTTGGGAAAAATGTGTCACCCTCAAAATTATGATGTACACGAGTTAAATAGATTTTATCAACTAAATTTAACTCAAGAGCTAGCTTATAAATTTCTCCCCCACCAATTATAAAGGCTTCCATTTCTTGATTTTCCCTTGCATGATTAATAGCATCTGTTAAATTATTTTTTACAATACAATTGTCTGCTATATAATCTTCTTTTCTTGTTATGATAATATTTGTTCTATTTGGTAGGGGTCTATATTTATGTGGAATAGATTCAAAATTTTTTCTACCCATTATAACATGGTGGCTATTTGTTTTGGTTTTAAAAAAACTCATATCAACTGGAAGATGCCATATTAAATCGTTATCTTTTCCGATGACATTATTTGATGATGCAGCTACTATTATTGATACTATCATTATTCTTTTATCACTTTATAAATAACATTTCTATCATCTAAATACTTTCTTATAAATTCAAAATGCTCACCTAAATATTCTGGTGGAGATATTCCCGTTTTTTTATATTTTTTTTCTAGTACTAGGTTTGCTACTGCAGTGCAGGTAAATCCAGTTGTTCTTGCCATAGATATAGTATTGTCTTGGTATCTGTCTAATAAGTTATATTGGTACTTTACTTGATAGCCATTTTCTTCACCATTAATTTTAATCCTCATTATTGTAAAGTCTTTATCTCCTTCTTTCATTTCCCATTTAGGGAAAAGTAGTTTTGATGTTACATCAACTGGTTTTATTTTAACACCGTTAACTTCAATTTCTTCGTATGAGAAAAAGCCGCTAGCTCTTAATACCTTTAAATACTCAACACAGCCAGGGTATCGCAAAGTTTTTTCAATCATATTTGGCACATGAGGCATTGTTTTTATTAAGCTTCTCAGACCATCAGAGTTCCAGCTTTCAAGGGTGCCTACTTCTTCAAACTCAATCAATTCTGTGTCAGAAAGAGCTTCTTTGATAATAAGCTTTTTGTTTTGTATAAATCTAGCAGGTCTAATGTATTCCTCTATCACATCAATTGGAGAAAATACTGCTTGATATTCATAGGGCCATTCTCTTTTAACAGGCAGGCCTCCAACAAGACATTCATAGTCAGATATTTTCATTGATTGATTATGGTGTCCGAAAATAATATTTCCCATGCCAGGAGCTACACCACAATCCATGACTGCAACTACATTGTTTTTTTTAGCTAAATCATCTAATCCAAATGGATTTTCAGGGTAAAAAGAAATATCTACTATATTTTTTTTTGCTTCAATTACATCTTGCATCATTTTATAACCCATAAAACCCGGGACAGCACCTATAACTAAATCAAATTCTTTAATTAGATTCTTTAATGACTCAGATTTAGAAACATCTAAACATATTTTTTTAATATTTTTAGATTTAAGGTTTTTAAGATTTTTTTTAGAAATATCAACTGATGTTACATCATGATCTTTTGATAAATCCTCTGCCATTACACTGCCAACTAATCCAGCTCCTAGAACTATTATTTTTTTCATTGCACTTTATTTATACAGCTACTTTTCCTTTTATATGAGGATGAAAATCATAATCAACCAACTTAAAATCATCATAACTAAAGTTAAATATATTCTTTATCTCTTTGTTGATTATCATTTTTGGAAGTTTTTTTGGTGCTCTAGATAATTGCAGCTTTGTTTGTTCAAAATGATTAGAGTAAATATGGGCATCTCCTAAAGTGTGAACAAAATCACCTAATTCCAAATTACATACTTGAGCCATCATCATTGTTAGAAGAGCATAAGATGCTATATTAAAGGGTATACCTAAAAATATATCAGCACTCCTTTGATACAGCTGACAAGATAATTTATTATTTGCAACATAGAATTGAAAAAAAGTATGACATGGTGGTAATGCCATGTTTTCAATTTCACCAACATTCCATGCACTAACAATTATTCTTCTACTATTTGGATTTTGTTTTAACTGCTGAACTACTTTTTTGATTTGATCAATATGTTTTCCATCTGGTGAGGGCCAACTCCTCCATTGATAACCATAGACATGACCAAGATCTCCGTCTTTATCTGCCCATTCATCCCAGATTCTGACACCATTATCATTTAAATATTTAATATTCGTATCTCCATTTAAAAACCATAGTAGTTCATGAATAATTGATTTTAAGTGAAGTTTTTTTGTGGTAACGCACGGAAATCCTTGAGCAAGATCAAATCTCATTTGGTATCCAAAAACACTTTTAGTTCCGGTTCCAGTTCTATCTGTTTTTGAAGTTCCATTCGCCATCACATGTGACATTAAATCAAGATATTGTTTCATATTTTTATAAAATTGCTCCTACTATTACAGCTGTTAATAATGATGCCAGTGTTCCAGCGATTAAGGCTAAAACACCAAGTTTTGATAAATCTCCTGTCCTATTTGGAGCTAAAGATCCAATACCACCAATCTGAATACCAATTGAAAGGAAGTTAGCAAATCCACACAAAATATAAGTTGAAATAATTATTGATTTTTCTTGAAAAAACTGTCCACTTTCTTTAAGCTCAGACAATGAAATATATGCAACAAATTCATTTAAAATTGTTTTCTCCCCTAATAATTGACCTACTAAAATCATATCTTCTTTACATACTCCCATTAGCCAAGTAAGAGGGGCAAGTAAGTATCCTAATAAGAACTGCAGGGTTAGTCCATCGTATTTCCCATCAGTGAATGATGATATAGTAGAGTTTAAATTAGTAGAATCTCCAATAAAATTATTTAAAAAATAATTTACCATACTAATAAATGCAATAAAGACTAATATCATAGCACCTACATTTATAGCAAGCCT
>CALJFR010000045.1 GCA_938073745.1 uncultured Flavobacteriales bacterium
TGGAGGAATTGGACTCCTTTCATCTAGACTAACTCTACAAGGTCCTATTCAAAAAGAAAAAAGCTCATTTATTTTATCTGGAAGAAGAACTTACATTGATGTATTATCACAACCATTTTTAGATAGAGTTGATCCTGAGACTGGAGAACCAAATGCTTTTGCTGGTTCAGGTTACTACTTTTATGATCTTACAACTAAAATTAACTACAGAGTTTCAGATAAAGATAGGCTTTATTTAAGTGGTTATTTTGGAAGAGACGTTTTTAGTTTTGCAAATAGTGATAATGGTTTTGCAATAGAAATTCCATGGGGAAATGCAACTGGTTCGTTAAGATGGAATCATCTTTTTAGTGATAAATTATTTATGAATACCTCTATAATTTTCAGTGATTATAGATTTGAATTTAATTTAGCCCAAAGTGATTTTGAATTCAAAATTTTCTCTGGCATAAATGACTGGAACACAAAAGTTGATTTTCTATATCAACCAAATCAACGACATACTATAAAGTTTGGTGCTAATTATACATATCATATTTTCACACCTGGAAATGCAACAGGTAGAGCTGGTGATGTTGAATTTGCTCCAGATGAAATATTTAGACAATATTCAAATGAAGGTGCCTTATATTTTTCTGATGATTTTGAATTATCAGACGATTTAAAAATTAATGCAGGACTAAGATATTCATCATTTCAACATAGAGGAGATATAAATCTATACACATACTTAAAAAATGATCTAACCCTAAGCAATGATAATTATAGAAATATTGAACCAAGACTATCACTTCGTTACAAGCTAAACACATCAAGTTCAATTAAAGCTTCTTACAGTGAAAATTACCAATACATTCATTTAGCTTCTACTTCTTCTGTAAGCCTTCCAACTGACTTATGGGTACCCAGTTCCACTGGAATTAAACCAAAATTTGCTAAACAATATGCATTAGGATATTTTAAAAACTTTAAAGACAATATGTTTGAAACATCTTTAGAAGGATATTATAAAGAAATGACTAATCTTATTGAATACAGAGAGGGTTATCTTCCAGAAGACAACACCAATTCAAGTAGTGATGACTCCTTTACCTTTGGAAATGGTGATTCGTATGGTATTGAGGTTTTATTAAAAAAGAATCGAGGCAAGACAACTGGATGGGTTGGATATACATTATCTAAAACAACTAGATATTTTGATGAAGTAAACAACGGATTAGAGTTTCCTGCAAAATATGACAGGAGACATGATTTATCAATTACTGCTACCCACCAACTATCCAATGCTTGGGTATTGAGTGGTGTTTTTGTTTATGCGACAGGAAATTCAATAACGCTCCCTACTGAAAGATATGTTATTGGTGGTGATGTTTATACTCAATTTACATCTAGAAATGGTTACAGAACTTCTCCTTACCACAGAATGGATATTGGAGCTACTTATACTCCATCTAAAAGAAAAAATAAAAAGAAGAAAAACAAAAATTTTGAATCTACTTGGAACTTTTCTATATACAATGTTTACTCAAGAAAAAATCCATATTTTATTTATTTTGCTCTTGAAGGACTTGAAGAAGATGGTAATAATCAAAATATTCAAAATGGTAATGTAGAGCCTAAAGCATACCAAGTTTCAATATTTCCAATTTTACCATCTGTAACATGGAATTTTAATTTTTAATTATGAAAAAATATATATTAATCATTTTTTGTTTTATATCATGTCAAGAGGAAATTTCATTAGATTTTCCTGTTGGGGCACAACAAATTGTTGTTGAAGGTGGAATTGAGGCTAATATGCCACCATATGTAATTTTATCAAAAAATCAAGGATACTTTGATGAAATAAATTCTAGTACATACCAAAATCTATTTATCTATGATGCTGAAGTAGTTGTTTGGACTACTAAAGAAGATGGGACGGCAGATTCTGTTTTTTTACAACCATTACCACCACCATTTGACTCAATCCCAATCTATACAGACATCAACTATTTAGCTTCTTTGAGTAATCCTCCATATGCAAACAATCAATATTTAAATAATGGATTTAATTTTAGTCAAGAAAATAAAACATATAATCTTATAGTTAGATGGAATAATAAAGAAATTACAAGTCAAACTACCATTCCTCAAATTACACCTCTTGATTGTCTTTGGGTTGAAAAAAATGAATTTTCAGATTTAGATTATGAATTTGATATTAGAGCCATTTATAATGATCCTGTTGAAATACAAAATAATATACTAATCAAATATCGCAAACCAGTACACTGGGGAGTAGATTCTTTGACCTGGCAATTAAAAGACGAAAGTGATGATTTAATGGAATTGATTGATGCTGGAACTGATATTTTAATAAACGGCACAAGATTTGAAACATATTTTCCTCAAAAAGGAGATGGTAACTTCCCTGCCTTCCCGTATAATTCTACTAGATATGAAACTTATGAAAACAATGGAATTGAAGACAGTGTATTTGTTCCTCATGACAAAGTAATTATTAAATTTTGTCAAATAGATGAACCTGCTTTAAGATTTTGGAGAAGTATTGTAAGACAATTTGGTTCAAATGGAAATCCTTTTCAAGAGCCACTTAATATAGTAAGTAATATAAATGGAGGTTATGGTGGCTGGACAGGATATGGAAGTGTCTATTACACAATCCCAATAATTGATGGTTTTTCAACAAATTCACCATTACCAACAGATTCCATTGAAATAACAGATGTTTTTTAATAATTTAGCCAAATAATTTACAAAAAATGGCTGAAGAAATTGAAAAAATAGAAACTCTAATTATTGGATCTGGACCTGCTGGATACACGGCAGCAATTTATGCAGCAAGAGCTGATCTAAAACCTGTTGTGATTCAAGGCTTACAGCCAGGAGGGCAATTAACAACTACAACTGAAGTAGATAATTATCCTGGATATCCAAACGGAGTTGATGGAACTAAAATGATGGAAGATTTCAAAGCTCAAGCAGAGAGATTTGATACTGATACCCGTTGGGGAATGGTAACTAAAGTAGATTTAAGTGAAAGGCCATTTAAAGTAGAGATAGATGAAAAAACTAATGTCTTAGCTGAAACCATAATTATTTC
>CALJFR010000046.1 GCA_938073745.1 uncultured Flavobacteriales bacterium
TAAGGTTTCATTTATTAAAGAAGACTTACCGCTACCTGAAACCCCTGTAACACAACACAACATTCCTAATGGAATTTTTAAGTCTACCTGCTTTAAATTATTTCCTCTTGCAGAAAAAAGCTCTAGAAATTTTCCATTTCCTTTTCTTCTCTTTTTTGGAACAATAATTTTCTTCTTTCCATTAAGATAGTCTGATGTGATATTTTTAGAGCTTAAAATATTTTTAAAAGAACCACTTGCAACAACCTGCCCTCCAAAAACACCAGCTTCTGGTCCCATATCAATAACATGATCTGCATTACAAATCATATCTTTATCATGTTCAACCACAATAACTGAATTTCCAATATCTCTTAATTTTTTTAATGATTTTATTAATTTAAAATTATCTCTTTGGTGTAAACCAATGCTAGGCTCGTCTAATATATATAGAACATTTGTAAGCTGAGTACCAATTTGAGTAGCAAGACGGATTCTTTGTGCCTCACCACCAGATAAAGTTTTAGATGTTCTATTTAATGTTAAATAAGACAAACCAACATCTAATATAAACTGAACTCTAGTTAATAATTCTTTGATTATCTGTGAAGATATAATTTTGTGATTGTTATCAAAATTAGCTTCTAAAGACAATAGCCAATTTTTAAAGGATAAAATATCAAAATTTACTACATCAAAAATAGTTGAGCCTACAATTTTAAAATTAGAAGACTGTTTATTTAATCTACTACCATTACATTCTTTACATTTTTTTGAAGACATAAACTTAGAAGCCCATCTTGATATGCTTTTTACATTTGTAAATAATGATTGTTCCTCAATAAACTTTACAATTCCTAAAAAATCAATTTTATATTTTTTTGAAATACCAGCTGTCTTTAATTTTACCTTAATATCTTCTTTAATCCCATACAAAATAAAATCAAGAGCTTCAGAGCTAATATCCTTAATCGGAGTATTTAAATTAAAATTATATTTTTTTCCAATTATCTCTAATTGATTAATAATCCATACAGAATTCTTGTTATCTAAAAGAGCAATACCCCCTTTATTTATGCTTAAATTTCTATTTGGGATTATTTTATCTAAGTCAACAGACTTATAAGCACCTAAACCATTACATTTTGGACAAGAACCCCTTGGGGAATTAAATGAAAAAGAGCTTGGTTCAGGATTCTTATATGCAATTCCAGAAGTTGGACACATTAAATTTCTACTAAAATATCTTGGCGTATTATTTTTAGAGGATAAAACCATCATTACACCATCTCCAAAATTTAAAGCTAATTTAATTGAAGAAATAAGTCTTTTACTATTTTTTTCATTAACCTTAACTCTATCAATTACAACTTCAATATTATGTGTTTTATATCTGTCTAGTTTTAGTGTTGGGCTAATATCAATTACCTCTCCATTTATACGAGCTTTTAAGTATCCTTGTTTTGTTAATTTATAAAACAATTCATTATAGTGTCCTTTTCTAGAACGAACTAAAGGAGATAACACTACTATTGATTGACTATCAAAATCTTTTAGGAAAAGCTCTAATATTTTTTCATCTGTAAAACTAACCATAGGCTCATCAGTAATGTATGAATGAGCAATACCAACTCTAGCATATAAAAGTCTTAAATAATCATATATCTCAGTTATGGTTCCAACAGTTGATCTTGGGTTTTTAGATGTTGTTTTTTGTTCTATTGCAACAACAGGGCTTAGTCCAGTAATCTTATCAACTTCAGGACGTTTCATATTACCTATAAATTGTCTTGCATAGGCATTAAATGTCTCTAAATATCTTCTTTGTCCTTCAGCATGAATTGTATCGAAAGCCAATGAAGACTTACCGCTTCCACTCTTGCCTGTAATAACAACAAGTTTATTTCTAGGTATTTCTAAACTTATATTTTGAAGATTATGAACTCGAGCTCCATGGATCTTAATAAAATCTTCCTGGTTTTGCATAAAATTAGTCTTTGTTAGACTCAAAAGCTAAATCATCGAAAATTAACTCTTCAGATTTTTCTGGAATATCTATGTAATATACTCTTCTTGACTCGTCAGGAAGCTTGGAGGTTCTAAGCCATGGATTAAAACGTTTAAGAATTTTATAATTTATATCATTTTCCTCAGCAAAAGAATATAAGTTATTGATAGTTGAATCAACTCTAATCTGTTTTACACTTGGATAGGAATAAAGATCATTTTGTCTAAATACAAAGCCGTATTTTCTAGGATTTTCCATAATCTCTTTGATAACAATTATTCTAAAAACATATCTCGATGTTTCATCATTTAAGTAGAGATTAAAATAATTATTCGTGTTTTGTTTCTTAACTTGTCTTTGAACTCCATTAATACCCATATTGTATGAAGCAGCTGCCATTGTCCAGCTACCAAACTTATCATAAGCTTTTTGTAAATATTTACAAGCTGCTTCGGTAGACTTTATCAAATGATACCTTTCATCAATTGCATAATTAACTTCCAAGCCATATTCCCTAGCAGTTCCTTTCATGATTTGCCAGAATCCTGCCGCTCCAGATGGAGAGACTTTATATTCAAATCCACTTTCTATTAAAGCTAAATATTTAAAATCACTTGGAATACTATTCTTTTCTAAAATCTCTTCAATAATTGGAAAATATTTATTAGCTCTTTTAAAATACAGTAGTGTGTTAGATTGCCAATAAATATTTTTCAAAAGTTCCTTATCTAGTCTCTCCCAAACATCAAACGTACTTTGAGGAATATTTTCATTTGCAAATTTCAAATTATCTGGCTTTAAAACAGAATACACATTATACTTAGAATTAAAACCCTGCTGATGAACAGTGTCTGAATTACTTGTATAAGTAGATGAGATAAAAAAATGTGTAAGAAAAACTATTGAAAATATAGATATTAAAAGTGTTACTTTTCTAATCATCAAATTTACTTTTAAAGTCTTTAAAATGTAGTCCCTGCATGTCTTTGAGTGAAATAATTGGATTACTAACATTCCAATCAATTCCTAAATCATTATCATTCCAAATTAAACAT
>CALJFR010000047.1 GCA_938073745.1 uncultured Flavobacteriales bacterium
ATTAAAGGAGGAGATCTAAATAATTCAGTTATTATTATTGACGATCATGCTAGCGATGACATACAACATTATTTAAATAAAAAGTTTGGAAAAGAAAATTTAACATTTGAGATAGGTAAGTTATTAAATAAAAAAAAATTAAGATTTGATAATGAGCCTGCACGACACAAATTACTTGATTTTATTGGAGACACATTCCTTTTAGGTTTTGATCTTCAAGCAAAGATCACTTGTTTCAAACCAGGACACAAAAGTAATTTAGAATTTGTTAAAAAATTAAGTGAAATTATGATTGAAGACAATAGAAAAATAGCTCCAAAAATTAATTTTGATGAGAAACCATATTATGATTTAAATCAAATAAAAAAAATTCTCCCTCATAGAGAACCTTTCATTTTTGTAGATGAAATAAGAGAATTAGGTGAAGAACATATTATTGGAGTAAAATATGTAAAAAATGAAGAAGAATATTTTAAAGGACATTTCCCTGGAGAACCTGTAATGCCTGGTGTTTTACAATTAGAAACAATGGCACAAACTGGAGGAGTTTTAATTTTAAGTACAGTAGAAAATCCTCAAGACTACTTAACATTCTTTATGAAAATTGACAACGCTAAATTTAAGAAAAAAGTAACTCCAGGAGATGTAATAGTGTTTAGGTTAAATCTTATTTCCCCAATCAGAAGAGGACTTTGTCACATGCATGGAAAGGGCTTTGTAAATGGTGAAATTGTAGTTGAAGCTGACCTTCTAGCTCAAATTGCTAAAAAATAATTAATGCACAGATCTCTTTCATATATTGACCCTCAAGCTAAGTTAGCTAAAAATGTTGTTGTTGAACCCTTTGTTACTATTGAAAAAAATGTTGAAATAGGAAGTGGAACATGGATAGGGTCAAATGTAACAATTATGGAAGGCGCGAGAATTGGGGAAAATTGCGAGATTTTTCCTGGCGCTGTAATTTCTGCAATTCCTCAAGATTTAAAGTTTGGTGGAGAAGAATCCTTAGCAATAATCGGAGACAATACAATAATAAGAGAATGTGCGACAATAAATAGAGCAACTAAGGCAACTGGAAAAACAATAGTTGGTAATAATTGTTTAATAATGGCATATGCTCACATTGCGCACGATTGTGCAATTGGAAATAATGCAATAATAGTTAATAATGTTGCTTTAGGCGGTCATGTTGAAATAGGAGAATATGCTATTATTGGTGGACTAACAGCTGTACATCAATTTATTAAAATTGGAGCACATTGCATGGTTTCTGGAGGGTCATTGGTTAGAAAAGATATTCCACCCTATGTAAAAGCAGGAAGAGAACCATTATCTTTTATAGGAATAAACTCGATAGGTTTAAGAAGAAGAAAATTTACAGAAAAAGAAATTACTGAAATTCAAGATATATATAGAATTTTATATCAAAAAGGAAATAACAACACTCAAGCTGTAAATAAAATTGAAATAGATTTTAAAATATCTAAAATTAGAGATGAAATAATATCTTTTGTTAGAGATTCAGGTAGAGGAATAATGAGAGGATACAATCAAAAATAGTAAATATGGCAACAACAGCAGATTTTAGAAATGGTTTATGTATACAATTTAATGGTGATCCTTGGAAAATAGAAAAATTCCAACATGTTAAACCAGGAAAAGGGCCTGCTTTTGTTAGGACTAAAATAAGAAATCTTAATACAGGACGTTTATTAGAAAATACATTTACTTCTGGAGTGAAAATTGATATTATTAGGGTAGAAAATCGAAAATATCAATATTTATATTCAGAAGGAAATGATTATCATCTAATGAATTTAGATAATTATGAGCAAATCACTCTTCAGAAAGAGTTTATTGAAAATTGTAAATTTTTAAAAGAAGGTGAAAATATAGAAGTTTTATTTCATGCAGACCAAGGTTTGCCTTTATCCGCCTCTCTCCCATCACATATTACGCTTACAATTGAACACACAGAACCAGGAATAAAAGGCAATACGGCAACAAATACATTTAAGCCTGCAACAACAGAAACTGGTGCATCAATTCAAGTTCCATTGTTTATAAACGAAGGAGACAAAATAAAAATTGATACAGAAAAAGGAGCATATATTGAAAGAGTAAAGGAACAATATTAAATAATGAAAAAACATAACTTTAGTGCAGGGCCATGTATTTTACCTAATGAAGTTTTAGAAGAGGCTTCAAAAGCAATTATAAATTTTAATAATGATAACCTATCATTAATAGAAATTTCTCATAGGAGCACACCATTTGTGCAAGTTATGCATGAAGCAAAGCAATTAGTCAAAGAACTATTAGCAGTTCCTGATAATTATTCAATTTTATTTCTTCAAGGTGGAGCAAGTCTTGAGTTTTTAATGGTCCCATATAATCTGTTATCCACAGATGGTAAATGTGCATATATAAATACTGGTACATGGTCAAAAAAAGCAATAACTGAAGCCAAAAATTTAGGAGAAACAAAAGTGATTGCAGATTCTTCTGACAAAAACTATTCTTATATTCCAGAGAATATTGCAATAACTGAAGACTTTGACTATGTACATTTAACATCAAATAACACTATTTTTGGAACTCAATTTAAATCTTTTCCAGAAACTGATTCTACTTTAGTTTGTGATATGTCATCTGATATTTTTAGCAGAAAAATTGATGTTAGTAAATTCGGGTTAATTTATGCAGGAGCACAAAAAAATATGGGTCCAGCTGGAACAACTTTAGTAATTGTAAAGAACAATATTTTAGGTAAAACTGGTAGAGATATCCCTTCAATGTTAGATTACAAAACTCATATTGATAAAAATAGCATGTTTAATACACCTCCTGTATTCCCAATATATGTTTCAATGTTGACCCTGAGATGGTTAAAAGACAAAGGTGGAGTTGAATATATTGAGAAAATTAATGAGGATAAATCTAAAATATTATACGAGGAAATAGATAGAAATACTCTTTTCTATGGCATTGTTAAAAAAGAAAATAGGTCAAATATGAATGTTACATTTAATTTACATGACAATAATTTATCAAAGGAATTTGACATACTCTGTAATGAAAATGGAATTAATGGTCTGAAAGGTCATAGGTCAGTAGGTGGATACAGGGCATCGTTATATAATGCATTACCTATAAAAAGCGTTGAATTTCTAATAGAACTGATGAAAAAATTTGAAGAAAAAAATAATGATTAAGATACTTGCAAATGATGGGATTTCAAAAGCTGGAATAGAAAAATTAGAAGCTAACGGGTTTTTCTTAAGTACAACAAATATTCCTCAAGAAAAATTAATTAGTGAAATTAATGAACAAGAATATGATGTTGTTTTAGTAAGAAGTGCAACTAAAATTAGGAAAGACATAATTGACCAATGTCCAAGCTTAAAAATGATTGGACGTGGGGGGGTTGGAATGGATAATATAGATGTTGATTATGCAAAGGAAAATGGTAAAAGTGTAATCAACACTCCAGCGGCATCCTCATCTTCAGTTGCAGAACTTGTATTTGCACATCTATTTAGTATGGTTAGATTTTTATATGGTGCTAACAGAAGAATGCCTATGGAAGGTGATACAAATTTTAAAAATCTAAAAAAGGCATATTCAGCAGGAAAAGAACTTCAGAAAAGAACACTAGGTATTATTGGTTTTGGAAGAATTGGTCAAGAGGTAGCAAAAAGAGCTATTGGTTTAGGTATGAGAGTACTAGCTCATGATAAATTCATAAATGAAGCAAACATTAGCCTAAATTTCTTTAACGGAGATAAAAAAACATTTACAATTGAAACTATTGAAATGGACGAGTTATTAAAACAGTCTGATTTTGTAACATTACATATTCCAAAAATTGGCGATGAACCTCTTATAAGTGCTGAAAAAATTGGTTTAATGAAAAATGGAAGTGGACTAATTAATACCTCTAGAGGTGGTTTAGTTGATGAAACTGCATTAATGTTTGCACTAGACAAAGAAAAACTAGCATATGCAGGCTTAGATGTTTTTGAAAATGAGCCAAACCCTAGCATACATTTACTAATGCACAATGCTATTTCTATGACACCACATATTGGTGCAGCAACAAATGAAGCTCAAGACAGAATAGGAATAGAACTTGCTGATCAAATTATTTCATTTTTCAAAAAATAAATGGCAATCTTTAAGCCATTTAAAGCTGTTAGACCCTCAAGAGACAAAGTTGGCTTATTTGCAACTAGAACATATCTTAGCTATTCCAAAAAAGTATTAAAAGATAAACTTGAAAATAATCCTTATACTTTCTTACATGTAATAAACCCTGAATTTGAAAAAAACAAGAAAATTCAAACAAAAAAAAAATATAATTTAATTAAAGAAAAATATCTAAAATTTTTAAATAATAAAATTATATCAAAGGATAAAAAATCATCATTTTACATTTATCAATTAACTGAAAAAAACATTAATTATACAGGAATTATAGGTGCAACATCTTCTCAAGAATATTTAGATGGAACTATAAAAAAACATGAAAAAACAATAAGCAAAAGAGAAAAATTATTTTCAGAATATTTGAGCTCGACAGGCTTTAATGCAGACCCAGTATTATTAACATATAAATCAAACAAAGAAATACAAAAAATTATCAGCACTGTACAAAAAGAGAGAGCAGAATATGAATTTACAACATCAGATAAAATATCCCATAAACTTTGGGTAATTTCTAGTAAAGAAGAAATTCAAAATATTTCTAAAAAATTTAAATCTATTAAATCCCTTTACATTGCCGATGGACATCACCGTAGCGCATCATCAGCTCGATTAAACACATCAAAAAATTCAAAATATTTTATGAGTATGCTTATTGATGAGGAACAATTAAATGTATTTAGTTTTAATAGGGTTATTAAAAATACTATTAATATCAATGAGATTGATTTAATCAATAAACTAAACGAAGTTTTTGTAGTAAAAAAGGTTAGGAAAATAGAATTTAACACAAATATTAAAAATGAAATCTTACTTATAACAAAAAGTAATTCCTTTAGCTTAACTCCCAAAAAAGGAACTTATAATAATGACTTACTATCTATTTTACCTACTTCCATTTTATCAAACAATATTTTAAAACCAATATTTAAAATGGATGATAATAGCAAAGAAATCAATTATATCAGTGGTAAAATATCAAATAATGAAATTTTTAGAATAATAAATGATTCTAAAAACAGCTTAGCTTTTATTTTAAAACCAACTAATTTTAATGACATTAAAGAAATCTCTGATAATAGTTTAGTATTACCCCCAAAAAGTACTTATATAGAACCAAAATTAAGGTCTGGAATAACAATGTTTGAATTAGAGAAAAATGAACCATAATAATAGTTTAAATAGCATTAAAGATGAAATTAACAATAAAGTTAAAATAGTTGTAGTTTCAAAAACAAGATCAGAAAAAGAAATATTAGATATTTATAAAAAAGGTCACAAGAATTTTGGAGAAAATAAAGTTCAAGAAATTTTAGAAAAACATGAAAAACTCCCTAAAGATATTAGATGGCATTTTATAGGGCACTTACAGACAAATAAAGTTAGATATATTATTCCTTTTATTTCATTAATTCATTCAGTTGATTCCATAAAATTGTTAAAAGAAATTAATAAAAGAGCTAAAGCAAAAAATAAAGTCATCAATTGTTTAATTCAGGTCAAAATAGCAAATGAAGAAAGTAAATATGGTTTTAAAATTAATGAAATCAGTGATGTTATAAGTTATGCATCAGAATTAGAAAACATTTTAATCAAGGGATTAATGGGAATGGCTACAAATACAGATAATAATAATTTAATCGATAGAGAATTTAAATTATTAAATAAGGAATTTAAAAAATATAAATCTAAAATTTTCAATGTATTATCTATGGGTATGAGTAATGATTATAAATTAGCAATCAGTAACGAAAGTAATATGATAAGACTTGGAAGTATTATATTTGGGAGAAAATAATTATGAAAAAAAATATATTTACAGCTAATGCTCCTGCAGCTATCGGCCCATACAGCCAAGCAATATTAAGTAATGAAACTTTATATTGTTCTGGCCAAATTGCTCTTGATATAGATGGCAACATACAAAATAGCAATATTGAAGATGAAACAGTTCAAATATTCAAAAATATAAATGCAATTCTTAAAGAAGCAAATATGACTTTTGAAAACATTGTTAAATCAACAATTTTTCTAAAAAATATGGATGATTTCTCTATTATAAATACTGTTTATGCTAAGCATTTTAAATCTACCCCCCCCGCTAGAGAAACTGTTGAGGTTTCAAGATTACCAAAAAATGTGAACATTGAAATATCTGTAATTGCAGTAAAGTAATGGATCTTTATTCTGAAATTATTAAACAAAACCCAAATGCGCTTAGTAAAGCAATAACTCTTGCTGAAAGCAATTTAGAATCTGATCAAATAGTAAGCCAAAATCTAATATCAAAATTTGAAAAAAATAATAATTCTATAAGAATTGGAGTAACAGGTATTCCAGGAGTAGGAAAAAGTACATTTATTGAAAAATTTGGACAAACTTTCTTAGATCAAAAGAAAAAGGTTGCAATTTTAGCTATTGATCCATCAAGTGAAAAGTCACAAGGAAGTATTTTAGGAGATAAGAGTAGAATGAATGAACTATCTGCTAACAGAAATGTTTTTATTAGACCTAGTTCAAATAGTGGAGATTTAGGTGGTGTAGCAAATAAGACAAAAGATTGTATTTTATTATGTGAAGCTGCTGGTTTTGATATTATAATTATAGAAACTGTTGGAGTTGGGCAGTCAGAAACAACTGTTAGTAAATTGGTTGATATTATGCTATTATTAACTATTACTGGAGCAGGAGATCAACTTCAAGGAATAAAAAGAGGAATTATTGAATTGGCTCACCTAATAATTGTAACAAAGGATGATGGTGACAATAAAATCAAAACAAAAGAAGCTGTTTTAGAATTTAAAAATACAACCTCAATAAATGCTCCAATTGACAACTATTGGATACCAAAGGTTGTTAAATGTTCAGCTCAAGAAAACACTGGTATTATAGAAGTATATGAATTAGTTAATCAATTTATTTCAAATGCTAAATCTGATAATTACTTTGGAAATAAAAGAATTAATCAAGAAAAATTCTGGGTACATAAAATTATTAAAGAAGAAATCGGAAATAGAAAATATAAGCAATTAAATACTGAAAGTAGACTTTGTAAAATAGAAAAAGAAGTAATTGATGATAAAAAAAATATTTATCAAATTATAAAATCTCTCTAATAAAAGAGATGTTTGTTTTTATCTTTTACCCATTTTGATTGACTTTTATATTTCACAAAATATATTTTAATATCAGCTTGTGATGCATATTCACAATAATATATTTTTTTATCAGCTTGAGATTTATATTTCACATAAAACCAATTACCATCATTTTTACCAACCTGAGAAGCATAATCAACTTTATAAACCAATAAATCTGCCTGGCTTTGATAATCAGTAACAAATACGTTCACATCAGCTTGACTTACATGTTCTACAGCATAAATCTTTTGGGCATTAGATTTTACAACTAAGAACAAAAAGAGAAGAAGAAAAGAATTTATTTTCATTATAATTTAGAAAATTATTTAATATACATAAAAATATAAATTATTTCAATATTCTTATATTTGCAACCCTAGAATTTTAGCAATGAATAAAGTATCAGAAAGAATTAATAGATTAGCCGAAAGCGCCACATTAGCTATGGCTAGAATGAGTAGAGAATTAAAAGCATTAGGAAAAGATGTTATAGCTCTAAGTCTAGGCGAACCTGATTTTAATACGCCTGAATTCATAAAAGATGCAGCAAAAAACGCAATTAATAATAACTTTTCACACTATACTCCTGTTGCTGGTCTGGATGAATTAAGAATTTCTATTTCAGAAAAATTTAAGAGAGACAACAATTTAGAATATACAAAAGATCAAATTGTTGTTTCTACTGGTGCAAAGCAATCACTAGCGAATGTATGCTTAAGTCTACTTAACCCTAGTGATGAAGTTCTTCTTCCTTGTCCTTATTGGGTCTCTTATTCTGAAATTATAAAGCTCGCTGAGGGAATTCCAGTAGAAATCCCATCCAGTGTTAAGAATAACTTTAAAATAACTGCTAGTCAGATTGAAGAAGCAATAACAGAAAAAACAAAAATGTTTATGTTTAGCTCCCCTTGTAATCCTAGTGGATCGGTGTATACTGAAAATGAGTTAAGAGATATTGCAAAAGTGTTTGAAAAACACCCAAACATATTTATCGTTTCAGATGAAATATATGAACATATAAATTTTACAGACGAACATTTTAGTATAGGTAGAATAGATAGCATAAAAGAAAGAGTTATTACTGTTAATGGAGTTTCTAAAGGTTTTGCTATGACAGGATGGAGAGTAGGTTTTATAGGTGCTCCATTGTGGATTGCAAAGGCATGTAATAAAATTCAAGGACAAGTTACATCTGCAACATGCGCTGTTGCACAAAAAGCTACAGAAGAAGCTATGAAGTCAGACCCAAAATCTTCAACTTCTCATATGAAAGATTCATTTTTAAAAAGAAGAGATTTATTGCTGTCTGAACTAAATAATATTGAAGGAATTAAAACTAATATTCCCGATGGAGCATTTTATATTTTTCCTGATGTATCATACTATTTTGGTAAATCAGATGGAGAAACAATAATTTCTAATGCAAATGATTTATGTATGTATTTATTAAATAATTGTTATGTTGCATTAGTTTCAGGCGCTCCTTTTGGAAATCCTGAATGTGTGAGGATTTCATATGCAGCATCTGAGGAAAAATTATTAGAAGCTTCAAAAAGAATTAAAAATCAACTTGCAAACCTCAAATAATAATGAATCTCACAAAATACTTTCATGATTTTAAATCTAAAAGAATTTTAATAGTTGGAGATGCTATTATTGACACTTATTTGTGGGGAGAAATTCACAGAATGTCTCCTGAAGCTCCTGTTCCTGTGGTTGATGTAGCTGTTAATCAAAACGATAGCAGATTAGGTGGAGCTGCTAATGTTGCTCTAAATTTAAAAGAATTAGGAGCCGAATCTATTTTATGCACAGTAATTGGAAATGATAATAGAGGAATAATATTTGAACAGTTAATGCAAGAGCAAGGTTTATCTTTAGAGGGCATGTTAATTTCTAATGGACGAAAAACTACTACTAAAACAAGAGTCATTGCTAATAATAAACATCAATTAAGAATTGATGAAGAGGATACCTACCCTATTAAAGTTGAAAATCAATTCTATAATTTAATAGAAAAGTTAACTCACAATATTGATGCAATAATTTTACAAGATTATAACAAAGGAGTATTAACTGAACCCATTATTGAAAAGATTATATCTCTTGCAAATAGCAGAAATATTCCCACAATAGTAGATCCAAAAAAGCAAAACTTCTTATCATATAAAGAATGTACATTATTTAAGCCAAACCTAAAAGAGATAAATGAAGGCCTAAACACAAATCCTGACATCAACAACTTCAGTGAAATAGAGGAAACTACTTCAAAATTAAGAAAGATATTATCTGCAAAAGCTATTTTGTTAACTCTTTCAAATAAAGGTGTTTTTTTAAACACAAGAAATGGTTCCAAAATAAAAGAATCTACAACATCAAATGTAATAGATGTTTCAGGAGCTGGTGACACAGTTGTTTCTGTAGCAGCAATGTGTTTGGCATGCAATATAGATTTTGAAGAACTTGCTATACTTTCTAATATAGCTGGAGGAATAGTTTGCGAAAAGGTTGGTGTTGTTCCAATTACCAATAAAGAATTACTAGATAGAGCAAAAAAGCTACTAGATGTCTAAACCCTCAATAAAACCTTATAATTCATTACAAAGTAAAAAGAATCAAGTTAAACACATGTTTAACATGATTGCTTCAAAATATGATGTTCTAAATCATACTTTATCTTTAGGTATGGATTATGTTTGGAGAAAAAAAGCAATTAAAAAAATATTAAACAATCCAAAAGAAATACTTGACATAGCAACCGGAACTGCTGACTTTGCAATCTCTGCTGCAAAACATACTCAAGCAAAAATTACTGGAATCGATATTTCTGATCAAATGATATTTGTTGGTAATAAAAAAATCCAACAAAAAAAATTACATAATAGAATAAAGTTAAGTATTGAAGATTCTGAAAACTTACCATTTAATGATAATAGTTATGATGCAATAACTGCTGGTTTTGGAGTTAGAAATTTTGAAAATTTAGAAAAAGGATTAAGTGAAATATATAGAGTTGTAAAAAAAAATGGATATGTAGTAATATTAGAGCCTTCTACCCCAAAAGCATTTCCTTTAAAACAAATTTTCTCATTTTATTTTCAAAAAATACTACCCTTTATTGGAAGTTTAGTTTCAAAAGATAAAAGTGCATATAGCTATCTACCAAACTCTGTAAAAAGCTTTCCTGATGGAGATTATTTTCTTGAAATTTTAAATAAACAAGGATTTTCTAAAGCTAATTATTATCCTTTAAGCTTTGGTATTGTATCTCTTTATGTTGCAATAAAATAATTTTGTTAACGTTTCAAGGGAAATGAATTTTTTCATAAAATATATACTAATTGTTCTTTTAACAATTCCATCTTTAGTAAATGCTCAAAAACATAAAAAACCACAAAATTTAGCTAGATATGATTTCAAAAAAATTCATTTTGGTTTTTCTCTGGGAATAAATGCACTAAATTTTAACATTAATAAAAATGATAATTTTCTAGACAATGACAGTCTACTATCAATGTTGTCACAAGATCAAAAAGGCTTTAATCTTGGAATTGTTTCGAACTTAAGACTTGGAAAATATACTGATCTAAGATTTATACCAACTTTAGTCTTTGGAGAAAGAATTTTAAATTATCAATTTACAGTTCAAAATAATGAATCTTTAAAAACTAAGAGAATAGAATCTACATTAATTGACTTTCCTATTTCATTAAAATATAAGTCTGAGCGTTATAATAACTTTAGAACCTATGTTATGTGTGGTGTAAAATACAGTTTAGACATTGCATCACAATCTACAATTGATGATGAGGGACAAGAATTAGTAAAATTAAATAATCATGATATTATGATAGAAGGAGGTTTTGGCATTGATTTTTATCTTCAATACTTTAAGTTTTCTCCACAAATTAAAATATCTCATGGCATAATAAATATTTTATCAAAAGATAAAACTGTATACACTCAAACAATTAATAATCTCAAAACAAGCGGATGGATGTTGTCTTTTACGTTTGAATAATTTTAGGATAATTGATATAGTATAATACTTGTAGCAATAGCAGCATTTAATGACTCCCCGGTACCAGAAATATTTTCTATTTTTACTTTCTCATCAACAAATTTCATTAGGTCTTCAGAAATACCATGAGATTCGCTTCCTATAATTAGAAAATTATCTTTTTTGTTTTTAACATTTTTTAAATTTCTACCATCTAAAGTTGCTGCGTAAGTTTGTGGTTTATTATTCATGCTAACAAAAAACTCCGCGAGATTACAATAATGAACATTAACTCTAAAAATTGAACCCATTGTAGATTGAATTGTTTTATTATTATAAAGATCAACTGTATTTTTAGAACAAATCAAATTTCTAACATTAAACCAATCACAAGTTCTTATAATAGCACCAAGATTCCCAGGATCATTTATAGAATCTAAAATTAAAGTAGTTCCTGTAAGACTAGAATAATCAAGTTCATTTGAAAAAACCTCAACTAATGCCAATACATTATTTGGGTTTTTTAAGTTACTTATCCGTGATAATTCTTCATTAGAAATCCTTTGAAAATCAATTAAATCTAATTTTGAAAAATTATTTTCATACCACTCTTTTTTGCCATATATTTTTTTGATTTTATAATTTGAGCTTAGAAGCTCATCGACCATCTTTTCTCCCTCTATTGTAAACAATAATTCTTTTAACCTATTTTTTTTAGAATTAAGAGATTTAATAAATTTGATTTCTTTTCTACTTATCATAATTTTTGTTAAAATCAATTATAAGAAATTATTATAAAAAAGTGTGTCATTTACAACAATATTCTAATTTTGTCTCAAACAATAATTAATATAAAATGACAAAATTTCAAAGTGGTGTTCTAACAGGAAAGCATGTACAAGATGTTTTCACAGATGCTAAAAATAATCTTTACGCACTTCCAGCTGTAAATGTAACTAACACTAGTACAGTTAACTCTGTAATTGAAGCTGCTGTAGAAGCTAATTCACCTGTTATTATTCAATTCTCTGCTGGAGGTTGTCAATTTTTTGCTGGCAAAGGTTTAAATAATGAAAATCAGGCCGCTGCAATTGCTGGAGGAATTTCTGGGGCTATTCATGTTCACAATATGGCAAAGGCTTATAATGCAAGTGTTATTTTGCACACAGATCATTGTGCAAGAAAACTACTTCCTTGGATTGATGGATTGCTAGATGCTGGCGAAGAATTTTACGAAAAAAATGGAATTCCACTTTACAGTTCTCATATGATAGATTTATCAAATGAGCCAATCATAGATAATATTGAAACATGTAAAAAGTATCTTCAAAGGATGAGTAAGATAGGAATGACACTTGAAATTGAATTGGGTGTTACAGGTGGTGAAGAAGATGGTGTTGATAATACAAATATAGATAGTAGTAAACTTTACACTCAACCAGAAGAAGTAGCCTATGCTTATGAAGAATTAATGAAGATAAGTGATAAGTTTACGATAGCTGCTGCATTTGGAAATGTTCACGGGGTATACAGACCAGGAAATGTTAAGTTAACTCCTGTAATACTGGATAATTCTCAAAAATATGTTAAGAGTAAATTTAATACTGAAGAAAAACCAATCAATTTTGTTTTTCATGGTGGATCAGGCTCTTCATTTGAAGAAATTAGAGAAGCAATTTCATATGGAGCAATAAAAATGAATATAGACACTGACCTTCAATGGGGATTTACTCTTGGAATTAGAGATTATTTTAAGAAATTTGAAGATTACTTAAAAGAGCAGATTGGAAATCCTGAAGGATCAGACATTCCAAATAAAAAATACTATGACCCAAGAAAATGGATAAGAGAAGGAGAATTAACATTTAAAAATAGACTTTTACAATCTTTTATGGACTTAAATAATTTAAATAGAAATAAATAGAGATGGATTGGTTTAAAAGAATTAAAGACGGTATAACTACTAAAACTGATCAAAAAAAAGAAATAGCTGATGGTCTCTGGATTAAATGTCCTAAATGTAAATCTATATTTACAAATGATGAGTTTGTAGAAAATCTATCTGTCTGTAAAAACTGTGATTATCATCACAGAATTGGTTCTAAAGAATATTTTAAAATTCTTTTTGACAACAATAAATTCAAAGAATTGGATGCTAATCTAAATTCTGCTGACCCATTAAAGTTTGAAGACACTAAAAAATATTCAGACCGTTTAAAAGTTATGCAGAAGAAAACTGGACTGAAAGATGCTATTAGAACAGGTTTTGGGAAAATGAACAAAGAAAAAATTGTAATTGCGTCAATGGATTTCAATTTTATTGGGGGATCTATGGGTTCTGTTGTAGGTGAGAAAATTGCGCGTGCCGTTGACTTTGCAAATAAGAAAAAATGTCCTATAATAATCATCTCCAAGTCTGGAGGTGCAAGAATGATGGAAGCAGCAATTTCATTAATGCAGCTTGCCAAAACATCAGCAAAACTAGCTCAACTTGATGAAAATCGTATACCATATATTTCTCTGCTAACAGACCCTACATTTGGTGGTGCTACTGCATCATTTTCTATGCTAGGAGATTTAAACATTGCAGAACCAAATGCATTGATTGGTTTTGCTGGCCCTAGAGTAGTAAAAGAAACTATTGGAAAAGATTTACCAGATGGGTTTCAAACATCAGAATTTCTTAAAGAACATGGCTTTATTGACCTAATAGTTCACAGAAAAAATTTAAAAGAAAAACTAAGTCAATTATTGAGAATGATGAAATAGTAATTATTTACTATAATTAATCATGTATAACTGAAAACTTTTACTAAATTTGCAGCCCAAATTAGATATTGACAACAATAAATATAATGAGTACAATAAACAAACAAGAAATTTTCAAAAAACACGGTAGTAATGAAAAAGATACTGGATCAGTTTACAGCCAAGTAGCTTTATTTACTTCAAGAATTAAACACCTAACTGATCATCTGAAAAAAAACCATAAAGATTATGGCACTCAGAAATCACTACAAATAATGGTAGGTAAAAGAAGAAAATTACTTGATTACCTAATGAATAAAGATATTGTCAAATACAGAGAACTTGTAAAAGATCTAGGTTTAAGAAGATAACATCCAACCAAAATGAAGGCAATTTCTATTGCCTTCTTTATTTTATACACAAAAATTACAATGATAAAAGAAGAAAAAGAAATAATTAAGTTAGATGATGGAAGAGAAATCACTCTAACAACAGGAAAATTAGCAAAACAAGCCCATGGATCAGTTGAAGTTAGAATGGGTAAAACACATTTACTAGCTACAGTAGTATCAAGCTTTGAAGCTAGAGAAGGAGTAGATTTTCT
>CALJFR010000048.1 GCA_938073745.1 uncultured Flavobacteriales bacterium
CAGCATCAATGGAATTGATTGAGGGAATACATATAGGTCCTGGAGGAAGACCTTTATACTTGTAAGTATTATAAGGAGAATTAACCTTTTTATCTTTATTAAGAACTCTATTAATACTAAAATCCTTTAATGCAAAAATTAAAGTTGGATCTGACTCCAATTTCATATTTTGATTAATTCTATTTAAATACAAGCCTGCAATCATAGGCCTTTCATCTTTTTTTATATTCTGCTCTTTTTCAACAATTGACGCAAGCGCAGAAACCTCAACATATGTCAACTTTATTTTGGAGGCTTTATTTCTACGTGTTCTATTCCAAAAAGAATTATATTCTTTTAACATTCTTTTACGTAATTTTTCAGCAGAAGTATTCCAATAAAACTCATAGGTATTTGGAATAAAGACAGAGATAATATTATTTGTATTAAAATTATTTTTTTTAAGAAAATCTGGATCAATAAAAGACCTATGAATTTCATTAGAATCTGCTTCTAAAAATTCTGAAAGTTTTGATGAAACCTCCCCTAATGTTCTTATATTATTAAAAGTAACTTTAACAGGAGATTGTCTGCCAGATCTAAGAAGATTAACAAGGTCTTTATTATTCATATTCTTATTAATAAAATATCTACCTGCCTTAATATTATTGATGTAGTTTTTCTTTTCAGAAACCCATTTAAATGAATTAATATCAATAAGAAGATTTTTATTTTCTAATAAAGAGATAACATCATTAAAATTATCATCAGATTCAATATTTATATATTGTTCTTTAATATCATCTCCAAAACTTGTATTAATTTTTAAGATTTTTTTATACAAATCAAAAGCAAAATACGAGGCACCAACAAATGCAGATAGGAATACAAGTATAAGAACTCTCTCTAATGTTGATTTATCTTTAGACATTAATTAATTTTATTAAGCATTTGTTTTGCATTTTTAGCATTTGGATTTAATTTCAATATCACTTCCAAATTTTTTCTTGCCAAAAATAGATTATTCTTTTTAATATATAAAAGAGCTAAATTCTCATAAGCTAACAAATAATCTGGATCTAACTTTACAGCTCTTATTAAATCCTCCTCAGCCTTATTAAATTGCATTCTAAGAATATTTAAGTACCCATAATTTAAATATACTTCCTTTCGATCAGGGTTCAAAGATAAAAGTTCATCTAAAACATTTTCGGCCTCTAAAAATCTATTAGAGTTAATTAACAATCCCGCTAATTTCAGCCTATAATCTAATATAAAAGGAGATAATTCTACAGCTTGATTAAAAAGTGTTATCGCTTCATCTACAAGACCATTATTTGAAAAGGCATCTGCTATCCTAGAATAAGCTAAGGATAACTCTTCAAAAGAATATAAATCCACTTTTTCCTTGTCAATTGTCAGATAATAGTTTATTAATGAAAAATAATCTTTTTTAAGATAATAATATTGAACAAAAGATGGAAAAACCTCATCCACATCACTATGTTTAAGAAAGAAATAGGCACTATCAAGATATAAAGGATTACTCTCAAAACTTTCAAATCTTTTTAAGTATCCTTTAGCTTTAGATAAATTTGTTGGACTATCATTATTTATCGCAATTAGACCTAAAAATTCTCTTTGATTATTATCTACATTATAAATACTATCATTATTTGGAACTGATATCTTATGGTCTGTTATTGTAACATGAGGAATATCAGATGATGAAGACATTGGCATATGACAACTAGAACAATCAGATGTATTTTCTTCTTCTTCACAAAGATCATGACAATTCATACATTTTTTATCAAAATAATTTTTACCCAGTGATTTAACACTTTTATGAGGGTTATGACAAGTAACACATGTCATTTCAGAGTTTATATAGCAACTACTTTGTTTTAATCTTTCAACATGAGAAGCCATTATAAAGCTATTATCGTCTTTGTATTTTGGCAGATATACGTCTATAAAATGATTTAAATTCATTCCTGGCTTAAAATCTGTGAAAGAACTATTTGGGTGTAGCACTGCTGTTCCTTGAAGATGACACCTTTGACATACATCAAATTGTAAATCTCTATCTAACTTTGAAGGATTTACAATAGAATAGTCAATATATTTAGAAGTATCAACCAATACACCTTGACTTTTAAGTGCAACATGTATTTGTCCAGGTCCATGACATCTCTCACAATCTATACCTTGAGGAATAAAATCATATTTATTATTTGAGCCTTCAACATGATTTGGATAAGCATTATGACAACTTATACATTCCATATTAATTTCTCTTGCAAATCTAGTGTTGTTGCCATTTTCATATCCAGGAGGAAGATCTGAAATACTATCTTGAACATAGTAAGTATATGGCAACTGATGTAAATAACCATTTATTTTAAATAAATGAGAATTTGTATGATGTCCCGATCCAATTATATAATCTACTTTCTTGTCAATCTTATGTATAGTATCATTATATAACATTCTAAATTCTCTTATCCATAAACTATCATTTTTCCATAGAGGCATATATGATAAATCTTTGATAGAATCATATATAACTTCTGGATTTTCTGGTAATGAGGATTTTGTTTTTATTGCAGATGAAAATGACTTCCCCATACCAGTTTGAATATAAGAATTATATATATCATAATGACAAGCTTTACACTCATTCATTCCAACATACTTTACAGTGTCATGATGATTAAGATAAGATTTATATTCAACAATATTATCATTAGTGCATGCACAAAAAAAAATTAAAAAAATTAATGAAATGATTTTCATCGATTAAGTTGATATAAGGTCTCTTTTATTTTTTTAAAATAAAATTTGTTGAATAAGGAAATACTAATATTATTTACCGGATTTATATTTGCATATAAAGATAGTAAATCCAACTCATTCCATGAGTAAGAAATTAAAAGCTCTAAAGCTTTTGATCCGTAATTATTATTTTGATATTCATTTACAATAATTACTCCAATAGATGCGCTTCGATTAATTTGATCAAAATCGAAAAGATCTATTAGGCCTATTGAAGTATTATTTAATACAATAACAAACCTTTGCTGACCATATACACTTATATCGGCACCAGAATTTTTTATATAAGCTTCTAACGTTTTTTTAGAAAGATAATCATTATTAGCTCCGTATTTTTTGTTGTCAGCATTATTTTCTACCGAATATAGAAATTCAAGATCATTATCTTCTAGTAATCTTAAAGATATTTGAGGGCTTTTTAACATTCAAATTCACCAATGTATACCAAATTAGCCTCACCAGTTAACCAAATATTCTTATACTCATTTTTGAAATTATCAAATGAAACAGTTAAAACTCCCCCTCTAGTGTTCATCTCAATTATATTCTCATTAGTTATTTGCTTATGAAACAAAGCTATTGCAGAGGCAACAGCACCAGTACCACAAGAAAGAGTCTCTGACTCTACCCCTCTTTCATAAGTCCTCATTTTCACAGAATCGTCAACTTGTAGAAAATTAACGTTAATTCCTTTCTTTTTAAATGGAGTAGAATTCCTGATATTTGAACCTTCAAGATTAATATCAATTTGATCAATATTTTCTGAAAAAGTTACGTAATGAGGAGAACCGGAATCAATAACTAAATCATTATCATATTTTTTTATATCATTTATATCAACAAATTTTATTGACACATCAAATTCAGTAATTCTTGCTTGATGAACTCCAACTGAAGAGATAAAATTAATATTTTCAGATGAAATCTCAAGTAAATGAGCAAACTTAACTATACATCTTGCACCGTTACCACATAATGAAGATTCAAAACCATCACTATTAAAATAAATCATTCTAAAATCATGATCTTTATCATCTCTTAATAATATCAATCCATCAGCTCCAATACCAAAACTTCTTTGACACAAGGCTTTTATTAGAGCAGAATCATTAACATCAAATAATTCTTCTCTATCATCAAGAATAATAAAATCATTACCGGTAGCTTGGTATTTGTAGAACTCTAGTATCATAATGTAAAAATACAATATAAAATTTAGCAACAAAGACAACTTAATAATTAGAAAAATTTACATTTGCATAACTAAACTTAAACACAAAAATGACTGATAATACTCGTTACAATAACCAATTTAATAATTGGCTTTCAAATGAAAAGACTGCTGTAAACCTTCTAAATTATTCTGGACAGTTAATGTATGATAAAGGAATTGAAATTGTTCTTTTCAGACAAAATATTCTAGATGTTGGAGTAACGGAACTGATGAGACTATTTTCATATGCAGAAAATGTTGTTAAACGAAAAATAGATATCCAAACGGCCACACATCTTATTAAAGAAATTTCATCAATTGAACTACCTCCATCAAAGTTAGATATTGGTTTATTAACCGCTGAATATCTTGAGGACTCCTCAAATAATTATGCTGATTTTATTAAAGAAAAGTTAAAAAATATAATAAATTCTGAAAACAACTTCTTACCTAGAGATATAGTTTTATTTGGTTTTGGAAGAATTGGTCGATTAGCAGCAAGAGAACTGATAAGACAAGCAGGAAAAGGACAACAAATGCGACTTAGAGCAATTGTTGTAAGAAATATTTCTGATGAACAAATAATTAAAAGAGCAAATCTGTTAAGAAATGATTCTGTTCATGGAGCATTTAATGGAGTAGTTGATATAGATTTAAAAAATAGAGTTTTTATTGTTAATGGACAAACTATTAACATTATTGATGGCTCAAATCCATCTGAAATAGATTATGAATCGTATGATATCAAAAACGCTCTCCTTATTGATAATACTGGTGCATTTACTTCTAAAGAAACCTTAGCTTGCCATTTAAAATCTAAAGGAATTAATAAAGTTCTACTTACTGCTCCTGGTACTGAAATCCCAAATATTGTATATGGAATAAATAACAAAAAATTAGATATTGAAAATTTAAATATTTTCTCTGCTGCTTCTTGCACAACAAACTGTATAGCTCCTATTTTAAAAATTATTGAAGATAATTACGGAATAAATAATGGACATTTAGAAACTGTTCATTCTTATACAAATGATCAAAACCTACTAGACAACATGCATAAAAAACCAAGAAGAGGTAGATCTGCTGCAATAAATATGGTAATAACTTCTACAGGAGCTGGAAAAGCTGTTACAAAAGTTATTCCTTCACTTGAAGGAAAATTAACTGCCAACGCTGTTAGGGTTCCTACTGCAAATGTTTCTTTAGCAATAATGAGGTTAAAAATAAATAAAAGTACTTCTGTAGAAGATTTAAACAATCTTGTTAGAAAAGAAGCCATCAGTGGAAGTCTAGTAAACCAAATTAACTATCAAATTGACCCAGATTTAGTTTCAACCGACATTGTAGGAAATCCGTGTTGTTCAGTT
>CALJFR010000049.1 GCA_938073745.1 uncultured Flavobacteriales bacterium
ACCTTTAAAGGGTAAATTAAAAAATTCATCCTTAAGGTCGTATGACAAATAACCAAACATCCAGTCATGAAATTTCGAATGTAAATTTTTAACTTTTAAAATTGAATTCTCACATGAACTTAATGTCTCTACAGCATCAAATGCACAAATAAAGTCAAATTCAAAATATCTATCAGGAACACTATTTTCAGAAGAATTTGAGTCTAGCAAACAAAAGTGAATATATTTCTCTGAAAAGAATATTAGCTTTCGAAGAAAATCATCTTTTTCTTTAAGATTAAAAATAAATTTGTTTCTCACTTTACAAAAATACAAAAGCAATAAATTTATTACTTTTGAATTAATGAAACTAATTCTTATTGTTTTAACATTAATTCCACTTAGTATTTATTCTCAAAATATTAATATAAAATATGAGTCTGGTATTGATAGTTTAATAATAAAAAATAATACTATTCAACAAAAAAAAGATGGTATTTTAGGCTGGAGAATACAATTAAAATTTAAAAGCACAAAAGAAGAAATTAAAAAAACTAGAGCCGAATTTATGAAACTATATCCTGAAACTCCTACTTATCTAACATATGAATCGCCATATTATAGAATATGTGTAGGAAACTTTAGAACAAAAAATGAGGCTTTGAAATTAAATAATTTTATTAGAAGAAATTATGTGGAAGCTTATCCAGTAAAAAAGATTATTAAAATTTCTGAGTTAAGAAATTAACTTAACTCACGTTTTACCTCCACATTATCATACCCTTCTATTATATCCCCAACTTTTATATCATTAAAATTTTCAATTGACATTCCACATTCAAACCCTTTTTTAACCTCGTTAACATCTTCTTTAAATCTTTTCAAAGAAGATAGTTTTCCTGTATAAACAACGACGCCATCTCTTATAAGCCTTACTTTACTTTTACGTGTTAATTTACCATCTTGCACCATGCAACCAGCTATAGTACCAATCTTTGAGATTTTAAAGATCTCACGCACTTCAATATTACATATTATCTTCTCTTCAACATCTGGGCTTAACATACCTTCCATTGCTAATTTTAAATCTTCTATAGCTTTATAAATAATAGAATAAAGCCTTATATCTATACTCTCGGATTCAGCAAGCTTTCTAGCTTGTAAAGATGGTCTAACTTGAAAACCTATAATTATAGCATCTGATGCAGCTGCCAACATCACATCAGATTCTGAAATTTGTCCAACTGCTTTTTGAATAATATTTACTTTGATCTCCTCATTGGATAATCCTTCAAGGGAATCTGACAATGCTTCAATAGATCCATCAACATCACCTTTTACAATTATATTAACTTCCTGAAATTCTCCTAAAGCTATTCTCCTACCAATTTCATCTAAGGTTAGATGTTTTTGTGTTCTTACACTCTGCTCTCTTTGTAATTGTTCTCTTTTTGTAGCAATTTTCTTAGCTTCTTGTTCACTATCCATGACAAAAAATTCATCTCCAGCGGTTGGGGCGCCATCAAGTCCAAGTAACACAACTGGTGTTGAAGGACCAGCAGATTCTTTTTTATTCCCCCTTTCATCTAAAAGCGCTTTTACTTTTCCTGAACATCTACCAGCTAAAACATAATCCCCTACTTTAAGAGTACCTTTTTGTACAAGTATTGTAGATAAATATCCCTTACCTTTATCTAAAGATGCTTCGACAACAGTTCCTTGAGCATTTCTATTTGGATTGGCTTTTAAGTCGAGCATTTCAGATTCTAACAAGACCTTTTCTAATAATTGATCTACCCCTGTTCCTTTAAGCGCTGAAATATCGTTAGATTGGTATTTTCCACCCCAATCTTCAACTAACATATTCATCTCTGCTAATTCGCCTTTTATTTTTTCTGGATCTGCAGTTGGAACATCAATTTTATTTATTGCGAAAATTATCGGAACGCCAGCCGCTTGTGCATGACTAATTGCTTCTTTTGTTTGAGGCATTACTCTGTCATCAGCAGCAACAACAACAATAACTATATCTGTTACTTTAGCACCTCTTGCTCTCATTGCTGTAAATGCAGCATGACCAGGAGTATCTAAAAATGAAATTTTTTGACTATCATCTAATGTAACTTCATATGCCCCTATATGCTGTGTAATACCTCCAGATTCTCCAGCAATGACGTTACTTTTTCTGATATAATCCATTAAGGATGTCTTTCCATGATCAACATGACCCATAATAGTAACAATAGGAGCTCTTGCAATTAAATCTTTATCTTCATCAACAATTTCTTCTATTTCTTCTTGAATATCGGCAGTAATAAACTCAACTTTTAGTCCAAAATCTTCAACTAACATTTCAATAGTCTCAGCATCAAGTCTCTGATTCATACTAACCATAATACCCAAACTCATACATGATGTTATAATATCAGTTACGCTCACATCCATTAACGTAGCTAATTCATTAGGGGTAGCAAATTCCGCTACTTTAATATTTTTTTGTGATTGGACTTGATCTTGAATTTCTTGATCTTGAATTGCTTTATGTGCTTCTCGCTTCTCCTTCCTGTTTTTTACAGAAGATTTTTTCCCAGTTCCTTGTAGTTTAGCTAGTGTTTCTCTTACTCTTTTCTGAGCTTCTTCAGGAGAAATTTCTACTGTTTTTGCAGGTGATTTTTTAAACTTATTAAAACTTCTAGGGTCAATTTTCTTTTTTATAATACGCTTACGTTTTCTTTTAGCATCTTCCGTATTTGAATCTTTTTTTACAGCTGGTTTATCAAATTTTGACAAATCTATCTTTTTACCGGTAGTTGTTAACCCTTTAAGTTTAGTTGATTTAGCCTTTATGAGTTCATCATTTTTTTCTTTATCATCATTCTGATAAGTAGCATCTTCATTTATCTTTGGTTCAATGATTTTTTTACTTTCAACTTCTTTAAGTTTAATTTTAATTAAATTAGATTTCTCAATTTTTTCTTTTTCTTCTTTTTCTTCTTTTTCAATTCTTATTATTTCTTCAGCTTTTTTTAATTCTTGTTCCTTAGCTAATAATTGAGCAGATATTTTGGCAGCTTTTGAAGAATCAAACTCTTCTAATAACTGCATGTATAGTTCATTAGATATTTTTGAATTAGGATTTAAGCCTGAGATACCTTTTTCAGATAAAAAATCTAAAATCCTATCAATTTTAACATTAAACTCTCTAACTAACTTACTTAATCTCACACTATTTTTTTCAGACATATAATCTTTTTTTAATCTTCAAATTCAGATTTAAATATTTTTAAGACCTCTTCTACAGTTTCTTTTTCAAGATCCGTTCTAGACACTAAATCATCAGCATCAATTTCTAATACACTACGAGCACTATCACAACCAATACCTTTAAGAGCATCTAATATCCATCCTTCAATTTCATCAACAAATTCATCTATAGCCACATCATCTTCAAAGCTCGCCTCGTCTCTAAAGACATCAATTTCATATCCTGTTAATCTTCCCGCTAATGCAATATTGTTACCTCCCCTCCCAATTGCTAATGAAACTTGATCAGCATCCATAATGACTTTTGCTCTTCCGTTTTCATCATCAATATTAACAGAAGAAATTTTTGCAGGACTTAAGGCTCTTGTGATTAAGAGCTGAAGATTTTCTGTAAAATTAACCACATCAATATTTTCATTTCTTAGCTCTCTAACAATTCCATGAATTCTAGAGCCTTTCATCCCAACGCATGCACCAACAGGATCAATACGATCGTCATAAGATTCAACGCATACTTTTGCTCGTTCTCCAGGATTCCTAACTACCTTCTTAATTGTTATAATCCCATCAAATACTTCAGGAACTTCCATTTCAAATAATCTTTCAATAAATTCAGGGGCAATTCTTGAGAGAACTATATTCGCTTTATTATTCTTAATATTAACTTCTTTAATAACAGCTCTAACAGATTCTCCTTTTTTAAAAAAATCTTTTGGAATCTGTTCAGATTTTGGTAAAGACATGTCATTACCTTCATCATCAGTAAGAAGAATTTCATTTCTCCAAATTTGATATACTTCTCCGTTAACAATCTCACCTATTCTTGATTCATATCTTTTTATTAAAACATCTCTATGTTGCTCATGAATTCGAGAAATAAGATGTTGTCTAATTGATAACACTTGTCTTCTGCCAAACTCAGAGTCGAAGCTTACTTGTTCAGATAATTCTTCTCCAACCTCATAATCATCTTCGATTTTCTGTGCATCAGAGAGAGCAATTTGCGAAATATCATTTTCAACATTTCCATCTTCTACAACTTCTCTACTTTTCCATATTTCTAAATCACCTTTATCAACGTTAATGATTACATTAAAATTACCTTCACCTTCATACTTTTTTTCAAGTACAGATTTAAATACATCTTCTAGGATATTCATCATTGTTTCTCTATCAATGTTCTTAACATCTTTAAATTCTGAGAACGATTGGATTAAATTTTCTACTTCCATTTTATTTAAAATTTATTTTCAATTTAGTTTCTTGTATTTCGTTTAATGATACAACAATTTCTTGTAAAGAATAATTTTTAGTGTTTTTAATCTTTTTTTTAACATCTAAAATGATATTATCATTTGATAGTAAGTCTATTAATATTCCTGATATTCTTTTGCCATCATTCTTTTTAATAATGACCTCTTTTCCTTTATTTTTCAAATACTGTTCTTTTACTTTAAAAGGATTTGTCAATCCAGGAGAACAGACTGTTAAAGAATAATCTTCTACATCTCTATCAAATTCTGAATGAATATATTTACTAATACTTAAACAATCATCAATATGTACTCCGTTTACCTTATCAAATAGAACTTCAATACTATTGTTAGTACTTATATTCACATCAACAATAAAACCATTAATTTCATTAGCTTTTTTTGTCGCAGCTTCTTTTATATTATCTATTAGTATCATTATTTAATAAAAGAAGGGGCTTCAGCCCCTTCTTTTCTTTAATATTTTCTCTACAAAGATACAATCTTTTTATTAATCATGCAAAAATGTTATAATGCATCTGCTTTCTTTTTTGAAGTACTGAAAAAATCTTCAGGACCAGTTTTTAAATTTCTGCTTAAATCATATGCTTTTAAGTACATTTTCTTTGCTTGCAATGTATCTCCAGAAGCTAATAAAATATCACCCATTGAATCGTATGCATTAGGCTCTTCTGGATGTACTGTTGTATATACTTGTAAATAATTTTTTGCAGCTTCCATATCACCTTTTTCTTTCATGAAATAACCCATCATATTATTTAAAAGACTACTTTCTGGAAATCTTTTTAAACCAATTTTAGCATTCTCAATTCTTTGATCAAGATCTTCCAAAAAATAAGCATACCAACCTCTTAATAATGGATCATTTGCAGCGTATAATAATGCTTTCTCATACTTCTCAAGTCTTTCAGTTCTATTTGACACCGGAGCATAGGTTTCTAAATAATACTTTTCAGCTATTGATGCTCCCTCTAATTTTGGTTTAATCTCATCAATAAGAGATAATAACTTATCTCTTTCGCCATTCAAGAACAGGTAATGCATCTTCCCAACGTGTGCAACAGCTAATGTAGAATCTAAGGCAACTAAACTATCAGAATAAGCTAATGCATCATTGTTTCTAAGATTAGCCATTGCATATCTCATACTATTATACATAGACAATGCTCCTTCAACTTCTGTTGATGGCCATACGAAAGAGTTTGCTGAAAAATTCATATCCCAATTCATCCAAGAATGTCTTTTAAAAACTAATTTCCCCATTTGTTTTCCAACAATTGAGTGAAAACCTCCTCTATATGTTCTAATACCAGAAACATATGAGCTGACATTACCATAAACACTTGCTACATTTCCAAACACCTCAATATTTTTAACTTCTGCAACAATAGAATCTTCATAAAACCATTCAGCTTTAATTTTACTATGGTCACTTACCCAGTCAGGCCTGCCAATCCATCCATTAGACAAACTATACATAAGGATGGAATCACCGGCATCTTCTTTTAGCTTATCAATAGCATCTTCACCACCAACTTTTTCAGCGAAATGAGTTAATATAAATTCTTCTACCTTATCTTCATTTAAGGACTGATTACATGCTGAGAAAATTCCAGTAAATAAGACTATATAAATTATTTTTTTCATTGTTTTTTGTTTAAAAAAAAACCTACTATCAAGCAGGTTTTTTTGTACTATGTTTAAAGTATTAATTTTATTGTAAAATTAATTTTTTAGTTAAAACTTCTTCGATTGAGCTAAACTTTACAAAATAAATTCCATGAGAATATTTTGATAAATCGAATTTTTTAGAATATTTAATTATTGTATTGTCTAATTCTTCATCGTAAATCTCATCTCCTAATATATTCACTATTGATAATGATGTGAATCGGTTATCAGAATTATTAAACTCAATATTTAACATTCCATTTGTAGGATTTGGATAAACTAACATTTTGTTAGAATTTAGATCAGAAATTGAAGTGCTTGTATAAACGTATTGATTACTCCAGTCTTGACATCCATTAGCATCAGTTACTATACAATAATATGTTCCGCTTGAATCAGGTAATATTGACTGTGTAGTCTCACCAGTATTCCACTCATAAGTATAAGGAGCGGTTCCAGTTGTTACTGTAGCAGTTAATGTGTCTCCATTTTGAGTAACTGTTGCATCAGTTGGACCATCATTTATAGTAAGATCTAGAGTTACGGTACTATCACAACCATTTACATCTGTATAAACATTAGTATACATTCCAGTAGAATCGTAAGTCATTCCATCCCAATCAAAAGAATCACAGGCAGTAATTGTTACTGTCGATGATGAACTATTATTAATTGTAAGATCTAATGTTACTATACTATCACAGCCATTTGCTCCTGTGTATACATTAGTATACATTCCTGTTGAATCGTAAGTAACTCCATCCCAATCAAAAGAATCACAGGCAGTAATTGTTACTGTCGATGAAGAACTATTGTTAATTGTAAGATCTAATGTTACTGTACTATCACAACCGGAATTATTAGTATAAACATTAGTATACATTCCTGTAGAATCATATGTCATTCCATCCCAATCAAAAGAATCACAGGCAGTAATTGTTACTGTCGATGATTCAGTGTAACCTACAGTTAAATTTAGTGTTACCACACTATCACAACCAGATAAATTAGTTAGAGTTTGGCTGTATGAACCACTAATATTGTATGAGATACCATTCCAGATATAGCTAGAATCACAGGAAGCTGCCGTAAAACTAGTAGAATCACTACTATTAATTGTAAGGTCTAATGTTACTGTACTGTCACAACCACTTACACCAGTGTATACGTTTGTATACAATCCTGTTGAGTCATAAGTCATACCGTCCCAATCAAAAGAATCACATGCAGTAATTGTTACTATTGATGATGAACTATTATTAATTGTAAGGTCTAATGTTACTGTACTATCACAACCATTAACATCTATATATACATTAGTATAAGTTCCTGTGGAATCATAAGTTAAGCCGTCCCAGTCAAATGAATCACAAGCAGTAATTGTTACTGTTAAAAATGGATCACAACAAATTAAGTATGATAAAGATTGTATATCTACCACTCCAAGTTCTGAGGTAATAGTTGTAGTAAAGTTTAAATCAAAAGAAGATGTTGAAGTTGGATTAACAAATAAATTGCTGAATGTTGCAGTAGAAACATATCCATTAGTAGATGAATTTCCATCTGGTGGACTAGTTGCTAAAATATCAACTCCACCGCCAACAATATTTGTTACAGCAAAAGTTCCTAAAACGTTTCCTAATGAATCAATTGATTGAACTTCGAAGTCATCTAAACTATTTATTAAACTTAATTCAAGATTAGAAATTACTGTAGTTCCATTAGCAAAGAAAATACTAGCTGAACCAACAACATCATTTAAGTTTAATCCGGAAATATTAAAAGCACCACCATCCGAAACAAATGAAGCACTAGCAATATCAGTTTCATTTGCATCTTGACTTACGTTAATTGTAAGGTCAGTTGTAGCTTGACATGTATTATCACTTAAAGTTATTGCAACAGTAGGAGAAAAATCCATACATGACATATTGAAAGAAAAATTTTGCACATCAACTTCTCCAAGCTCTGATGTAATTGTTGAAGTGAAATTTATAATTCCATTATTTGGGTTATGAAAAATATTATTAAATGAAACGGAAGAAGTATTTCCGCTTGTTGTAGAATTATTGTCACCTGGACTTGTAGCAGTGATACTTACTCCTGCTGAAAGATTCTCAATATCAAAAGTATTACCTAGAGAATCAGAAACAGTTAATGTAGATCCGCTTATTGAGGTAACATAGAGGTCAGTATTATAGTTAAGTATTGAGTTTGTTAATGTAGCAGAACCAATATTGTCACCAATAGATAAAGAGGAAATAGTAAATGAACCGCCATCAGATACAAATAAAGCAGTTGCCATATCTGTTTCTCCCGCATCTTGACTAACATTTATTGTTAAATCAGAAACACTATCACATTCATAATGAGATAATGATGTTGAAACATTAGGAGAAAAATCTGTACATGACATTAAAAGATTTAAAGATTGAATATCAGTCTGTCCAATTTCAGATGTAATTATAGAATTAAAACTCAAAACACCTGTACTAGTATTATTAAAAATATTTTGAAGAAGTACAGAGGTTGAATTACCGTTTATAGTGGTATAGTTATTATCACCAGGGTTTGTTGAACTAATACTAACACCACCCGAGGATAAATTTTCAATTAGAAAAGTATTTAAAGATAAATTGTCTTCAATTGTTGCGGTATTACCCGAAATACTATTTACAAATAAGTCAGCTGTGTATGAATTAGCACCAGCTGAAACTGTAGCAGTACCAACCATACTTCCAATACTTAAAGAGGCAATATCAAATGAGCCGCCATCAGTTGTAAATAGTGCAGAAGCCATATCTATTTCACCAGCATCTTGACTTACATCAAATGTAACATCCGTCAGCAAGCCACAATCATTATTTGAAAGAGTTAAGTTAACAGTTGGAGAAAAATCTGAACATGCTTGTATAATAACAAATGAATTATTTGCTACTTGACCAAGCTCTGATGTAATTGTTGAAGAAAAAGTAAAAACTGGGTTAGTAGGATTTGAAAATAAATTATGAAAAGTTACATTTGAAGAATAGCCTCCTGTTGTATTATTTCCGTCTCCCCCTGGGCTTACTGCA
>CALJFR010000050.1 GCA_938073745.1 uncultured Flavobacteriales bacterium
TAGGAAAAATCATATTCTTTAAAAAATTGGGGAAGTAAGTGATTAGATCTTTCGATTGGTCCTGCTACTAATTGCGGAAAAAATGAAACATATACAGCAAAGACACCAAGATGTTTTTGTACTGGAGTTTTATTGTTGTAAACATCAATAGTATAGCTTAAAGTTTGGAACGTGTAAAATGAAATCCCAACTGGAAGTAAAACATTAAAAAAAGGCATTTCATAAAAAATATTATAATTATTAAATATAAGCTGAATATTTTCGCTGAAGAAATTGAAATATTTAAATCCAAATAGAATGCTTAAATTACTGATAATACTAGCTATTAACCATGGTTTTTTACTTTTTTGATTATTTAATTTACTCATTTTGTTGGAGCAGATATAATCAATAACAGTTGAGGCAATAATCAGTATGATATAGTCGACTTTCCAGCACATATAAAAATAATAGCTAGCAACTAAAAGAAGAATCCATCTTTTTTTATGTGGAATCAGAAAATATAATACGATAACAATTGGAAAGAAAACAATAAATTGTATTGAATTAAATAGCATATCTTGTTTTCAGAGATGGATTGTTTATTAAACAAATATACAAATACTAGAAAATGAGTAGAAGTTTGAAATTTTAAAGCATAATTTGAAACTTAAAATTAATAAAAGACAGTATATTTATGGCTTTTTAATTCATGAGATTAAAAGTTGCAATAATAGATCATCTTGGGGCTCATGGTAGCTCCCATCATTTTTATCTTTTTGGACAGGCACAAGGATTATTAGCAAATAACACAGATGTTTATCTTTATACTAATTCAAATACTGTAAATCCTTTTATTAATAATCTTTCTTTTTATCAGTTTTATCGTAATGTTTTTAACAGAAAAAATAAGGTTTTATCATTATTTATTTATTTATTAGGCTCACTTAAATCACATTTACATGCACGATATAAGGCCTGTAAAATTTTCCATTATCATCTTTTTGGATCTAGTATTTTAGTACTGTTTAATATACTTATTGCAAAACTGCTTTTAGCAAAGGTTGCAATAACTATTCATGATGTTAAAAGTTTTTCATCAGTTAGTTCTATTTCAATCTACTCCAGATTGATTTATTTTTTTTCTGATACTATTATTACTCATAACAAATATAGTTTAGATGAAATAACTAAAAAAAATACTAGTCTTTCTCATAAAATATCTATTATTCCACATGGTAACTACTTGCCATTTATAGAAATAAAAGAAGATCAAAATGAGGCAAGAATAAAATTGGATATAGAAAAAGGTAAGAAAGTTTTATTATTTTTTGGAATGATTAAAAAAGTTAAAGGGTTAGATATTTTGTTGTCTTCTCTCACTAAAGTTATAAAGAAACACTCAGATGTAGTTTTGTTAATTGCTGGTAAGCCATGGAAAGATGATTTTTCAAATTATCAAAGGTTAATTGATCAGTTAGCCATAAGTAAATATTGTAAATTAGATATTAAGTTTATATCTCATAGTGATGTGTCTAATTATTATTCTGCTGCTGATATTGTTGTTTTGCCCTATAGAAAGATATATCAAAGTGGTGTGTTAATGATGAGTTTATCTTACAAAAAGCCTGTTATTGTTTCAGACTTGCCGTCATTTAAAGAGATTATTGAAAATAATAGAACAGGTTATATCTTCCAAAGCGAAAACAGCTTAGATCTTTCAAGAGTTATCAATCAAGCACTTGATAATCTCAAATTGTTGGAAGAAATTAAACAGAATGGATTTGATTTAATTGCCAAAGACTATAAATGGGAGATGATTGGTAAGAAGACAGTAGATGCTTATTTAAAAATCAACTATTTTAGCAAAAAATAAGTTATGCAAGAACATATTTCTGATATTTTAAATGATTCTTTTAATAACCTTCAAAAGGTAATTAGTGACAAAGGATTAATTTTAGAAATTGAGACGATTACAACAAAGATTATTAAAGCATTTAAAGATGGTAATAAGTTACTGCTTTGTGGTAATGGAGGAAGTGCTTCTGATGCGCAGCATATTGCTGCAGAACTGAGCGGTAGATTTAATAAAGAAAGAAAGCCGTTGTATGCCGAAGCATTACATGTTAACTCATCATATATGACTGCTGTTTCAAATGACTATGGATTTGAATCTACCTACTCAAGAATGCTTGAAGCAATAGGTGAAAAAGGAGACGTATTAATTGCTCTCTCAACATCTGGAAATTCTGAGAATGTAGTAAATGCTGTTAAGATGGCAAATAGTCTTGGCATGTTAAGTGTTGGGATGAGTGGTGCTACGGGTGGTGAAATTAAGGAGTTATGTCAACATAATATTATTATTCCATCTTCAAATACAGCTAGAATACAAGAAGCACATATCATAGTTGGACACATATTTTGTCAAATCATTGAAGAGAAACTTTTCGATTAATTATAATGTTCGATACTCTTTTTTTAGATCGAGATGGTGTGATTAATAAAAAATTAGAGCAAAGGTATGTGACTAATTTTGATGAATTTGTTTTTGTAAAAAATTCTGAAATTGCAATTCGTAGACTTCATAAAATTTTTAAAAGAATTCTTATCGTTACTAATCAGCAGGGTATTGGAAAAGGAATTATGACTAAAGAAGATCTTAATTTACTGCATTTGCAAATGCAAAGAAAATTAAGTGTTGATTTTGATTTAATAGATAAGATTTATTTTTGTCCATGTTTAGAAGTAGAAAACTGTAATTGTCGTAAACCCAAAACAGGTATGCTTGAAAATGCAAAGTTGGATTTTCCAGAAATAAAAATTGAAGATTCTTTTTTAGTTGGGGACTCAGATTCTGATATTATTGCTGGTAAAAAATTTGGTTTAACTACAATAAAAGTTTCTGCTGAATTCACATTATTTGATTGGTTAACCAAAATAACAGAATGATGAAAAGTATATTCTTTAGTATAGTACTATTTCTACTTTTTACTTTTGGTTTTAAAGCCTATTCTCAATATACAAATATTCCATTAGGATATAATTTTAATAATTTTTTAGGATCTGAACTTCATCAAAATGTTAATCATACTTCTTTTAAACCTTTAATTGCTAATTCCGTTAATATTAATATTGACTCATTATTAGAATCTAATTTTTATTCTCATAATAGGATATTAAGTCATCGTTTTTTTAATAAACATTTGATTAGTATTAGAGGGCAGGATTATCTTGTAAATGCTTCTCTTATATCAAATTTAGCTTTGGGCTATGAATCTTATGATTCAAAAAATACTTTCACAAATACTCGAGGATTTTTAATTGATGGAAACATTGGGGATAAGCTTTCATTTCAAACCTCTTTTGTGGAAAATCAATCTATTTTCCCTAACTATCTTGATTCTTTAATTAGAACTCCAACTCATGATTATGTAATTCCTGGACAAGGAAGGGGTCGTACATATTATGATGATGGTTTTGACTATGCTAAATCTTCGGGCTTTCTCTCAATTAAGGCTACGAAAAATATAACGATACAATTTGGACATGGTAAGCATTTTGTTGGAGATGGGTATAGGTCTTTATTGCTTTCAGATAACTCTTTTAATTATCCTTTTCTTAGATTAAGAACACATTTTGGGAAATTTGAGTACACCAATTTATATGCTGAGTTGCAGGATATGAAAAATTATTTATCGTATGATAACGGATATGATTACATGGGTTATGCTAAGAAATATATGAGTTCACATTTTCTTTCTTATTCAGTTAATTCCAAATTTACTGTAGGTGTTTATGAATCTGTAATATGGAAAAACAATCATGCTCTTGGTGCTAACGGATTTGATATTAATTACTTAAATCCTATTATATTTTTTAGGCCAGTCGAATATTCTATTAATTCTCCAGATAATATGTTAGTTGGATTAAATCTTAAATATAAGATTAATGCACGATCATTTTTTTTTAGTCAGTTGATTTTAGATGAATTTACACTTAATGAATTAAAAGCTAATAATGGTTACTGGGCTAATAAATACGGTTATCAAATTGGATATAAATGTTTTGATTTCTTAAGTCTTCCGAACTTAACAATTCATTTAGAACAAAATTATACGAGACCATTTACTTACTCTCATTGGAATAGTGCAAATTATGGGCATTATAATGAGGAGTTAGCTCATCCACTAGGCGCGAATTTTATTGAAAATATTTATATATTAAGCTATAGAAAGAAAAGGGTTACAACTAATCTAAAATATGTTCAAGCTTCGTATGGGGCGGATTATGTGGGTGATACTATTTCTTATGGAGGTAATATATATTCTGACTATAATGATAGGTCTGCAAATTATGATATTGACATGTTTAACGGTAATAAAACTGATTTGAAATTCACACAGTTTAATTTAGGCTATATACTAAACTCAATAACAAATCTAAAGTTAGAGTTTTCGTTGGTAAATAGAATTCTTAAGAGTGAAACGAATGAGTCTAAGACATTGTTTTATTCTTTTTGCTTAAGATCTGATTTGTTTAATCACTATTATGACTTTTAATGGATAATACTTATATTTTAAATGTTGAGACATCGACTAAGGCGTGCTCTGTATCACTTAATCTAAATGGAGATCTAATAATTTGTGAAGATATTGTTGGCTCTGGATTTTCTCATTCTGAAAAATTATTACCATTTATATCCCAAACGATTGAGAAATCAGAAATTAAAATGTCTGATCTTTCTGCAGTTGCTATAAGTATGG
>CALJFR010000051.1 GCA_938073745.1 uncultured Flavobacteriales bacterium
TGTCTTATATGAAAAATACAATGGAGTTAGATTAAGTAATGAAGGAGAAGAAAAAGCTATTGCTATTATAAGAAAGCATAGATTATGGGAAACATTTCTGGTTAGAAAGCTTGATTTTAGTTGGAGTGAAGTGCATGATGTTGCTGAACAACTTGAACATATTAAATCAAATAAATTAACTGATAAGCTAGATCATTTTTTAAACTATCCAAAATTTGATCCTCATGGAGACCCTATACCTACAAAAAATGGTGTTTTTAATTTTCAAGAAAGAATTTCAATTTTTGAAATGGATATTAATGAAGAAGGTATAATTATGGGGGTATCATTAGACAATAAAGATTTCCTTGATCATTTAACAAAATTAAAAATCAGTATTGGAACTAGAGTAAGAGTATTAGAGCAAATTAAATTTGATCAATCTATGAAAATTAGATACGATTCTAGAATAGAACATATAAGTAAAGAAATAGCTGAAAATATATTAATTAAAATTAATTAACATGGAAGAATTAGAATTATATAAATGGTTTATTAAGCAATCACCAATTATTCAGGCATTAATAGGAGGATTATTTACTTGGATTTTAACTGCTATTGGTGCTAGTCTAGTTTTCTTTTTTAAATCTAGCAATAGAAAAGTTTTAGACATGTGCCTTGGATTTACTGGAGGTGTAATGATTGCTGCAAGTTTTTGGTCTCTCCTCTCGCCAGCTATTGCAACTGTTGAGAAACAACAAGAGTTAGGAATTACTACTTTACCTATTTGGTTTGCTCCTGCTGTAGGGTTTTTATTAGGGGCATTATTTCTTTATTATTTGGACAAAAAGATACCACACTTACATTTATTTGAATCTGTTGAAAATGCCGAAGGTCCAAAAACTGATTTAAAAAAGACAGAATTACTTGTTCTAGCAATTGCATTACATAACATTCCTGAAGGATTAGCTGTTGGAGTAGCTTTTGGCGCTTTAGCCTCTGGAATGGACATTGGCATAGAAATGGGCGGTGCAATTGCCTTAGCAATAGGGATGGGCCTACAGAACGCACCAGAAGGATTTGCAGTTTCTATGCCACTAAGAAGACAAGGACTATCAAAATTTAAATCTTGGCAGTGGGGTCAGCTATCGGCAATTGTAGAGCCAATTTTTGCTGTTATAGGTGCTGCTATAGTAATATCTGTATACCCAATTCTTCCTTATGCACTTTCTTTTGCTGCTGGTGCAATGATTTTTATTGTAATTGAAGAAGTAATTCCAGAGAGTCAGAGAGGTGGCAATGTTGATCTAGCAAGTATTGGCTTAATTATAGGCTTTATTGTCATGATGATACTAGATGTTTCTTTAGGATAATATCTTTCTACAAAAGCCTATATTTGTACTATGAGTAGTAATGGTATAAATATTAAGAATCGCAAAGCGTCTTTCTCATATCAACTTATTGATAAGTTTGTTGCTGGTATTGTTCTTGTTGGAACTGAAATAAAATCAATTCGTAACAATCAAGCACATATTTCTGATGCTTATTGTTTATTTATTGATAATGAATTATGGGTTAGAAACCTTCACATTGATGAATATTCTAATAACGGTCATCAGAACCATGAACCCAAAAGAGTTAGAAAATTACTTTTAAATAGAATTGAATTAAATAAAATTGATTCAAAAATTAAAGAGAAAGGAATGTCCCTTATTCCACTAAGACTTTTTTCTAACGAAAAAGGGAAAATTAAACTAGAAATCTCTCTTGCCAAAGGAAAAAAAACATTTGACAAAAGAGAAAGTATTAAAGAAAAAGATATTAAAAGAGATATTGATAGACTAAAGAAAATTAAATGAAATACCTTTTAATTACCATATTATCCTTTTGCATCTTTTTTTCTTGCACTGAAGAGGAAGTATTGAATTCAAACGTTAAATTACAATTCTCAGCAGACACAATAACATTTGACACAGTCTTTGCCTCTGTAGGAAGTATTACTAAAACACTTACAATCTATAACAATAATAATTTTGATGTATCATCAAATATCAAACTCAAAGGCCTCTCTGCTGCAAATTTTAGAATGAATATTGATGGAATTCCGGGAAATACTCAAAACAATATTCTAATACCAAAGAACGATAGTATTTTCATATTTATTGAAGTAACAATTAATCCGTCTTTAAACTCAACTCCTTACATATTATCTGACTCTCTAATTTTTGAAAGCGGAAATTCAACTCAATCAGTCATGCTTGTAGCGTGGGGACAAGATGCTGTTTTTCACACTCCCAACACTTTTGGAGAAATTATTGATGGTCTTGATACTACAAAAATTTATTATCATCAAATTGCATCAAACCAAACATGGACAAATAATAAACCACACGTTATTTATGGCTATGTAATTGTAGAACCAAATGCTCAACTTAATATTGACGCTGGAACAAATATTTATTTCCATCAAAATTCCGGGATTTTAGTTGGAAACCCTTTCTCTAATCAAGTCGGAGGAACATTGAAAGTTAATGGAACATATGGAAATGAAGTCACTTTTCAGGGTGATAGATTAGATTCTTGGTATACAAACCTTCCTGGTCAATGGGATAGAATACGTTTTATTCCTGGAAGTGTTGATAACGAAATTAATTATGCAATAATTAAGAACGGGACTACCGGTATTCATGCCGATACAGTTGCAAATAACAATCCAACAGTAAAGATAAATAACACCATAATATCAAATATGTCTTCGATTGGAATATTAGGACAAGGAGCTAAAATTGAAGCTAACAACACTATTATTAGTGAATGTGGCCAGTATACAGTTGCTTGTTATATAGGCGGGGATTACTCTTTTAATCATTGTACATTTGCGAATTACTGGAACTATTCTATCAGAAATACACCTTCTATACTTCTAAATAATTTTTATGTTGATGCTTATGATAATATTCAAATCAGAGATTTGAATAATGTATCTTTTGAAAATTGTATTATTTATGGTTCACTTAGTACAGAAATAAGTTTTCAAGAAAAAGAATCTGGAAGTTTTAATTATAGTTTTAATCACTCATTAATTAAAATTGACCCTAATTTCAACACCAATACTTCTAGCTTTAATAATATAATAAAAAATACAGACCCTCTATTTATTGATCATCTTAATAATGATTTTAAACTCTCTAATTCATCACCAGCAATATATACAGGTAATTATCAGCTAACTCTGGACAACAATCTTCTTTTGGATATTGAAGAAAAAATAAGAAACAACCCGCCTAGCATAGGAGCATTTGAATTTGAAGATTAAATTGACAACAAAAATTCTATTGTATCTTTCTGATCAGCGTAATCCGTTAATTTAGGAAATTGAGATTGTCCAAAAGGAATATCTT
>CALJFR010000052.1 GCA_938073745.1 uncultured Flavobacteriales bacterium
AAAAACATTTACAGTTACACAACCTGATGAATTAGAAGTAACTATTGTTGAGACAAGTCCTTTTGTTCTAGAACTCTCAACAGTAACAGGAGGTACTCCTTCATATACTTATGCTTGGTATGAGTCAGGAAATAGTGTTGGAACAGGTACTTCTTACATTGTGTCAAGTAATGGAACTTACTCTCTAGAAGCTACAGATGCAAATAACTGTACTAATACATCAAACAGTATAACTTATAATGTGCCGCCATCTGGAGTAAATGGAGAGGAAGTTAGTTTTAGGGTTTATCCAAATCCATTTAGAGAAGAAGCAACTATTGATTTTGGATACACAGTAAATGAGGCTACAATAAGTATTGTTGATATTTATGGCAAACTTATAGAGCAACATGAGGTTATAAATGCAAGTTCATTTATAATCACAAATAAGAACAAAGCTAGCGGAGTCTATTTTATGAAAATGGAAACAGGCAATAAATTGTACAATACAAAAATTATTATTGAATAATAATTTTCATCCTAAATCTTGACAAAACTTATCAATAAACAGTTGATTACTAGATGTTTGAGTGGTGATTAATATGCTTTTTATTTTTAGAAGCCTTTACTAGAAATAAATTATAATTTTTTCAGAGATAAAAAAAAATCATATCTATTTCATATTATTACAATAAATTATTACTTTTGCCGACCATTTTAGTAAAGATATAATATGCCGACAATACAACAATTAGTAAGAAAAGGTAGGGTAACTATCAAGAAAAAGAGTAAATCTCTAGCCTTGAAAAATTGTCCTCAAAGAAGGGGAGTATGTACAAGAGTTTATACTACTACACCAAAAAAGCCAAATTCAGCTCTTAGAAAAGTAGCCAGAGTTAGATTAACAAATGGAAATGAGGTGAATGCATATATAGGTGGTGAAGGACATAATTTACAAGAATATTCTGTTGTGTTAGTTAGAGGTGGAAGAGTAAAAGATTTACCAGGTGTAAGATATCATATTGTTAGAGGTGCACTTGATACTTCAGGTGTTAATGAAAGAACACAAAGAAGATCAAAATATGGAGCTAAAAGACCAAAGAAATAAATAAATGAGAAAAAAAAGAGCAAAAAAAAGATTACTTATTCCAGATTCAAAATTTGGAAGCACACTAGTTACTAGGTTTGTTAATAACCTTATGCTAGATGGAAGAAAAAATACAGCATTCAAGGTTTTTTATGATGCTATGAATAATATTTCTGAAAAAGTTACCGAAGAAAGCTCACTTCAGGTATTTGAAAAGTCTTTAGAAAATGTAATGCCACATGTTGAAGTTAGAAGTAGAAGAATTGGTGGGGCAACATTCCAGATTCCTCATCCTGTAAGGGAAGATCGCAGAGTCTCATTAGGTATGAAATGGATGATTGGTGCCGCTAGAAAAAGAAATGAAAAAACAATGCAGCAAAAACTAGCTGGTGAAATATTAGCTGGCTATAAAGAAGAAGGCGCTGCATTTAAGAAAAAACAAGATACTCATAAAATGGCAGAAGCTAACAAAGCTTTCTCTCACTTTAGATTTTAAATTATAAAAATGGCAAGAGATTTAAATTTTACAAGAAATATCGGTATTGCAGCGCATATTGATGCTGGAAAAACTACAACTACTGAAAGAATTCTCTACTATGGTGGTGTGAACCACAAAATTGGAGAGGTTCATGATGGTGCCGCTACAATGGATTGGATGGAACAAGAGCAAGAAAGAGGAATTACAATTACCTCTGCTGCAACGACATTAGGATGGGATTATAGAGGTCAAAATTATCATGTAAACATTATTGATACTCCTGGTCACGTAGATTTTACTGTTGAAGTTAACAGATCATTAAGAGTTTTAGATGGATTAGTATTTTTATTTAGTGCTGTTGATGGTGTTGAGCCTCAATCAGAAACTAATTGGAGATTAGCTAATAATTATAATGTCCCGAGAATAGGTTTTGTAAATAAGATGGATCGTCAAGGTGCAAACTTTTTAAAGGTTTCTGCACAAGTAAAAGAAATGCTTGGAAGCCATGCTTTACCACTTCAAATTCCAATTGGAGCTGAAGATGATTTTAAAGGTGTTGTTGATTTGATAAATTTCAAAGGAATTGTTTGGAACGAAGAGGATCAAGGAATGACGTATAAAGAAGTTGAAATTCCAGAAGATATTATTGATGAAGCTAGAGAATATAGAAGTCAATTACTAGAGGCAGTTGCCGAGTTTGATGAATCTTTGATGGAAAAATATTTTGAGGACGAAAATTCTTTAACAGAAAGAGAAATTCTAACGGCACTTCGTCAAGCAACTATTACAGGAAAGGTAGTTCCAATGATGTGTGGTTCTGCCTTTAAAAATAAAGGTGTTCAGACAATGCTTGACATGGTTATGGAAATTCTTCCATCTCCTCTTGATGTTGAAGCAATTACAGGAACTAACCCTGATACTGAGGCTGAAGAAAGTAGAAAGCCTGATGCAAGTGAGCCTTTTGCTGCTCTAGCATTCAAAATTGCCACTGACCCGTATGTTGGAAGATTATGTTTTACAAGAGCATATTCAGGTACTTTAGAGCAGGGTACTTTTGTAAATAACTCAAGAACAGGTAAGAAAGAAAGAATTTCAAGAATTTATCAAATGCATTCTAATAAACAGAATCAGATTGATTCGCTTCAGGCTGGTGATATTGCTGCTCTAGTTGGATTTAAAGATATTAGAACTGGAGATACTTTATGTGATTTAAAATCACCTATTGTTTTAGAATCTATGGACTTTCCAGATCCAGTTATTGGAATTGCTGTAGAGCCAAAAACACAAAAAGATTTAGACAAATTAGGTGTAGCTCTAGGAAAGCTTGCTGAAGAAGACCCAACCTTTACTGTAAAAACTGATGAAGATTCAGGACAAACTATTATTTCTGGAATGGGTGAGCTTCATCTAGATATAATTGTTGATAGATTAAGAAGAGAGTTTTCTGTTGATGTTAATCAAGGAGCTCCACAGGTTGCTTATAAAGAAGCAATCACTAGCTCAGTAGATCATAAAGAAGTATACAAAAAACAATCAGGTGGACGTGGTAAGTTTGCTGATATTAGATTTGAAATGTCACCAATTGATGCTGATTTTGAAGAAGAAGGACTTCAATTTATTAATAAAATAAAAGGAGGAAACATTCCAAAAGAATTTATCCCATCTGTTGAAAAAGGTTTCAATATGGCGATGTCAAATGGGGTTTTAGCTGGTTTTCCATTAAATTCAATGAAAGTTACTCTTTATGATGGTTCTTATCATGATGTTGATTCAGATGCGTTGTCATTTGAATTATGTGCTCAAATTGCATTTAAATCTGCAGCTAAGCAAGCATCTCCTGTTTTACTAGAGCCAATAATGAAATTAACGGTTATTACTCCTGAGGAAAATATGGGTGATGTAATCGGAGATCTAAATAGAAGAAGAGGACAAGTTGAAGGTATGGATGACAAAGGAGGAGCAAAAGTTGTTAATGCTAAAGTTCCTTTATCTGAAATGTTTGGATACATTACAGATTTAAGAACAATAACATCTGGTAGAGCAACATCTACAATGGAGTTCTTTGCTTTTGAAAATGCTCCAAAGAATATTTCTGAAGAGGTAATTGCTAACGTAAAAGGAGAAAAATAAATTATAATTATGGCACAAAAAGTTAGAATAAAACTTAAATCTTTTGATCATACATTAGTTGATCAATCTGCAGAAAAAATTGTAAAAACAGTAAAAAATTCTGGTGCAATAATTAGTGGTCCAATTCCACTTCCAACTCACAAAAGAATTTATACAGTTTTGCGTTCTCCTCACGTTAACAAGCAAGCAAGGGAGCAGTTTCAACTTGCTAACCACAGAAGATTGATGGATATTTATTCTTCTTCTTCAAAAACAATAGACGCACTAATGAAATTAGAATTACCAAGTGGTGTTAAGGTTGAAATTAAAGTAATTTAAATTAAAGAAAGATGGCTGGATTAATAGGAAAAAAAATAGGTATGACGTCAATGTTCTCTGAAGAAGGAAAGAATATACCTTGTACAATAATTGAAGCTGGTCCTTGCGTTGTTACTCAGATTAAAACTCAAGAATCAGACGGATACAGTGCATTACAGATTGCTTTTGACAACCAAAAAGATTCACGTCTTTCTAAAGCGCTTTTAGGTCATCTTAAAAAAGCTGGAGCACCTGCTTCAAAAAAAATTGTAGAAATATCTTTTGATGAAGATATTTCAATGGGAGACACATTAAATGTTGATTTATTTAAGGAAGGTGATTTTGTCACTGTAGTTGGAAACTCAAAAGGTAAAGGATTTCAAGGAGTCGTAAAAAGACATGGATTTGCAGGTGTTGGCGATGCTACTCATGGGCAACATAACAGATTACGTGCTCCAGGTTCGATTGGTGCTGCTTCATATCCTGCAAGAGTATTTAAGGGAATGAGAATGGCTGGTCAAATGGGTAATGCTAGAGTTAAAGTTGAGAACTTACAAGTAATGAGAGTAATGAGTGAGAAAAACATCATGATTGTTAAAGGTGCTGTTCCTGGAGCAAAAAATTCATATATAATAATTGAGAAATAATGAAGATAGCTGTACATAATATAAAAGGAAAAGAGACTAAGAAAAAAGTTGATTTAAATAAAGATGTGTTTGGTATTGAACCTAATAATCATGCTATTTACTTAGATGTTAAGCAGCATCTTGCAAGCCAAAGATCAGGTACACATAGTGCAAAAGAAAGAGGTCAGATAACAGGTAGTAGAAGAAAATTAAGAAAGCAAAAAGGAAGTGGAGCAGCAAGGGTTGGTGATATAAAAAATCCACTTTTTAGAGGTGGAGGTAGAGTTTTTGGTCCGAGACCTAGAAATTATGGTTTCAAAGTAAATAAAAAAGTAAAAAGACTAGCTAGAAAATCTGCACTTACACTCAAGTTTAATGAAAATAATATTATTGTAGTTGAAGATTTTAATTTTGACACACCATCTACAAAGCTTTATTCTAATGCATTAGCAAGTTTTGAATTATTAGATAACAAATCATTATTGGTATTAGATAAACCAAATAATAACATTCTTTTATCATCTAGAAATTTAAGAAAAGCAAAAGTTGTACTTGCCTCTCAATTAAACACATATGATATTATGAATGCTAATAAGATGTTATTCATAGAATCTTCAATCAAAGTTGTAGAAGAAACTTTTTAATTATATAGAATATGAGTATTATAAAGAAACCAGTAATCACAGAAAAAATGACGCTTGAAAGCGAAAAGTTCAATCGTTATGCATTTGTGGTTGATAGAAAAGCTAATAAGATACAAATAAAAAAGGCAATTGAAGAGCAATACGACGTTGTTGTTGATTCTGTTAGAACAATGGTTTGTATTGGGAAGAAAAGAGTTAGAGGATCAAAATCAGGAATGATTGTTGGAAAAACAAGTACATATAAAAAAGCTATTGTTCAATTACCAGAGGGTGAAGCTATAGATTTTTACAGTAATATTTAATTAAAAAAAATGGCAGTAAGAAAATTTAAACCAATAACACCAGGGCAAAGACATAAAGTTGCAATATCTTTTGATACTATTACTAAATCTAAGCCTGAGAAAAGCTTACTTGTACCTAATCATAGATCAGGAGGGAGAAATGATACGGGTAAAATGACTATTGCAAATGTTGGTGGAGGTCACAAAAAGAAATATAGATTAATTGATTTTAAAAGAGAAAAGTTAAATGTTCCGGCAAAAGTTGCTTCTATCGAATATGATCCAAATAGGACTGCTAATATTGCTTTACTACATTATAAAGATGGTGAAAAAAGATATATTATTGCTCCAGAGGGCTTGACTGTTGGAATGGAATTGATATCTGCTAAAGATGCACCTATTAACATTGGGAATACATTGCCTCTAAGCTCATTGCCTTTAGGAACAATTATTCATAATATAGAATTAAAGCCAGGTCAAGGAGCAATTATGGTAAGAAGCGCAGGTTCATTTGCTCAATTAATGGCTAGAGATGGAAAATATGCTACTGTTAAGTTGGCATCAGGTGAAATTAGAAGAATTTTAACTACTTGTTTAGCAACTATTGGTTCTGTTTCAAATTCTCAACATCAACTACAAATTTCCGGAAAAGCAGGAAGAAGTAGATGGCAAGGTCGTAGACCAAACGTTAGAGCTACTGTAAAGAATCCAGTTGATCATCCAATGGGTGGTGGGGAAGGAAAACATTCTGGAGGCTTACCGCGAAACAAGAATGGAGTTCCTGCTAAAGGATACAAAACAAGAAATAAAAAGAAAGCTTCTGATAAATACATAATAGAAAGAAGAAAAAAGAAATAAAATATGGCTAGATCACTAAAAAAAGGACCCTATATTCACTATAAGTTGCAAAAGAAAGTTGACGCAATGAATGAATCAGGAAAGAATTCTGTAATCAAAACATGGTCAAGAGCGTCTATGATTTCTCCAGACTTTGTTGGGAAAACTATTGGTGTTCACAATGGTAGACAGTTTATTCCTGTATTTATTACTGAAAACATGGTTGGTCACAAGCTTGGAGAGTTTTCTCCAACTAGAACTTTTAGAGGTCACGGAGGTAACAGAAAAAAATAAAAATAAATGGGAGCTAGAAAACGTATAAAAGCAGATAGCATGAAGGAAGCTAGAAAAAACATCGCTTTTGCTAAACTTAATAATTGTCCTACTTCTCCAAGAAAAATGAGATTGATTGCTGATTTAATTAGAGGAATGGATGCAGAAAAAGCTTTATCTGAATTAAAGCATAACCCAAAAGAAGCTTCGATCAGAATGGAGAAACTATTACTTTCTGCCTTGGCAAATTGGGAGGCAAAAAATGACGGGAAAAATATGGATGAAAGTAATCTTTATGTTTCAGAAGTTAAGGTTGACAGTGGAAGGATGTTAAAAAGAATACAACCAGCACCTCAAGGTAGGGCACATAGAATTAGAAAAAGATCTAATCATGTTACAATAGTTGTTGATAGTAGAGAAATAGAAACAAATTAAAATATGGGACAAAAAACAAATCCAATAGGTTTTAGATTAGGTATAATTAGAGGATGGGAGTCTAATTGGTACGGAGGAAATAATTTTGGAGATAAACTTGCCGAGGATGCTAAAATTAGAAAATATCTTAGAGTAAGATTGTCTAAGGGTAGTGTATCTAAAATTGCCATTGAAAGAACATTAAAGTTGGTTACTATTACAATTCACACAGCACGACCAGGTATTATTATTGGAAAAGGAGGTCAAGAGGTAGAGACACTAAAACAAGAAATTAATAAGATAACTAACAAAGAAATTCAAATTAATATTTTTGAGGTTAAAAAACCTGAACTAGAAGCAACTCTTGTTGCAGATAGTATTGCTAGACAAATAGAAGGTAGAATTTCATATAAAAGAGCTATTAAGATGTCAATTGCCTCTACCATGAGAATGGGAGCAGAGGGAATTAAAGTTCAAATATCAGGAAGATTAAATGGTGCTGAAATGGCACGTTCTGAAATGTATAAAGATGGAAGAACTCCTCTACATACTTTTAGAGCTGATATTGATTACTGTTTGGCAGAAGCACAAACAACATATGGCCTGATTGGAGTAAAGGTTTGGATTTGTCGTGGTGAAGTTTATGGAAAACGTGATTTAATGCTGCATTTCAAAACTCCAAAGAAAACTGGTGGAATGAATCAGAAAAGAAGAAGAAAATAATTAAATAGAAAATACAAAGAAATGTTACAACCAAAAAAGACAAAATTCAGGAAAATGCAGAAGGGAAGGATGAAGGGTAATGCCCAAAGAGGTCATCTTTTAGCTTTTGGGTCATTTGGTATTAAAGCACTTGAAGAAACTTGGTTAACTGCACGACAAATTGAAGCAGCGAGGATAGCTGTTACAAGATACATGAAAAGACAAGGTCAAGTTTGGATTAGAGTATTTCCTGATAAGCCAATAACAAAAAAACCTGCTGAAGTAAGAATGGGGAAAGGTAAAGGAGCACCTGAATATTGGGCTGCAACTGTAAGTCCAGGTAGAATGATCTTTGAATGTGATGGTGTTGACATGGCTACTGCTAAAGAAGCCTTAAGATTAGCTGCGCAAAAGTTGCCGATTAAAACGAAATTTGTAGTTAGAAGAGATCTACAAGCTTAAATTATAAAGAAATGAAAGATACAGTACTAACAGAAATGCCTTTGAATGAATTAAATGACCTTTTACTTTCTGAAAAGGAAAGGTTGGTTAAATTAAAAATGAGCCATTCAGTTTCTCCTTTAGAAAATCCATTGTCTATAAAATATGCAAGAAAAAAAATTGCTAGAGTTATGACGGAACTTTCTAAAAGAAAAAATACAGCTAAATAAAATTTAGATATGAACAGAAATTTAAGAAAAGAAAGAATTGGTGTTGTTACAAGTAACAAAATGGATAAATCTATTGTCGTTTCAATAGCAAGAAGAGTAAAACACGATTTATATGGAAAATTCCTTAACAAAACATCAAAATTTATTGCTCATGATGAAAAAAATGAGTGTAATGAAGGAGATACTGTAAAAATAATGGAAACACGTCCAATGAGTAAAAGTAAAAATTGGAGATTAGTAGAAATAATTGAAAGAGTAAAATAATGATACAATCAGAATCAAGACTTAATGTGGCAGATAATAGTGGAGCCAAACAAATACTATGTATTAGAGTATTAGGTGGGACTAAAAAAAGATATGCTTCAGTAGGTGATAAAATAGTTGGGACAGTTAAAAATGCAACACCTTCTGGAACAGTTAAAAAAGGACAAGTTGTAAAAGCTGTTATTGTTAGAGTTAAAAAAGAGGTTAGAAGACCTGACGGTTCTTATATAAGATTCGGTGATAACGCATGTGTTATTATTGACGAAAATGGACAAATGAAAGGAACTCGTGTTTTTGGCCCTGTTGCAAGAGAGTTAAGAGAAAATGATTTTATGAAAGTAGTTTCACTAGCACCAGAAGTTTTATAATTAATGATATGGGAAAATTAAAGATTAAGAAAGATGATACAGTGCTTGTTTTAGCAGGTACTTCTAGAGGCTCAAAAGGAAAAGTTGTAAAAGTAATTCCTAGTGAGAATCGTGCAATTGTTGAAGGGGTTAATATGGTTTCAAAGCATACAAAACCAAATGCAGCTAATCCTCAAGGTGGAATTGTTAAGCAAGAATCACCTATTCATATTTCAAATTTGAAATTGGTTGATCCTTCTTCTGGAAAGCCTACACGTGTTGGTAGAAAAAAAGATGAGAAGACAGGTAAAATAGTTAGATTTTCAAAAACAACTAAAGAAGTAATAAAGTAATGGAATATACACCTAGACTTAAGAAAAAATATAATTCTGAGATTGTAAACAATCTTAAGAAAAATTACAAATCAGTGATGCAAGTTCCTAAACTTACAAAGATTTCTATAAATCAAGGAGTTGGAAATGCTGTTAATGATAAAAAATTAATTGAAGCTGCTCAACAAGAAATGACTCTTATTGCTGGACAAAAAGCTGTTTTAACAAAATCTAGAAAAGATATATCAAATTTTAAACTTAGAAAAGGAATGCCAGTAGGGGTTATGGTAACTTTAAGAGGGGATAGAATGTATGAATTTCTAGATAGGTTCGTTACTTCAACTTTACCAAGGGTCAGAGATTTCCAAGGAATCCCTAATAAAGGATTTGACGGCAGGGGTAATTATACTATAGGAATTAAAGAGCAAATAGCTTTTCCTGAGATTAGTATTGATAAAGTTTTAAAAGTTACTGGAATGGATATAACTTTTGTAACTAATACCGACTCAGATGAAGAAGCCCTGACACTATTAACTGAGTTAGGACTCCCATTTAAAAATAAAAATAAATAAAACTCGATATGGCAAAAGAATCAATGAAGGCTCGTGAGGTAAAAAGACAAAAATGCGTAGATAAGTATGCAGACAAAAGAGCAGCGCTGAAAGCTGCCGGTGATTATGAAGGGCTTCAAAAATTACCAAAGAATGCTTCACCTATTAGATTGCATAACAGATGCAAATTAACTGGCCGTCCTAAAGGATATATGAGACAATTTGGTTTATCTAGAGTTATGTTCAGGGAAATGGCAAATTTTGGCCTTATTCCTGGAGTTAAAAAAGCAAGTTGGTAAATAAAAGAAATTAAACAAATGTATACAGATCCAATATCAGATTATTTAACAAGACTAAGAAATGCACAAATGGCTGGTCACAAAGTTGTTGATATACCTGCATCTAACTTGAAAAAAGAAATAACAAAAATCCTTCATGAAAAAGGATATATTCTTAATTATAAATTTGAAGATGAAGTGAATTTTCAAGGTAATATTAAGGTTGCTTTAAAGTACAATGTAAGAACAAAAATGCCAGCAATTAAAAAACTTATTAGAATTAGTAAGCCAGGCTTAAGAAAATATACTGATTCTAAAAATTTACCAAGAGTAATTAATGGTTTGGGAATCGCAATTATTTCTACATCAAATGGAGTAATAACAGATAAAGAAGCAAGAGACTTAAATATTGGTGGTGAAGTAATATGCCACGTTTATTAATAAATATAAGTAATTAGAAATGTCAAGAATAGGAAATAACCCGATAAGTATACCTGAAGGAGTGTCAGTTAATTTTAATAATAATGTTATTAATGTTAAGGGTAAGTTAGGAGAATTGTCTCAAGATATTAACTCAAATATTAGTTTAAATATTTCTGATAATGAGATTGTTTTTTCAAGATCTAATGATCAAAAAGAAAACAGATCATTACATGGCTTATACAGAGCATTAGTATCTAATATGATTATTGGTGTTAGTGATGGTTACACAAAAAAATTAGAATTAATTGGTGTTGGTTACAGAGCCATAGCAAGTGGTCAAAAACTTGACTTTTCTGTAGGATTTTCACACAATATTGTTTTTGAAATTCCAGCTGAAGTTAAAGTTACAGCGGAAACAGAAAAAGGTAAAGCCCCTGTGATTACATTAACTTCTCATGACAAACAATTATTAGGTGCTGTTGCTTCAAAGATTAGATCTTACAGAAAACCAGAGCCATATAAAGGAAAAGGGATTAGATACATGGGAGAATATGTTAGAAGAAAAGCAGGTAAAACTGCAGCTAGCTAAAAAAAATAAATATGATAAAGTCAAAGAAAGATAAAAGACAAAAAGCAAGATTTAAGATTAGAAAACGTATTTCTGGAACAAAAGAAATGCCAAGACTTGCTGTGTTTAGAAGTAATAAAGAGATATATGCTCAGTTAATTGATGATGATTCATCATCAACCTTAGTTGCTGCATCATCTAGAGAAAAAGCTTCTTCAAAAGATAAAACTAATAAAGTTGATCAAGCTAAGTTAGTTGGTAAGTTAATTGCTGAAAGAGCAAAGGATGCTGGTGTGAAAAGTGTCGTTTTTGACAGAGGAGGTTTTTTATACCATGGAAGAGTAAAAGCTTTAGCTGATTCAGCTAGAGAAGCAGGATTAAATTTTTAATAAATATATATGTTAGAATTAGCAAAAGATAAAAAAGTAAAAATATCATCTGATATTGAACTAAAGGACAGACTAGTTGGTATTCAACGTGTTGTTAAGGTAACAAAAGGAGGTAGAGCTTTTGGATTTTCAGCAATAGTTGTAGTTGGTGATGAAAAAAGTATTGTTGGAATAGGATTAGGAAAATCTAAAGATGTATCAACAGCAATTGCAAAGGCTATTGAAGCTGCTAAGAAAAATCTTGTTAGAGTTCCTATTCTTAAAGGAACAATTCCTCATGAACAAGCAAGTAAGTTTGGTGGTTCACAAGTTTTAATCAAACCTGCTTCTAATGGTACTGGAGTAAAAGCTGGAGGAGCAATGCGTGCTGTTTTAGAAAGCGCAGGAGTAAAAGATGTTCTTGCAAAATCTAAAGGATCGTCTAATCCTCACAACTTAGTTAAGGCAACGCTAAAAGCACTTTTAGAACTTAGAGATGCAAGAACTGTTGCAATGCAGAGAGGGATTAAAATGGATAAGGTATTTAACGGATAAAAATTTATCATGAGTAAGATTAAAATAAAACAAGTTAGAAGTAGAATTGGTAGACCAAAAGATCAGAAAAGAACTTTAGACGCACTTGGTTTAAGAAAAATGAATCAAATAGTTGAGCATAATGTAACACCTCAAATTGAAGGTATGATAAAAAAAATTAATCATTTAATTACAATTGTAGAATAATTATGGAATTACACAACTTAAAACCTGCAGAGGGTTCAACAAAAAACAGAAAAAGAGTTGGTCGTGGTGAAGGCTCCAAAAGAGGAGGAACGTCAACAAGAGGTCATAAAGGTGCTAAATCTAGATCTGGTTATTCACGCAAAGTAGGATTCGAAGGTGGTCAACAACCACTTCAGAGAAGAGTACCGAAATTTGGTTTCACTAATCCAAACAGGGTTGAATACAATGGCGTAAACATAGATACATTACAACAATTATTCGACAGTAAAAAAATAAAATCTAAGGTAGATAAACAAACTTTAATTGATAATGGTCTTGTCCAGAAGAATGATTTGGTAAAAATTCTTGGAAGAGGTGAATTAAAATCTAAGCTTTCTGTAACTGCTGATGCATTTTCAAGCACTGCAAAAGCGGCTATAGAAAAAGCAGGTGGTTCTGCTAACATAACAGAATAATAAAATGAAGAAATTAATCGAAACTATAAGAAATATTTGGAATATTGAAGATCTAAGAGACAGACTTTTAGTTACTCTAGGTATTCTAGCTATTTATAGATTTGGTTCTTTTGTTGTTATTCCTGGAGTAGATCCGGCACAATTGTCTGCACTTCAAGATCAAACAGCTGATGGTTTACTTGGTCTATTAAATATGTTTACAGGTGGTGCTTTTTCTCAAGCATCAATTTTTGCATTAGGGATTATGCCCTATATTTCTGCTTCTATTGTTGTACAACTACTTGGAATGGCTGTTCCATATTTTCAAAAATTACAAAAAGAAGGTGAGAGTGGTAGAAGAAAGATTAATAATATCACTAGATATTTAACAATATTGATTACTGGAGGACAAGCACCTGGTTACATTGCTAATTTACAAGCGACATTACCTGAAACTGCATTTTTACTTCCAGCAGGTGGGTTTTGGCTATCATCAATTATTATTCTTGTTACTGGTACTATGTTTGTGATGTGGTTAGGTGAAAAAATTACTGATAGAGGTGTAGGAAATGGAATCTCATTATTAATTATGATCGGAATTATTGCAAGTTTCCCTCAGTCACTAATGCAAGAATTTGTTTCTGCTCTTGGAAGTACAGGGGGTGGTTTAGTAGTTTTTCTTGTTGAAATGATACTATTATTATTTGTAATTTTGGTGACAATACTGTTGGTACAGGGTACAAGAAGAATACCTGTTCAGTATGCTAAAAGAGTTGTTGGCAACAAACAATATGGTGGTGTCAGACAATTTATTCCATTAAAGGTTAATGCTGCTGGAGTTATGCCAATCATTTTTGCTCAAGCAATAATGTTCGTGCCCATCACATTAGTTGGTTTTTCGGAAAACGAATCTTTACAAGGTATAGCTGCTGTTTTAACAGATTTTCAAGGCCTATGGTACAATGTTTTATTTTTCTTTATGATTGTAGCTTTTACGTACTTTTATACTGCAATGACAGTCAATCCTAATCAGATGGCTGATGATATGAAGAAAAATGGTGGCTTTATTCCTGGTATAAAACCTGGAAGAGCAACAGCAGATTATTTAGATAATATTATGTCTCGTATAACCTTTCCTGGATCATTATTTTTAGGATTGGTTGCAATTTTACCTGCTTTTGCAATGCAAGGTGGAGTAAATATACAATTTGCACAGTTTTATGGAGGTACATCTTTATTAATATTAGTTGGTGTAATATTAGATACACTTCAACAAATTGAAAGTCACTTATTGATGCGTCATTATGATGGCTTAATGGAGTCGGGAAGGATAAAAGGAAAATCTTCTGGAAGAATAATGTAATCATTTTATAATGATTTATTATAAGTCAGAAGAAGAGATTGATTTGGTTAGAGAAAGTTCTTTACTTGTTGCAAAAACTCATGCTGAAATAGCAAGGCATATTAAGCCAGGTATTTCTTCATTGGAATTAGACTTATTAGCTGAAGAGTTCATCAGAGATAATGGAGGTATTCCAGCCTTTAAAGGCTATAATGGATTCCCTTGCACATTATGTGTATCTCCAAATGAACAAGTTGTGCATGGAATTCCTAATAAAGATATCTTAAAAGAAGGAACTGTTCTATCTGTAGATTGTGGAGTTCTAATGAATGAATATTACGGAGACTCTGCATACACCTATGAGATTGGTAATGTTGATGAAAATATAAGAGAACTTTTAAAAGTTACTAAAGAATCATTATATAAAGGTATTGAAAAAGCAATCGCAGGAAATAGAATAGGCGATATTAGTTATGCTGTTCAAGAACATGCTGAAGCCAATAATTATGGAGTAGTAAGGGAATTAGTTGGTCATGGAATTGGAAGAAAACTACACGAAAGTCCTGAAGTCCCAAATTATGGCAGAAGAGGTTCTGGAATTAAATTGAAAAAAGGTTTAGTAATTGCAATTGAACCAATGATTAATATGGGAAAAAGAGATATAATGCAACATAGAGATGGATGGACAATAACTACAATTGACAAAAAACCATCTGCACATTTTGAGCATACGATTGTTGTTCGAGAAGGTGAAGCTGAGATTTTGTCAAGTTTTAAAGAAATAGAAGAAGTAATAAAAAAAAGAAATGGCTAAACAAGCTAATATAGAATTAGATGGTACGATAACACAGGCATTATCAAATGCAATGTTTCGTGTGGAATTAGAAAATGAGCATATTGTAACTGCACATATTTCTGGTAAAATGAGGAAATTCTATATTAAATTATTACCAGGTGATAAAGTGAAGTTGGAGATGTCTCCATATGATTTGACAAAAGCTAGAATTACTTATAGATACTAAAAATAAAAAAAATGAAAGTAAGAGCATCAGTAAAGAAAAGAAGTGATGAATGTAAAATCGTCAAAAGAAAAGGAAGATTATACGTTATCAATAAAAAGAATCCAAAATTTAAACAAAGACAAGGTTAAAAACTATGGCTAGAATAAAAGGAATTGATTTACCAAAAAACAAAAGAGGAGTTATTGCATTAACTTATTTATATGGAATAGGTTCTACTTTTGCAGCAAATATTTTAGACGAAGCTAAGGTTTCTCATGATATAAAAGTTCAAGATTGGTCAGATGATCAATCAAGTAAGATAAGATCAATAGTATCTGATAAATATACAGTTGAGGGAGAGCTTAGAGCTGAAACTCAAACTAATATTAAAAGACTAATGGATATTGGATGTTATAGGGGTATACGTCATCGTACCGGACTTCCATTAAGAGGTCAGAAGACAAAAAACAATTCTAGAACTAGAAAAGGAAAAAGAAAAACAGTTGCAAATAAAAAAATAGCAACCAAATAAATTAAATAATGGCTAAAACATCAAAAAAGAATAAAGTTAAAGTTGAATCTGAAGGTCAAGCTCATATTCAGGCAACATTTAATAATATAATTATATCAATAACAAACAAAAATGGCCAGGTTATTTCTTGGTCTTCTGCTGGTAAAATGGGTTTTAGAGGATCTAAGAAAAATACACCTTATGCAGCTCAATTAGCTGCAGAAGATTGTACGAAAGTAGCACTTGAAGCAGGTCTTAAAAGGGTTAAGGTTTTTGTTAAAGGTCCTGGTGCTGGTAGAGAATCTGCAATTAGAACTATTCATAATAATGGAGTTTTAGTTACTGAAATAGTGGATGTTACACCTGTACCACATAATGGTTGCAGACCTCCTAAGAAAAGAAGAGTTTAATTAATAAAAAATTATAAAATGGCAAGATACACAGGACCAACGTCAAGAATTTCAAGAAGATTTGGAGAGCCAATTTTTGGACCAGATAAGGCTTTAGCAAAAAAAGCTTATGCTCCAGGACAACATGGTAATTCAAGAAGAAGAGGAAAGAAATCAGAATATGGTGTTCAGCTTGATGAAAAACAAAAGGCAAAATACACTTATGGTATATTAGAGAAGCAATTTTCAAATCTTTTTAAAGAAGCTTTACGAAGAAAGGGTATTACAGGTGAGATTCTTCTTCAAATGTGTGAATTAAGGTTAGATAATGTTGTTTACAGATTAGGCATAGCGCCAACAAGAAGAGCTGCTCGTCAATTTGTCACTCATAGACATATTATGGTTAACGATAAGCTTGTAAATATTCCTTCTTATGCTCTTGGTGTTGGAGATATTGTTAGTGTGAGAGAACGTTCAAAGTCTATGGAAGCTATAAATAATTCTGTTGCTAATCATAACAGTCAAATGGAATGGTTAGAATTTAATCCTGACTCAAAAGTTGGTAAAATTCTTTCATCTCCTGAAAGAATTCAAATTCCTGAAAATATTAATGAACAATTGATTGTTGAGTTGTACTCTAAATAAAAAATAAATAAAAAATAAAAAATATGCAAATTTTAGATTTTCAAAAACCAGATGAAGTAATAATGATTAACGAAGAAGCTAATCAAGGTAGCTTCGAGTTCCGTCCTTTAGAACCTGGCTACGGTCTTACTGTTGGTAATGCTGTGAGAAGAGTATTATTGTCATCTCTTGAAGGTTATGCAATTACATCTATCAAAATTAAAGGTGTTGATCATGAATTCTCTACAATTAAAGGTGTTGTTCATGATGTAACAGAGATAATTCTAAATTTAAAACAAATTAGATTCAAACAACAAATTAATGATATTGAAGAAGAAAATGCAAGTATTACTGTCAAAGGTCAAGAGACGTTAACAGGTGCTGATATCGCAAATGGATTATCTAATTTTCAAGTTTTAAACCCAGATCATATTATTTGTGAAATGGGTAAAAACGTTGAGTTTTCAATGGAATTTGCAATTAAAAAAGGAAGAGGTTATGTATCTGCAGAGAATAATGTAGTAGAAGATGCCCCAATTGGTACTATAGCTATTGATTCAATATTTACTCCAATTAAAAATGTAAATTATAATATTGAAAATTACAGAGTCGGTCAAAAAACAGACTTTGAGAAGTTAAATATAAATATTACTACCGATGGTTCTATTGATCCAAAATTAGCTTTAACTGAAGCATCTAAAATTTTGATTCAGCATTTTATGCTTTTCTCTGACGAAAAAATAAATCTTGAAACAGATAATGTTGATGATTTTGATGAAGATACACTACACATGAGACAATTGCTAAAAACTGAGTTGACTGACTTTGGTTTATCTGTTAGAGCTTTAAATTGCTTAAAAACAGCTGAAGTATTTACATTAGGAGAGTTGGTTTCTTTTAAGAAAAGTGACATGTTAAAGTTTAGAAATTTTGGTAAAAAGTCTTTGACTGAGCTGGAAGAACTTATTGATGACAAAGGCTTACACTTCGGATTTGATACTTCGATTTATAATTTAGATAACGAATAATAAAATGAGACACGGAAAAAAGTTTAATCATCTAGGAAGAAAGGCAGCTCATAGAAAAGCTATGCTAGCTAACATGGCTTGTTCTTTAATAGAGCACAAAAGAATTAAAACAACATTAGCAAAGGCAAAAGCTTTGAGAATGTATATTGAGCCTTTAATTACAAAGTCTAAGAATGATACTACTCATTCTAGAAGAGTTGTTTTTAGTTATCTTAAACAAAAAGAAGCTATAACTGAATTATTTGGAGATATATCATCTAAAGTTTCAGAAAGAAATGGAGGATATACCAGAATATTAAAATTAAGTAATAGACTTGGCGATAATGCTCAGATGTGTTTTATTGAACTTGTTGACTATAATTCAGATTATATCACTGAAAAATCCGAATCAAAAAAATCTAGAAGAAGTAGAAGAAAATCTTCTAATACTGTAAAATCTAATGTTGAAACTAAAGACGATAAGATAATAGAAGATGCTGAAGTAATAAATGAAAATCCAGCAGTTGAGGAAACTCCAGCAGTAGAGGAAACTCCAGCCGTAGAGGAAACTCCAGCAGCTGATGAAAACGATAAAAAAGAATAATAATAGTAGATATTAATATGACAAAATAATTTAAAAAGGATAAAGCATTGTGTTTTGTCCTTTTTTTTTAATTTTAATTTATTATGGATTATAAGAAAAAAAATAAGGCAGTATTATTATTGGAAGATGGAACTGTATTTCACGGTTTTGCAGCAGGAAAAGAAGGGTATGCTACTGGAGAATTATGTTTTAATACTGGTATGACAGGATATCAAGAAGTATTTACAGACCCCTCTTATTATGGGCAATTAATGATTACAACTAATGCACATATAGGAAATTATGGCGTAAAGGATGCTGATGTTGAATCAGATGAAATTAGAATTTCTGGATTAATATGTAAAAATTTAAATACTACTTATTCTAGAGCAGCAGGTGATGGAAATGTAAATGATTATTTTATCAATAATAATAAGGTAATTATTACCGATGTTGACACTCGAGCTGTAGTACGCCATATTAGAGATAAGGGCGCTATGAATGCCATTATTTCAAATGATAATACAGATATAGTAGAATTATCTGAAAAATTAAATGATATTCCTTCAATGCAAGGATTGGAACTTGCTTCAAAAGTATCAACTAAAAAACCTTATTTTTTTGGTGATGAAATTTCAAAATTTAAAGTTGCTGTTTTAGATCTTGGGATTAAAACAAATATTTTAAGATGCTTGTCCGAAAGAGGTTGTTATTTAAAAGTTTTTCCAATTAATTCATCTTACAAAGAATTGAATTCATTTAACCCTGATGGATTTTTCTTGTCAAATGGTCCTGGTGATCCTTCAGTTATGAAGCGGGTTATTAATACAACAAAAGATATTACAAGTGATGGAAAACCTGTTTTTGGTATTTGTTTGGGTCATCAAATTTTAGCACTATCTGAAGGAGTTAGTACTTATAAAATGCATAATGGGCATAGAGGAATAAATCACCCTGTTAGAAATATTATAACTGGAAAATCTGAGGTCACTTCTCAAAATCACGGATTTAGTATAAAGAATGAAGATGTAAAACAAAATTCAAATATTGATATTACTCATATTAACCTTAATGATAATACAGTTGAAGGGATTAGTTTTAATCATAAGAATTGTTTCTCAGTTCAATATCATCCTGAATCATCACCTGGACCATATGATTCTAGATATCTTTTTGATAAATTTATTAATAGAATGAAAGAATACAAGAGTAAATGAGCAAGATAAAAAAAATTTTTTCCAGACAAATAATAGACTCAAGAGGTAATCCAACTGTTGAAGCAGATATAATTACAGAAACTGGTCTAATTGGAAGAGCAGCTGTTCCCTCTGGTGCTTCAACTGGAAAGCATGAGGCAGTTGAACTTCGTGATAATGATATGTCTATTTACAAAGGTAAGGGTGTTTTAAATGCAGTTTCAAATATTAATAATATTATTAATAATGAATTAACAGGTTTAGAACTTTATGATCAAAATCTAATTGATTCACGACTTATCAGTTTAGATGGGACAGAAAATAAATCAAATTTAGGAGCAAATGCAATGTTAGCTGTATCTCTAGCATACGCTAAAGCTGGTGCACTTTCAAAAAAACAAAGTCTTTATCATTTTTTATCTCAAAAAGAGACATATGAATTGCCAATTCCAATGATGAATATCTTGAATGGAGGTTCTCACGCGGATAACAGTATTGACTTTCAGGAATTTATGGTTATGCCTGTTGGAGCTAGTTCATTTTCACATGCATTACAAATGGGTACAGAGATTTTTCATTGCTTAAAAAGTGAATTGAAAAATAATGGATATTCTACAAATGTTGGTGATGAGGGTGGTTTTGCACCAAACTTATCATCAAATACAGAGGCTATTGAAGTTGTATTAAAATCTATTAAATCTGCAGGCTATATTGCAGGAAAGGATGTCTATATTGCAATAGATGCAGCTGCATCAGAGTTTTACAACAAAAAAGAAAATGTATATCATCTTCATCAATCTACAGGTGAAAAATTATCACCAAATGAAATGGTTGATTATTGGCAAAATTGGACTAATCAATATCCTATTATATCAATTGAAGATGGTCTTGATGAAGATGATTGGGACGCATGGAAAAAATTAACTGATAAAGTTGGTGACAAAATACAATTGGTAGGTGATGATCTTTTTGTTACTAATGTTAATAGATTACAAAAAGGAATTGATGAAAATATTGCAAATTCTATCTTAGTTAAAGTTAATCAAATTGGAACTTTGTCAGAAACTATTAGTGCAGTCAACTTAGCTAAAAATAATGAATATACTTCCGTAATGAGTCATAGATCAGGTGAAACTGAAGACACTACAATTGCTGACTTATCTGTTGCTTTAGAAACAGGTCAAATCAAGACTGGTTCTGCATCTCGCTCTGACAGAGTTGCAAAATATAATCAATTATTAAGAATTGAAGAGGAGTTAGGGAACAGAGCACTTTTTACCGGAAAAGGATTCAAATTTCTTAGGTAATTATCTTTATAGATATTATATTTACAATTAAATATTTTTATGATGAGTAAAATAGCAAAATTACATATTAACGGCTCTCAATATGAACTTCCAATAGTTGAAGGCACAGAGCAAGAAACAGCTGTTGACATTAGTAATTTGCGATCTCAATCTGGAATCATTACACTTGATAAGGGTTTTAAAAATACAGGCTCCACAAAAAGTGCTATCACTTTTTTAAACGGTGAAAAAGGAATTTTAAGATACAGGGGTTATACAATAGAAGATTTATCTGAAAAATCAAGCTTTTTAGAGGTCTCTTATTTATTAATTTATGGAGAACTACCATCTTCAAATGAATTAGCTAATTTTTCAAATGAGATTAGATCTCATACATTAGTTCATGAAGATGTAAAATCTATTCTTGACGGCTTCCCATCAAGAGCCCATCCAATGGGAGTCCTATCTTCGCTAGTTTCATCTTTAACAGCTTTCTATCCTAAGTCACTTGACCCTAACAGATCTATTGAAGAGATTAATGGGACTATTATCAGACTTATAGCTAAACTACCTACACTTGCGGCATGGAGTTATAAAAACCGTATGAGACAGCCTATAATGTATCCGAAAAATCATTTAGATTACACCAGTAATTTTTTATATATGATGTTTGGTTTGCCAACAGTTGAAACTGAAATTAATCCTATCATAGCTAAAGCTCTTGATAAGCTTTTAATTTTACATGCCGATCACGAACAAAACTGTTCAGCATCAACAGTAAGAATTGTTGGATCTTCTCATGCGAGTTTATACGCATCTATTTCAGCCGGTATTGCTGCATTATGGGGACCTCTACATGGTGGAGCTAATCAGGCAGTAATTGAAATGCTTGAAGAAATTAAAAATCAAGGTGGAGATGTAGAGAAGTTTATAAATAAAGCAAAAGACAAGTCTGACTCGTTTAGATTAATGGGGTTTGGACATAGAGTGTATAAGAACTTTGATCCACGAGCAAAGATTATTAAAAAGGCAGCTGATGATGTGCTTTCTCAACTCGGAATAAATGATCCTATACTAGATCTTGCTATGAAGTTAGAAGAGGTTGCTTTAAATGATGATTATTTTAAATCTCGTGGTTTATATCCTAATGTAGATTTTTATTCAGGAATAATATATAGAGCACTAGGAATCCCAACAGATATGTTTACTGTTATGTTTGCGCTTGGAAGATTGCCAGGATGGATTGCTCAATGGAAAGAAGCAAGAGAAAATAGTGAGCCAATAGGAAGACCAAGACAGGTATATATTGGTCATAATCATAGAGCTTACAAAAATATTTCAGACAGATAACCTAAAAATAATTCCGAATGGGTTATTCTTCATTAAGAAGTTGTATTGATGATTTAGAAAAGAATGGATTTCTTATAAGAATTTCTAAAGAAGTAGATCCTAATTTAGAAATGGCATCTATACATCTTAAAGAATTTGAGAATTCAGGAAAAGCTATTTTATTTGAAAATGTAAAGGGAAGTAAATATCCAGCTATATCTAATATTTTTGGTTCTGTAGAAAGAAGTAATTTTATATTTCGTAAGTCAATTAAGAAAGTAAAGAAGTTAATTGATTTGAAAATGAATCCAATTAATGGATTTAAAGACCCTATATCTTCACTTAAAAGTGCTGTTTACGCGACAATGGCTTTACCTAAAAGAGTTAGTTTTCCTAATGATTTTGAAGAGATTAAAATTTCTGAAATTCCACAAATTAAATGTTGGCCTGATGATGGAGGAGCATTTATAACTCTTCCACAGGTTTATTCTGAAGATGTTATGAGTCCCGGAATTATGAATTCAAATTTAGGAATGTACAGAATACAAATAAGTGGAAATGAATTTATAAAGGATAAAGAAATTGGTCTACATTATCAAATCCATAGAGGTATTGGTATTCATCAAAAGCATGCAGTTGAGAATGGAGAAAATTTAAAAGTTTCTATCTTTATTGGTGGTCCTCCTTCACATACTTTTGCTGCTGTTATGCCATTGCCAGATGGCATGTCTGAAATTACATTTGCTGGTATACTAGAAGGAAGAAGGTTTAGATATGCACTCAAAGATGGATATACAATTTCTACTGATGCTGATTTTGTAATTTGTGGTGAGGTAAGTACTGATTTAAAACCTGAGGGTCCTTTCGGAGATCATTTAGGATATTATAGTTTAACTCATGACTTTCCATTTTTAAAAATACATAAAGTTTATGCTAAGAAAAATGCAATTTTTCCATTCACAGTTGTAGGAAGACCACCTCAAGAGGATTCTCAATTTGGAAAGCTAATACATCAAATGACAGGTAAAGCAGTTGAAAATGAAATCCCAGGTCTTAAAGCCGTAAATGCTGTTGATGAATCAGGAGTTCATCCACTTTTATTAGCAATAGGAAAAGAGAGGTATACACCATATAACCCAACTAGAGCACCTCAAGAAATATTAACTATTGCTAATCATATTTTAGGAACAGGTCAGCTTTCTTTGGCAAAGTATCTACTAATTATAGAAGATGAAAATGCTCCAGATATTAATAATAAAAAAGAGTTTTTCAAACATTTATTACAACATGTTGATTGGTCAAGAGATTTACACTTTCAAACTAACACAACAATTGATACATTGGATTACTCAAGTAAAGAGTTAAATCATGGGTCAAAATTAATTATAGCTGCAGCAGGTAAAAAGAAAAGAAATTTACTTACTGAATTTTCCCCCTATAATCTTTCAAATAAATTTAATAGCCAGGTTTTAGTTATAGATGGTATATTAGCAATTGATGGCAAAGGTAGTATTGAAGAACTAATTAAAGAATTAGAAAAATATGATACTACTGGAATAGCACTAATAACATTTGTTGATGATGCTAATTTTGTTTCTGAAGATTTTAGTAATTGGTTGTGGGTTTGTTTTACAAGATCTAATCCATCTCATGATGTTTATGGTCTAAACATGAAAATAGAAAACAAACATTTCTCATGCACACTTCCGATTATAGATGCCAGAATTAAGCCACATCATGCTCCTGTTTTAACTCGTTAATTTTTCTTTTTGTTCCAATATTTTTTTTTCTTTTTTTTCTTTTGAAAAATTACATATTTTGGACCATTTGAAAAATTGTTAGGTAAGTTAATTTTTGGTACTGTATTTTCAATAAGCTTTTCAATATCCATAAAATTACTTACTTGATTACTGTTTATAAATGTTATGGCTTCACCAGTTTTATCAGCTCTAGCAGTTCTTCCTATTCTGTGAACATAATCCTCTGCGTCATGAGGTACTTCATAATTAATTACTAATTCTATACCTTTAATATCAATCCCCCTAGATAAAATATCTGTTGCTACTAGTATTTTTATTTTTTTGTTTTTAAAATCTCTTATTGTACTTTCTCTTTGTTCTTGATTTAGTTCTGAATGCATATCACTTGATTTAAAACCAGATCTATTTAATGTTTTCTTTATTTCTTTTACACTCTTAATGCTAGAAGCAAAGATTAAAACATGACTCAAAGGTTTTTCTTTGTTTTTTTTAATAAATATTTCTTTGATAAGTTGTACTTTTTGTTCATCATGAACAAGGTACGCTGTTTGCTTTATTCCTGATGCTGGTTTAGAAATAGCTAAGCTTATGCTTTTTGGATTTTTAAGAATGTTTTCTGCAAGCTTTCTGATTTTTTTTGGCATTGTAGCGGAAAACAAAAGTGTTTGTCTTGATTCTGGTATTTTTTTAGCAATCTTAATTATATCATCATAGAAACCCATATCTAACATTCTATCTGCTTCATCTAAAATTAGATAATCTATATGTTTCGTGTCAAAATAGTCAAATTTTAGGTGAGCCATTAATCTTCCAGGAGTACATATAATAATATCTGTTCCTTTTACTAAAGCTTGTTTTTGATTTTCAAACTCTGGTCCAGTTCCACCCCCATATATTGGATACGATGAAGAATTAGTGAAATATGAAAATCCTTCTATTTGCATATCTATTTGCTTTGCTAGTTCTCTTGTTGGAGCTATAATTAGTGCTTTAACTTTATTATTTTGCTTTTTAGAGGAAATGAGGCTGAGAATTGGTAGAACAAATGCGGCAGTTTTACCAGTTCCTGTTTGAGCGCAAGCTATTAAATCATCACCACTTAAAATAATTGGTATTGATTGTTGTTGAATAGGAGTAGCATCTACAAATCCCATCATTTCCAAGCCATCTTCTAAGTTTTTATTTAGATTAAAGTTGTTAAATTTCATTTATAAAACTTTTGTTATTTTTCATTATTAATAATATGATTGATTTTTTTTAAAATATTAAAAAAAGTATCCATTTCAGATTTATTAAAATGAGAAAAAACTTTGTTGTTAAAATCTAAAACTATTTCTTTTGCAACTTCTCTACCAGCTAATCCTGATTTAGTTAAATGAATAATTGATTTTCTTTTGTCTTTAGGGTCAGGTTTTCTAGTAATATAGCCGCTTTTTTCAAGTTTATTTAATGATCTTGAAAGCGATGTAGATTCCATTCCCATATTTGGCCCTAGTTGAGTAGAAGGAGTTCCTTCTATCATATCTATGTTTAAAACAATCATTGCTAGTGATGTGCTAGCCATATAATCTGTGGCTGTCCGATTATACATTTTAGTTATATTAAACCATGTTTTTCTAATATTATAGTCTATAGTATCTTCTGGTTCCATATTTATAATTATTTTTATAAATATAAGAATTTAACTATGCAAGCATAGTTTTTGCTGAACTTTTAAAGAATATAAATAATTACACAATATGAACAATTTAACAACTTTAGATTGGCTCTACAAATGGGAGAAAGAAAAACCAAATTCTATTTATTTAAGTCAACCAATAAACGGTGTATGGCATAATTGGACATTTTATGATTTTGGACAAGAAGTTAGAAAAATGGCAGCCTACATAAGATCCTTAAATTTAAAAAAGAATTCAAAAATTGGTATTCTTTCAAAAAATTGTGCACATTGGATTATGTCTGATTTAGCTATTATGTTGTCAGGACATATTTCTGTTCCACTTTATCCAAACCTAAATTCAGAATCATTAAATAAAATTTTATTGCATAGTGAAACACAACTTCTTTTTGTTGGAAAGCTTGATAATTTTGACTTAATGAAAGATGGTATTCCATCTAATATTAATTGTATTACTTTTCCATTTTATTCGCAAGATTATCCAATTTGGGATGATTTAATAAAAGGTATTCAACCAATCGAAGATAATGTAGAAAAAAATGCAAATGAATTAGCATCAATTATTTATACATCTGGAACTACTGGAGATGCAAAAGGCGTAATGCATAGTTTTGCCAATTTTAGTTTTGCAACTATTAATGCTAGCAAATCATTAGAAATAGTGAATAGAGAAATTTTCTTTTCATATCTTCCATTAAGTCATATTGCTGAAAGATTATTAATTGAAATGTGTAGTTTATACACAGGAAGTAGAGTTTATTTTGCTGAAAGTCTTGAAACTTTTGCCGCTAATTTGTCTTATGCTTCTCCTACAGTTTTTTTAGGAGTTCCAAGAATTTGGACAAAATTTCAACAAGGTATTCTTCTGAAATTGCCTCAAAAGAAATTAGATATATTATTGAAGATACCATTTGTATCATTGTTAATTAAAAATAAAATTAAAAAGGGACTAGGTTTAAAAAGAGCTAATAATGTCTTTACAGGTGCTGCACCTACTCCTATCGCAACTATTAATTGGTTTGCAAAACTTGGAATATTTATTCAAGAAGCATATGCAATGACAGAAAACACTTGCTATTCGCATGTCACTCTAAAAGATAACATACGCGTTGGATATGTTGGACAGGCATTACCAAAATGTGAAGTTAAATTTAGTCAAGAAAAAGAAATTTTAATTAAGCATGAGGCTTTAATGCTTGGTTATTATAAAGATATTGATAAAACTAATGAGATTATAAAAGATGGTTGGCTTCATACAGGCGATGAGGGAGAAATCGATAAGGATGGTTTTTTAAGAATAACAGGAAGAGTAAAAGATATTTTTAAAACTTCAAAAGCAAAATATATAGCTCCATCACCGATAGAAATGAAATTATCCGAGAATAGTAATATTGAACAAGTATGTGTTGTTGGTACGGGAATACCACAGCCAATAGCTTTGGTTGTTTTATCTGATAATGCAAAAAAATCAATTAATTATAAAGCGTCTATTGAAGAAACTTTAAAAGATGTTAATCAAACATTAGATAAGCATGAGGTCATTCATAATTTAATAGTAGTTGATGATGTTTGGACGGTTGAAAATAAGTTTTTAACCCCATCTATGAAAATTAAAAGAAAGACTATTGAGAAAAAATATCAAGCTAATTACTCAACTTGGTACGATCAAAATACTATTATAGTACTTTAAACTAAGTTTTTAATTTCTTTTTCTTAGCTGCTGGAAATAAAATATTATTTAAAATTAATCGATATCCTGGAGAATTTGGATGTAAAGATAAATCTGTTTTTGGATCTCCAACTTTGTGCTGATAATCTTCTGGATCGTGACCACCATAGAAGGTCCATGTTCCATTTCCAAGTTTGCCATGGATATATCTTGATTCATTTGTAGATTTTGTTTCTCCCATAATAATAACATCAGACTTTAAGTATTTATTTCTGAATGATGTTGTTTGTCCCATAAAACCTTTAATTACCTGCATGTGATTTTGACAAAGCATAGTTGGAACAGGATCCCATTTTGCTGAAAAATCAAATAGGGTAAAGAAATCTAAATTACGTTTTATTTTACGTGTTTGAGTTGCGTCAATTGAAGAGAATTCATAACGATTTGGATTTTTAACTAACTCAAAATCTTTAAATGCAAGTGTGTTCTTGTAATTAAGTTTTGTATCAATATCATTGTCAATTGGATCACCATCAAACATATGTTGACAGATGTCTACTCCCTCAGATGCTAAGGCAATATCATATGAGTCTGTTGCAGAACACATTGCAAAAAGAAAACCACCACTTAAAACATATTCTTTTATTTTTTTTGCAACAGCTAATTTTGCTTGAGATACTTTATTGAATCCAAGTTCTTTAGCATTTTTTTCGAAAGATTTCTTTTGTTCCTTGTACCAGCTAGCATTTTTAAAAGAAGCATAAAATTTTCCATATTGACCGGTAAAGTCTTCATGGTGTAAATGAAGCCAATCATAAAGAGGTAATAAATTATTTATTACCTCTTCATCATAAATTATGTCATAAGGAATTTCCGCATATGTTAGAGCTAATGTTACTGCATCGTCCCAGGGTTGTTTATTTTTTGGAGAATAAATTGCAATTTTTGGAGCTTTCTCAAGACTAATAATTTCTTGATTTACATCATTTCTATTGATATCACTTAATATATTATTAGATTGAACATCTGCAATTAATGAATATGAAACATTTCTTGTTTTACACTCATTCTCTATAAAATTATTTGATTTTATAAGAAAACTACCACCCTTATAGTTCAATAACCACTTGACGTTTATTTCATTTTCTATAGAAAGAAATGCTATTCCATATGCTTTTAGATGATTGGTTTGTTGATCATCCATATTGATAAGTATATAGGAAGCATGTGAAAAACTAAAACATAGTAAAAAAAATAAAAGAAGAATTTCTTTTTTGAATGTACTAAAATGGTGCATCGTTATCATTATTCATACTTGATGAAACTGTCGAGATCATAGATTCTCCATCAATACCACTTGAAAAGTCTTCAACATAATCAATGTCAGAGAATTTAGCAAATTCAGCAATAAACTTTAATCTTACATTTTCTAGCGCTCCATTTCTGTGTTTAGCAATTATAATTTCACCTTGACTTCTTGAATCATCACCATTATCCCATTCATAAATTTTGTAATATTCAGGTCTATATATGAATGTTACTATATCTGCGTCTTGTTCAATAGCTCCTGATTCCCTTAAATCTGAAAGCATAGGCCTTTTACTTCCTGTACCTGTTCTACTTTCAACACCTCTATTTACTTGAGATAATGCTATAACGGGTATCTTTAATTCTTTTGCAATTCCTTTAAGTGAACGCGAAATAGTTGATATCTCTTGTTCTCTATTTCCAGCATTACCACCAGCACTCATCAGCTGTAAATAATCAATCATAATTATTTGTACATTATGATTTTTCACTAATCTTCTAGCTTTAGCTCTTAATTCAAAAACTGTTAGCGCAGGTGTGTCATCAATGAAAATTTGAGCTTCAGATAATTGCTTTATTTTTTCATGTAACTGAACCATTTCATAATCTTGTAAATCACCTTTTCTTAATTTAGATGCAGGAAGCTGAGCTTCGCTAGCTATTAGCCTGGAAACTAATTGCTCTGAAGACATTTCTAAAGAGAAGAAACCAATCGGTGTGTCATGATTAATGGCAATATTTCTTGCCATACTTAGTGCGAATGCTGTTTTACCCATTCCAGGTCGAGCAGCAACAATAATTAAATCAGATTTTTGCCATCCAGAAGTAACTCTATCCAATTTTGTAAATCCAGATGGAACACCACTCAAACCATCTTCTTTTTGTCTTAAAACTTCGATGTTATCTAAAGCTCCTTTAATGAGGGTACTCATTTTATCATAACTCTTTCTAAGAGTTCCTTCAGTAACAGTAAATAATTTTTCTTCTGCAGTATTTAATAAATCAAAAATATCAATAGTATCATTAAATGCATCACCAATAATATTATTAGAAATACTAATTAATGATCTTTTAATAAATTTTTCAGCGATAATTCTAGCATGAAACTCTGTATTGGATGATGAAGAAACATTATTTGTTAGCTGACTTATATACAACATTCCTCCAACTTGTTCTAATACATCCATTCTCTTTAATTCTTCAGAAACAGTTAGGATATCTACAGGTTTACTATTATTAAATAAATTTATTATTGCCTCAAAAATCTTTTGGTGATCAGGCTTGTAAAAGTATTCTGGTTGTAAGCTATCAATTGTATCAGATAAAGATTCGTTATCTATCATTAAAGCTCCTAAAACTACTTCTTCTAATTCAATTGCTTGTGGTTGTAGTTTTCCATCAATCTTTTGAATTGAAGTCGCTTTTATTGATCTCTTGCCTATAGTTTTTTTTGCCATTTTATTTTACTACTCCCATTTCACAAAACTTATCCATTCTTTTTTTTATTAGGTCTTTAACAGATAACGATTGTAGTTGTTTTATTGAATTATTCATTTCCTTTTTGACAATTTTAAATGTCATTTCCGGTTCAGAATGAGCTCCTGATAATGGTTCCTTGATAATTTTGTCTACAAGACCATTTTTTTTCATATCATTAGCTGTTAGCTTCAGAGATTCAGCGGCTGTTTCTTTAAAGTCCCAACTTCTCCATAATATTGTTGAACAATTTTCAGGAGAAATAACTGAATACCATGAATTATTTAACATTAGTACATGGTCACCAACACCAATACCTAAAGCTCCTCCGGAAGCTCCTTCACCAATAATAACGCATATAATAGGAGTCTTTAATCTAGTCATTTCGATAATATTTCTTGCTATTGCTTCACCTTGCCCTCTTTTTTCAGCCTCTAATCCAGGAAATGCGCCAGGAGTATCAATTAGAGAAATAACAGGCTTGTTAAACTTTTCAGCTAATTTCATTAGTCTTAAAGCCTTTCTATATCCCTCTGGGTTCGCCATTCCAAAATTTCTGAATTGACGCTCTTTTGTATTTCTACCTTTTTGTTGTCCAATAAACATTACAGTTTTGCCATCAATTGTGCCCCAACCACCAACCATTGCCTTATCATCTTTAACATTCCTATCACCATGAAGCTCAACAAAATCTCCATTCGTTAAAGCATTAATATAATCAAGGCTATATGGTCTATCTGGGTGTCTTGATAACTGTACTTTTTGCCAAGGAGAAAGATTGTTATAGATTTCTTTTTTAGCTTTTAAAATTTGATTTTCTATATCGTTAATAGTTTTACTAGCGTCTACATCTTTTAAATCAGCCAATTCTCTTGCTTGAATTAATTTATTATTTAATTCTTCAATAGGTTTTTCAAATTCTAAATATTGCATTGTAAAGATAAAAAGGGTATCAAATATAAATAAAATGATTTGTCATGACCTATAAAAAAACAGATGATTATTTTTGTTGTTGAAAACTATTTTAAATGATTTTATATCCAAATGCAAAAATTAATTTAGGATTAAATATTCTATCAAAAAGAGATGATGGTTTTCATAATTTAATTTCAGTTTTTTATCCATTACATAATTATTTTGACATTTTAGAAATTATACCAGCTACAAAATTTCTTTTTACAACATCTGGTTTAAATATTCCAGGAAAAACTAATTTGTGTGAAAAAGCATATGCTTTAATGAATTCTAAATATAATATTAAACCTATTCATATTCATTTGCACAAAAATATTCCTATTGGCTCTGGATTAGGAGGTGGTTCTTCAGACGCATCATTTGTTTTAAAAGGTATTAATCAACTATTTAATTTAAATATTGATAATCATATATTACAAAATATTTCTTTAGAAATAGGTGCTGATTGTCCTTTTTTCATCGAAAATAAAGTAAAGCTTGTAACTGGAATAGGAGATGTTATGAATGATATAGATCTAGATATATCTGAATATGAAATTAGGGTAATTAATACCGGGATACATATTAGTACCAAAGAAGCATTTTCTGAAATTGTTTGTGATAATACCAATAATTCTTTACAAAATTTAGCTTTTTTACCAATAGAAAAATGGAAATATTCAATTACAAATGATTTTGAAAAAAATCTTTTTAATAAGTATCCAAAAATTAAAGAATCTAAGCAGAAACTTTATGATTCAGGAGCAATATATTCAAGTATGACAGGAACAGGTTCAACTGTATATGGAGTTTTTAAAAAGTCTTAAGATTACCCGTTCATTGTGATTAAGAATTCATTGTTGTCTTTTGTCTTCTGAAGTCTATCTTTCATAAATTCAATAGCTTCGACAGGATTCATATCTGCAAGATAATTTCTTAATACCCATATTCTTTGAATATGATCTTTGTCTAAAAGAAGATCTTCTCTTCTTGTACTTGATGCAACAAGATCAACAGCAGGATAGATCCTTCTATTGGCAATTTTTCTATCAAGCTGAAGCTCCATATTACCAGTTCCCTTAAATTCTTCAAAGATTACTTCATCCATTTTACTGCCAGTTTCTGTTAAAGCAGTTGCTAGTATTGTTAATGATCCACCATTTTCAATTTTTCTAGCAGCACCAAAGAATCTCTTAGGTTTATGAAGTGCATTAGCGTCAACTCCACCACTGAGAATTTTACCTGATGCAGGTTGTACTGTGTTATAAGCTCTAGCCAATCTTGTAATTGAATCTAGTAGAATTACAACATCATGACCACATTCAACCATTCTCTTAGCTTTTTCCAAAACAATATCAGCTACTTTTACATGTCTGCTAGCTGGTTCATCAAATGTAGATGCTATTACTTCAGCATTCACACTCCTTTCCATATCAGTAACTTCTTCAGGTCTTTCATCAATTAATAGAATTATCATGTATACTTCAGGATGATTATCAGCTATTGCATTTGCAATTTCTTTTAAAAGAACAGTTTTACCTGTTTTAGGTTGTGCTACAATTAACCCTCTTTGTCCTTTTCCTAAAGGAGTAAAAATATCTAACATTCTAGTTGATATGTTATTATGTCCATTATCCAAAAGATGGAACTTTTCATTTGGGAAAAGCGGTGTTAGGTGCTCAAAAGGAACTCTATCTCTAGCTATTGCAGGGTCTCTACCGTTAATATTTTTCACATTTATTAAAGGAAAATATTTTTCTCCAGATTTAGGAGGTCTAACAGTTCCTACTATTGTATCTCCTGTTTTAAGTCCAAATAATTTAATCTGGGAGTGAGAAACATAAACATCATCTGGAGAAGATAAATAATGATAATCAGATGATCGCATAAAACCATATCCGTCTGGCATGATTTCTATAACCCCTTCAGTTTCTATAATACCATCAAAATCATAGTCATAATCTGATTTTGGCTTTTGATTAGGATTTGGTCTATTATTTGGATTGTGTTTTTGATTAGGATTGTTCTTATTATGATGATGTTTTTTTTCTTGATTTTTGTTTTTGTAATTATTATCTGTTGAAATATGTTTTGAAGTAATATTCATCTCCTTTGAATCAATTTTACTATTTTCTTTTTTTATTGGAGCTTTATCTTTTGGTTTAGCACTTGGTTTAGCACTTGGCTTAGCACTTGGTTTAGCACTTGGTTTGGCAGGATTTTTTGTAACTTCATTTTGTTCTGCTTGATGATCTAGAATAGCATATGCTAAGTCAAGTTTTTTTAACTTCTCATAATTTGAGATGTTTAATTTTTTAGCAATTTCTTTAAGCTCGGTTACTTTTGAATTATTTAATTCTTCTAGTTTATACATTTTATGTTTTTTGATGACAATCTGTAATGTTTGTTACAGAAAATTTTTGGTTATTTAAAAAGAGATTTGATTAAATCTTTGGTAAGTTGGTGCAATATTACGAATTTTTACATTAATCATCTTTTTTATTTGATATTATTTATTTTTGTAATTAGATATGATACAAAGAATCCAATCTGTTTTTTTTCTACTTTCTGCACTAACATCAATTTTGATTATTTTTTATTTTCCTGTTTTGAGTAATGAAGGAGATAACTTATTCCTATTTAATCGTTTTGTATATTTAAGAATTTTACTTTTATCGTCTTCATTACTAGCAATTTTCGCGATATTTCAATATAAAAACAGATCTCGTCAAAGGTTAATATCTTCTTTGTCTAGACTAATGATTACTTTTTTTTATATCATAACTCTAGTGTTCTATAAAGAGGATTTTGATTTTGAAATTGGTCTTTTCTTATGTATAATACCTTTCATTTTATTGTTTATTGCAAGCTATTTTGTCAAAAAAGATGAAAAATTAATAAAGGATTCTGATAGGATTCGATAGTTTATTTCTTTAACTCAATAACTTTTAAGTCAGTTATATTTTCTTTATCTATTTTGAATTTTAAAATAGTTTTTACTTTGTGAACTCCATAGTTACCTGCTGCTCCAGGATTCATATGTAATAAGTTAAATTTTTTATCAAAGATTACTTTTAAAATATGAGAGTGTCCACATATAAAAAGTTTAGGTCTTACTTTTTGTATTTTTTCTTTTATTCCTTTGGTATATTTTCCTGGGTATCCTCCAATATGAGTTATTAATACATTTACTTCTTCACATTTAAAATTTATAAATGCTTTCGTTGCACTTCTGATAATATGATTATCAATATTTCCATAAACTGCTCTAACTTTTGTTATTTTTTCTAAATTTTCAAGTATTCCTATATTTCCTATGTCTCCAGCATGCCATATTTCATTAGCATCTTTAAGATGTGGTAAAAATCTTTCATCCAAAGCACTGTGTGTGTCAGATAAAAGTACAATCTTCTTCATTTATTTTATTAGAGTAATCTGGCCTACTTCTCTTTCTATTTTATTTTTAAAGTCAATAATGTCTATGCTGTAAAAATATTGTCCACTAGGCACGTTTTTCCCATCCCATCCTTGATTTTCTGCTTGATA
>CALJFR010000053.1 GCA_938073745.1 uncultured Flavobacteriales bacterium
CGTATGGCTATGAGTGTTTTAAATTGGGATCAAGAAACTAAGATGCCAAAAAATGGAAGTAAATTTAGAGCACAACAATTATCTACACTTGCTAAAATTACTTACGAATTATCTACCGATGATAAATATGGTAAATTATTAGAAACTTTAAATAACGATCAATCATTAAATTCTGATCAAAAACGCAATATATTCTTATCAAGAAAGGAATTTTTAAAAAATAAAAAGTATTCATCTGCATTTATAGTAAAGCAATCTAAATTAATTTCAAAAGCATTTAATGATTGGAGACTTGCAAAAGAAAAAAATGATTTTAAATTATTTCAAAATTCTCTTGAAAAACTTGTTGAATTAAGAAAAGAAGAATGTGAATTAATCGGCTATAAAAATCATCCATATGATGCTCTACTAGAAAGATATGAACCTAATTTAACAACAAAGGATGTAGATTTAATTTTTCAAGATGTAAAAGATAAATTAGTTCCTTTCATAAAAAAAATAGCTGAAAATAATCATGTAGATGAATCTTTCTTTTATCAATCATATGACCAAAATAAGCAATGGGATTTTGGTATTGAATTATTAGAACAAATGGGTTATGATTTTGATTCTGGAAGACAAGATATTTCTGCTCACCCCTTTTCATCACATTTTTCTCCACAGGATGCTAGAGTAACAACTAGAATTGATAAAAATAATCTTTCTGAAATGATCTGGAGTTGTATTCATGAGGGTGGTCATGCATTATATGAGCAGGGAATTTTATCAGAAAACTATGGAACTCCCTTAGGAAATTCAGTCTCATTAGGAATTCATGAGTCCCAGTCAAGGTTATGGGAAAATCATGTTGGAAGAAGCTTAGAATATTGGAAGAATAATTTTTCAAGCTTGAAGTCTTTATTTCCTAATAAATTAAAAAATATCGATTATTATAAATTTTATGAAGCATCTAATAACGTTAAACCATCATTAATACGAACAAATGCTGATGAGCTTACCTATCATTTACATGTTCTCATTAGATATGAAATTGAAAAAGGACTAATTGAAGGTAGTATTAATGTCATAGACCTTCCTAATATTTGGAACAAAAAATACTTTGATTATTTAGGAATTAAAGTTCCTTGTGACTCAAAAGGAGTTTTACAAGATATCCATTGGTCTCATGGTAGTTTTGGTTATTTCCCCACATATACAATAGGAAGTTTCTATGCAGCTCAATTTTATCATAAAGCATCATATGAAATTGATAATATAGAAACAAAGATTGGTAATGGCGATTTTGTTGAATTACTTGATTGGCTAAGAAATAATGTTCATATACATGGAGAGCGATATGATGCAAAAGTACTTTGTGAAAGAATTACCGGTGAAGAGCTCAATTTTAAATATTTTATGGAATACGTAACTAAGAAATATTCAAAAATATATAAACTAGATTAACCTTCGCAACTACTACAAGAGACTAGATTTGTAACCATTTCTTTAGAAACACTTTGACTTCTTTGATAGTAAAGAGTCTTTACTCCTAGCTTCCATGCTTCTAAGATTAAGTTATTTACTTCTTTTACAGGTAAATTAGCTGGTATATTTAAATTTAAGCTTTGAGCCTGATCAATATATTTCTGTCTAATTGATGCTTGTTGTATAATTTCTAATTGACTTATTTCTTTAAAAGTTTTAAAAACACCTTTTTCGTTGTCATCTAATTCATTTAAATGACTAACACTACCGTTGTTTAGCATAATACTTCTCCAGGTTTCTTCATTATCAATACCTTTTTCTTTAAGTAAAGCTTCTAAGTACTTATTTTTCCTCATGAAATTTCCTTTTGCAAGACCTGCTTTATAGTAATTACTATATAATGGTTCAATACCAGGTGATGCTTGACCTAGGATAGCAGATGATGATGTTGTTGGAGCAATAGCTAATAAAGTGGTATTTCTTCTACCATACCCCTCTAAAACCTCAGGTTCACCATATATCCTTGCAAGTTCTATAGTTGCTTTTTCAGATTTTTCCTGAATGTCTTTAAAAATTTTATTTGTTAATTGTTTTGATTCAAGACCCTCAAATGGAATCATATTTCTTTGTAAATAAGAATGCCATCCTAGAACACCCAAACCTAGTGCTCTGTGTCTTTTTGCAAAATTGTGAGCATTTTCTAAGTAGTGATTACCTTCTGTTTTTTTAATAAACTCCTCTAGTACTGCATCTAAGAAAAAAGTAGCTAGTTTAACTGTTTCAGTATCTTTCCATTCATCATACATTTCTAAATTCAATGATGATAAACAGCAAATAAATGATTCGTCTTTACTGGATGGAAGTACGATTTCAGAGCACAAATTACTTGCGTTAATCATCATTCCTTTATCCTTATAAACTTGAGGTTTGTTTCTATTAATATTATCAGTAAAGAATATATATGGTAATCCTTTTTGTTGTCTATTTTCAAGAACTTTTGCCCAGGTTTTTCTTTTATCCATATCTCCTTCGATCATTTCATTTAACCAATAATCTGGGACACATACTGCATAAAATAAATTTTGTATTGGACTTCCTATACTTTTAATTGATAAAAATTCTTCTATATCTGGGTGATCTATATCTAAATAAGCAGCGAAAGCTCCTCTCCTAACACCACCTTGAGAAATAGTATCCATGGTAGTATCAAATAGTTTCATGAAACTAACAGCACCACTACTTTTACCATTATCCTTTACTGCGCTTCCTCTTTCTCTTAATGAACCAAAATAGCCTGAAGTTCCGCCTCCAATTTTTGTTTGCATAATTACTTCACCAAGTTTGTGAGTAATATCTTCTATTCTGTCTGGAACATGAACATTAAAACAGGAGATTGGCAAGCCTCTCTCTGTACCCATATTAGCCCATATTGGTGAGCTTAGGCTCATCCAGCCTCTTTCTACCATTTCCTTAAATGCTTCCTTTAGCTCTGGTCTAAATAGGTTTTTAGCAGCTGCTGAACATACTCTGTCAATAGCTCCTTCAACTGACTCTCCTTGAAGTAAATAACCTCTATTTAAAATTTGCTGGCTTTCTGTATTTTTCCACCAATATCTTTCTCTGACTTCACTCATATTTAATGGAATTTAAAATAAATCTAAAGCTGTAATGCTTTTATCGTGTTTTGTGTATTCTACAGGTCTTTTTGCAAAGAAATCATCCATACTGTTGGAGAATACTTCATTTTCAAACCATGCAAGAGGTTCATATTTATCATAAGGTACATTAAATACTTTTTCAAAACCAATTTGAGTAAGACTTTCATCTGCTCTATATTTCATAAAGTTTAATAAGTCTTCTTTTTGAACAAATTCTAGCTCTCCTTTTTCAAAGATCCAATCCAATAGTCTACTTTCAATCTCTATAGATTCTTTTACAACATCTGTAATCTTATCTAATGTTTTTTGATTGAAAAATTCTGGGTGTTCTTCTTTGATTTTGTTAATAATATACATTCCTGCGTTGGCATGAAGTTGTTCATCTATTGATGTCCATGCAATTATATTACTAACATTTTTCATGTGACCTTTAAATCTTGTAAAAGAAAGGATGATTGCAAATTGACTAAATAAAGAAACGTTCTCAATAAGTATAGAAAATAGAATTAGTGAAATAGCATATTCTTCTTTATCTTGTGATTTCGCATTTGAGAGTGCAGCCGATAAATAATCTACTCTTTCTTTAATGATAGGAATTTCAATTAGCTTTTCAAATTCATCATTATAACCTAAAACTTCAAGCAATCTAGAATAAGCTTCTGAATGTCTAAATTCACACTCTGCAAAGGTGCTTCCAAGTCCATTGAATTCTGGTTTTGGCAAATGACTATACAGGTCTCCCCAAAAAGTTTTTACATTAACTTCAATTTGTGCAATAGCTAGTAAGGCGTTTTTTACTGCATTCTGTTCAGTCTCAGAAAGGTGTGACAAAAAATCTTGTGTGTCAGCTGTAAAGTCAACTTCTGAATGAACCCAAAAAGACTTGTTTATTGCATCTGTAAAGTCAGTAACCTCAGGGTATTCAAAAGGTTTGTAATTTCTTCTATAGTCAAAAATTCCCATATAAATGTGTTTAATAAATTAATAAAATGCGAGTGATTTACTCATGATTTAAATTCTAAATTTGTCCAAAACAAGCGCGGTTTTGAATGTGTTTTAAATGCTTTTTTGAGTAAAGAACTAATGCAAGTATAATGATTTATTCAAACGATTTTTTAAACATATTAAATCAAAATCTAATATTTATTAACAGCTAAAATTCATCTAATTTTTAGGATATAAGCTTTCTGAAAGTTAACAGTTATAAAGAAAAAAAACTTTTATTTTTTTAAAAAAATTTAAAAACATTTTATTTTTTTTTGTTTGGGAATTGATAAACATTATAATTTTTGATAATAGAGCAAAAAAAAAGACTGATAAATCAGTCTCTTTTTAATTATGAAATAATTAGTTATTTGACATCTACAAGCTCAACATCAAATATTAAAGTTGCATTCGGAGGAATAACTCCACCAGCTCCTCTTTCACCATAAGCTAAATCAGAAGGTATAATAAAAGTAGCCTTCCCTCCTACTTTTAAATATGAAATTCCTTCATCCCAACCTTTAATAACTCTTCCTTGACCAAGAACAAATTCAATAGGTTGATTTCTATCTAATGAAGAATCAAATTTAGTTCCATCAGTTAATTTACCTGTGTAGTGAACAGATACTGTTTTTCCATTTTCTGCTTGTACACCACTACCTTCTTTTACCATAATATAGCCAAGACCTGATTCTGTAATTGTAGCACCCTCCATTAGTTTCTTATTTGCTTCAGCAGATTCCTTTGCTTTCTTTTCAGCTTCTTTTTCTAATCTAATTTGTTCAGAAGAAAAAATCTTAACAGCATCAAAACTTTTTGCCTTACTACCAACTCTTGTAATAGTTACAGATTCCATAACATCATCTTGGGCAATTAGATTTACAATATCCATTCCTTCAACTACATTACCAAAAACAGAATGTTTTCCGTCAAGCCATGGAGTTTCTTTATGAGTAATAAAAAATTGAGAACCATTTGTTGCAGGACCAGAATTTGCCATTGATAAAACACCTCCTTTGTCATGTTTTAGATCGGGATGAAATTCATCAGCAAACTTGTATCCTGGATCGCCCATACCATTACCATCAGGACATCCACCCTGAATCATAAAATCAGCAATTACCCTATGAAACTTAATTCCGTCATAGTAAGGAGTACCTAATTCTTTTCTTTTATTTTTCATTTTCCCTTCCGCTAGTGCAATAAAATTTGCAGTAGTTAAAGGAGTTTTTTCAAATTCTAATTTTAGAGTAATATCTCCTTTATTAGTTTTTATATTAGCATAAATTCCGTCTTCCATATTATTATAGTTATTATTATTAGTACTTGTACAACTTATTCCAACTAGCAATGCTAGTGATAAAAATATATTTTTCATTTTATTTTTTTTTATTTAATTCTTCTTTATAATTATTAATTATTTCTTCAACTTTTTTAATTGTTTTATCAACGTTAACTGAAGAAATTCCGCCAGCAGCATTTGTATGACCACCACCATTAAAATATTTATTAGCAATGATATTTACTTTAAAATCACCTTTAGATCTGAGAGATAATTTCACAACTCCTTCCCTTTCAACAATAAAGGCAGCAAATATAATATCTTTAATAGCAAGAGCATAATTTATTATACCTTCCGTATCTCCTTTCTTAAAATTAAATTTCTCTAATTCCTCATTGGTTAACGAAATTATAGCCGAATTGTTTTCTGGATACAACAATAATTTATCATTAATACAATACCCTAATAGCTTCATCCTATCTGCTGATGAATTATCATATACTAAATCATGGATCATATTGCTTCTTGCTCCCATATTTATTAACTGAGCAATAATATTGTGTGTTGTAGATGTTGTTGAACTGTATTTAAATGA
>CALJFR010000054.1 GCA_938073745.1 uncultured Flavobacteriales bacterium
TCGATTGATTTAAAGATCTAGCAGCAACAGATGTTTTAATGTTAATTGGGTGACTTGTTATTAAATTGGAGAAATTAAATTCAAAAGAATATTTATCTATAATTCCAAATCTTTCTCCGTACCATTCTCTTCCAGATTGAATTAGATTTTCACTATTTATTTCATGTACTTGAAAATCATTGAAGGATGTTATTGTTTTACTAAAATTTGCTAGATTTAGTTTTTCTTCTATCCTTTTTCCAGTTGAGGATTCATCAACTGTTACAAAATAATAATTCTTGTCACTGTAAAGATGCTCGTAATAATCAAAAATATTTTGAGTAGTGTCAAACTTCCATTCATTTGAAGATTGTCCGAAAAACAGTAAATAATCTTCTGAATTAAAAACACCATTATTATTATTATCGTAGATATAAATGGCATTCTCCTGTAGATCACTATATCTAAAATCTGAATTCAGGTTTGGCAACATCCCACCGCCATTTCCATATACTTTAATAGAAGAAATATGTAGATTATTTGTAGAAATGTTTAATTGTTGAAAGTCAGAATATGTTAATTGATATACTCCATCATTTTCAACTGATATTTTATAAAAATCACCAGAAGACAAAACAGAATTCTGTTGAGCACTTACTATGTTGTGCACTAAAAAAAACAGTATTATAAATATCCTTTTTGTCATAAAATTAAAACAACATAAATACTATCGTTATGTTTAACTTTTTATTGTATGTATAAGCATAAAAACTTATGTGCTCAATTATTAATTTCTATACTTTTAAGCATTTAAAAGTATTTTCTTCAGAAAAAAACAATCTTTTACAAAGCTAAATATCAATAATTAATTATTATATAAAACGAATTATTTTTTTAATTTATTTACATTTTTCCTTGTACCAAAAGGGAAAAACAAATAAAATGTTTATTTTTGTGAGGCTTAAACCATGAAAAGACGATTATATGCTGAATAAAATATCAAAATCATTACTATTATTTGCTATATGCATTTTCACTAGTATTGATTCTAATGCTCAAGACCCGGCATTTAGTCAGTTCTACGCAAACCCTTTATATTTAAATCCTGCATTTGCTGGTGCTGCTCCTAAAGGAGCTCCAAGAACAAATTTAAATTACAGAGACCAATGGCCTGGTATTGGTCGAACATTTATAACTACATCTGTATCATATGATAAGCATGTTGATAAAGTTGGTGGAGGATTAGGGGTTTTAATTTTAAATGACAGGAGTGGTGATGGTAATATACAACTTAATAGTGCTTCATTGATTTACTCGTACAATCTTCCAGTTACAAGAACATTTGCAATAAAAGCAGGATTTGAAGCTTCTTATAGGATGCTAAATCTTGACTGGTCACAACTTACATTTGGTGATATGATTGATCAAAAATACGGCTTCATCTATCCAACTCAAGAAAATATTGACAATAATCCTAGTAGTGTTCAGTATCCTGATTTCTCAACAGGTTTCATTGGATATACTGACAATTATTACTTTGGTTTTGCTGCTCATCACCTTACTCAACCCGAACAAGGATTTATTAGTGAAAGTCAATTACCGTCTAAATTTACAATACATGCTGGTGGAAATATTCCTTTGAATAAGTACTCAAATAATGTTACAACAATATCTCCAAACTTTTTATATCAATCACAACAAGATTTTAAACAATTCAACTATGGTGTATATGTTTACAGAGGACCTATAGTTGGTGGGCTTTGGGCAAGAAATAGCGTTGAAAATTTTGATGCCTTTATTTTAATGGTAGGACTAATTCAAGATAATTTTAAATTTGGATATAGTTATGATATTACAGTTAGTAATTTGAAAAACAGTAATACTTTGGGTGCTCATGAAATATCATTTACATTATACATGCCTACAAAATCAAGATCAAAATCTTTTAATACAATAAGCTGTCCACAATTCTAGTTATTATTTTAAAATATAAATTATGAAAATTAATAAATTAACCCTTGCAGTAAGTATCTTATTTATAATAAGTTCATGCTCAAAACAACAATCATCTATTACCGGATGGGATTATAATAATTCCAAAAATGGTGGTTTTGAAGTAAACACAAGCTTTAAAGAGCAAATGACCGGTCCAGGATTAACATTTGTCGAAGGAGGGTCTTATACCCAAGGAAGAATTGAGCAAGATGTTATGTACGATTGGAATAATGTACCAAAAAGAGTTACTGTTTCCTCATTCTATCTTGATGAGACCGAAGTAAGAAATGTTGACTACAGAGAATATCTTAACTGGTTAAAAAGGGTTTATGGTAGCTCATACCCTGAAGTATATACCAAATCTCTACCTGACACATTAGTGTGGAGAGACAAGCTTGGATATAACGAACCTTATGTTACAGGCTATCTAAGACATCCTGCTTATGACAACTATCCTGTTGTAGGAGTTTCTTGGGAGCAAGCAAATGACTTTTGTGTATGGAGAACTGATAGAGTTAACGAAAGAATTCTTATAAATGAAGGTATTTTAAAAGAAGATCCTGAGCAAATAGATGATAATACTTTTAATACAGAAGCTTATTTAGCAGGTCAGTATGACGGTATCGAAGGCAGACTACTAAGAAATTATGACCCTTCAACTGGAGAAAAGTTTAGAAAAGTAAAGATGGAAGATGGAATACTACTGCCGAAGTATCGACTACCAACTGAAGCGGAATGGGAATTTGCAGCTTTAGGGTATGTAGGAAATACAAATGAAGAAAATGTAAGTGATAGAAAAATATATCCTTGGAATGGATCCTCACTTAGAAATAGCAATAAAAATAATCAAGGAGAGATTATGGCTAACTTCAAAAGAGGTAGAGGGGATAACATGGGAGTTGCAGGAAATCTTAACGATAACGCTGATATCACAACAGATGTTCGTCACTATTGGCCAAATGATTATGGTCTTTATAACATGGCTGGTAATGTTTCTGAGTGGGTTCTTGATGTATACAGACCTGTTACTGAACAAACAACAACAACAGATCATAGACCATTTAGAGGAAATGTATATCAAACTCCTGCAAGAGATGAAGACGGTTTTTTAGCTGAAAAAGATAGTTTAGGAAGAATGATTATGAAAGATGTGGATGTGCAAGAAAATGCCTACAGAAGAAACTACAAAAAAGCAGACAACATAAACTTTTTAGATGGTGATATTGAATCTCAAATGGGTATTGACTGGAATACATTTTTAGATGAGAAATCAGATAAAGATACATCAAGAGTTGCATTAGATAAATGGAATAGAAATGCAACTAAATTTAAAGATCCTGCAAAAACTGGAAATAGTGGTGAAATGTATGATTATGGAAAATCATCTATGATTACTGATAGAACAAGAGTTTACAAAGGAGGATCGTGGAAAGATCGAGCCTACTGGTTGAATCCTGGAACTAGAAGATTTCTTGATCAAGCTCAATCTTCTGATGCTATTGGTTTTAGATGCGCAATGGATCGTGTAGGAGCTCCAAAAAGTAATTACAAAGAAAACCAAAGAAAAGGAGCTGATTACAGTAAAAAGTAATATAACTATAAAAACTAAAAAAAAACTTCATTTTTAAATGGAGTTTTTTTTTACTATGAAAATATCTGATATATATAAAATCTTTAATAAACACCCTAATGTCACTACAGACACTAGAAATATTAAAGAAAATTCAATTTTTTTTGCACTAAAAGGAGATAATTTTAACGGTAACAAGTTTGCAAAAAAAGCTATTGCAGATGGCTGTCATTATGCTATTATTGATCAAGCTGAATTTAAATTAAATGAAAAATACATCTTGGTTAATGATGTTTTAGAGTGCCTCCAAAATTTAGCATCATACCATCGCGATCAGTTAATGATACCTGTAATTGGAATAACTGGAACAAATGGAAAAACAACATCAAAGGAATTAATCTACTCCTGTCTATCCACAGAATTAAATACTCTAGCAACTGATGGTAATTACAACAATCATATTGGTGTTCCCTTAACTTTATTAAGAATAAAAAGAGAGCATGATATTGCAATAATAGAAATGGGGGCAAATCATGAAAATGAAATTAAATTTTTATGTGAAATTGTCAAACCCAATTACGGAATCATTACAAATATTGGAAAAGCACATCTAGAAGGTTTTAAAAATATTGAAGGAGTTAAAAAAACGAAAAAAGAGCTTTACGATTTTATAAAAATCAATATTGGAAAAATCTTTATTAATAATGATGACGCTATTCTAAATGAAATATCTAATGATATTAATTCAATTTCATATGGGCTAAGTGGTGAAATAAAAGGAAGTATTAAAGAGTCTTCAATATTCACAAATGTGCAATACAAATCATATATAATTGAAACGCAATTAATTGGAACTTATCAGTTTTATAACATTATGCTATCAATAGCAGTAGCAACTCATTTTGGAATTAAATTTAAAAATATTTCAAAAGCATTAACCACTTATAAACCTAGCAATAACAGATCACAGGTTATCAAAACTGAATCAAATACAATGATTCTAGATGCATATAATGCCAACCCATCAAGTATGTATGAAATGATTCATTCATTCTCTAAAATTCAAAATAAAAATAAAATTTGTATCCTCGGAGATATGGCAGAATTGGGAGAGTATTCTGAAAAAGAGCATTTAAACTTAATTCATTTACTTGAAAATTTAAAGATTAAATGTCTTTTTGTTGGAAATGAATTTTCAAAACTTAATAAAACAGATTGTTTTGTAGATGTATATAATCTTATTGATTACCTTAAATCAAAACCAATTAAAGACAGTACTATATTAATTAAAGGGTCAAGATCAGTTGCATTAGAAAAAGTAATCAAAGTACTTTAAGCCAAGCTATCATTTACTAACTTTCTCAAAATAAAATATATAACAGAACAAGTTGTTGAAATAAAAATTGCTATTAACAACACTAGCAAAGCAGACATTTTAGTATCCTCTAGGGGAAGAATAGGCTTATCAATCACCTGAATAATAGGGGTCTGATTTAAGAGAGTTAGCTTAGACACTTCTATGTTTTTCACTAGCTCTAAATACATCGTATTTAATACCTCCACATTTCGCATTAATTGTAATTCCTTTAATCTTCCAGAAGCTTTAATAATGCGTTGATTTATATCTTTTACTCTTGCAAACTCCTGCTCTGCTTTTTCTAATTCTACAAAAACTGAATCAGCTCTATTTTGAAGAAAACTTATAGTATTTGTTGATTGTTTTGTTTGGTACGATACATACATTCTACTCATTTCAGATATCAAACTTTGCGAGAAAAATTTGGCAAACTTTTCATCTCTACATCTAAAAGATAAATAAATTATATCTGTTTCATCATTTTTAATTTCGACAGAAATATCCTCCTCTATTATTTTTTGCCATACTAAAGTTATAATACTATCATGAGTAATAGTTAATTTATCATTAAAATTTAAATCCTTTAAATCTGGAAGCTCATTCCAATCAGCATCTATACTATTCATCTTAAGATAACTATCAATAAAAAATTCTGATTTATCAGTATAATTACTTTTTTGAAGTAACGTTTTTGAAATAACACCTCTTGACTTTAAGAGATCCATAATATTTGCTTGACTAAAAGTAGAGTTGGAAGAAGAAAACATGTCAAACCCAAATTGACTAGCTAACCCAGACATAGATGAGAGTGGCGTAGATTTTTGAGTATCTTCTACAACAAAACTAAGTTCGGCTTTGTACCTTGAATCTTGAGACAAACTAAACACAAGAGATAAAATAGTAATTGAAGTAACAAAAAGAAAAATTTTAAAAAAATGAGATTGTAATTCTATCTTTAACTCATTAATTGTACTAAAAATATCTTTCAGTTCTATTTCTTTATTTTCAGACATTAAATTAATTATTGAGTTTGTACTCTGTCAACAAGAACCCACAATGTTAATACTGCAGATAGTTTTAGCATTGCGTTTTCAATCTGTTGATTCCAATCAATTTTTCCTTTATTCTTGCGCTTACCCTTTTTAATTTTACTTGAAACTCTTATTGTTGAACCTTTAGTTACTTTTGGTGAGAGCTTAAAGAATAAAAAATTCTTTGATTTTTTTGCTATACCATTTGGATAAACTACAACTGTATTACTTCTATCATTCAATTTACTAAACCCTCCAGCAAAATTTTTAACATAATAGTTTGCTCGTTTACTATTGAAAAAAGGAGCGCTTATTGAATTACCTTGAAGATTCATCAGTTCACCAGTAATGTGAACAACGTCCATAGTCTTGGGTATTATAATACTATCTCCTTCATTTAAAACCAAATTATGTTTTGATTGGTTTGATTTAAGTGCTTTTTCTAAATCAAGATAAACCATATCTAGGTTAATTTGTTTTGATGATTTTGGCTCACTACTAAAAATCTCATTATTATAGTTTTCTAGCTCTTCTGCATAAACTGAAGCTGCATCTGGATCATTTAAGATTGTTCTTTTAAGTTCATCAGAAATATTCATTTCTTTAATTTCCTCATCATTTTCAGTTGTAACTTCAAATTTACGATACATCTTAACACCATCTAAATATGCATAATTTGTTAAACCTCCAGATCTTTTAATTAATGATGAAATTTTTTCATTCTTTCTTAATACAGAATAAGTTCCAGGATATTTAACTTCTCCCAGAATCTGCACATTTATCACTGGCTCAAAATCGGGGTTTGATCGTACAAAAATTTGATCGTATGGCTGTAGTTCAAAATCTTCTGCTTCTTTACTTAGAACCAAATCATTTCCTACTTTAACATTCTTAACAATTGCTCTTCTTGGTTTCAATTTATTTGAATTAATATCATACTCCATAATTCTTGAAATTTCAACTCTACTTCCTTCTGCTTGTTGTGTTAAACCTCCAGATAGAAATAAAGCAGACTGCAAACTCATTCCATCACCATAATTAAAATCTCCAGGACTTCTTACCGATCCTTGTACAGAAATATTAAAATCATCATCAAAATCATCAATAGACATTACATTAACTATATCATATTCTTGCATTATTATATTATCTGGATGGGTTTCATCATCTAAAATATTCTCTAAATTAATTGCAATATGTGACTTAGTTCGATCAGGATTTAATCTTATTATGTACACTTTTTCTAAAAAAGTTTTTTGAGATATACATTTTGCGCGATTTAATAATTCTAACAGCTTCTCCTCTTTTTTATATTCATATTCTCCGGCAACACCAATATTTCCATTTATGGTAATAACGTTAGATAACTTATTTGAGATATGATTAACTATTAACTCGTCTCCATTATCAACTAATTCAGAGTCAAAATCAATTGAATGCACATCAAACACTCTCATATCGTTATAATCAAGTCGTTTTAATGTAATTATATCTCTATATGCTTTGGCAGAAAAACCTCCAGCGTATCTTATCATTTCGCTTACTGATTCATTATCCTTTGCTTCGTAAGTGTAAGGTCTATTAACAGCACCAGAAATCTCAATTAAATTTTTTGCAGGTGGAACAAATAAATAATCACCATCCTGTAAATAAATATCATGCGACTTTTCAGGGTCAAATAAAAACTTATATACATCTAAAGAATCTACAGTTTTACCATTTCTCTTTATATATATATTTCTAACAGTACCAATTTGAGTAGGTCCATTTGAAGAAATTAAAGCATTAAATGCTGTATTTATTGAAGGGATAACATAAGAACCAGGATTGTAAACCTCACCTACAATATTAATCGTGATAACTTTAGAATATGATAATGAAACATCAATTTCTGAATTTTGCATATCAAAAAATTTACTAAACTTATTCTTTAATAAGGAACGCATGTTTTTAAAAGTTAATCCTTTTACATATATTCTACCGTATGAACTTGGAGAAATATATCCTCTTGAGTCAACTTCAAGAGTTTCAGAAAACTCATTAAAACCCCAAATAGAAATACTAATTTCATCTCCTGGACCTAACTTATAGTTTTCAGGAGCTTTTGCGTCTAATGCTTTTTGATAAAAATTTAATTTGTTATTTCTAAATATATCTTGACCAAATATCTTTGCCTTTGGATAAATTACTGAATCAATAGTAAGTGTATCTTCAAAATATAAACTAAACTTAGATAGATTAGAAATAGTATCGTTGTTAGATATTTTGTTTTTTTGATATTTACCTCTACTGTATTTGAAATCCATTGCTTCTTTAATTTCATCTTTATCAAAGCCCATTTGCTTTAAGACCTGTTCACTTGGAATGTCACTAGGTCTTAAATCACCAACATTAGAGTTAGTAGGTAAAAAATTTGAATAAACTGATTTAATGTCTTTATCTTCAATATTAATTTGAGATTTTGCATTAAAACAACTCAATATTAAAACTAAGACTAGTAAAAAATACTTTTTCATAAAACTTTATTTTAAAATAGAACGAGAGATTACAATTCGTTGAATCTCAGATGTTCCTTCATATATTTGAGTAATCTTAGCATCTCTCATTAATCTTTCAACATGATACTCTTTAACAAACCCATATCCACCATGCACCTGAACAGCTTCTGTTGTTGTTTTCATAGCGGTCTCAGAAGCAAATACTTTTGCCATTGCACCTTCCCTATCATAATTCATGCCATTATCTTTTAACCATGCTGCTCTTAAACATAAAAGTCTAGCGGCATCAATCTCTGTTGCCATGTCAGCTAATTTAAAAGCAATCGCTTGGTGTCTAGAAATTTCTTTTCCAAATGCTTTTCTTTGTTTAGAGTATTCAAGAGCTAATTCATATGCTCCAGAAGCTATACCTAATGCTTGAGCTGCAATCCCAATCCTTCCTCCTGAGAGAGTCTTCATAGCAAAAGAAAAACCAAAGCCATCCTCTCCAATTCTATTTTCTTTTGGAACCTGAACATCATTAAACATGATTGAATGTGTATCTGAACCTCTAATCCCTAACTTATCTTCTTTTTTACCGACAATAACGCCCTCGGTTTCTTTTTCAACTATAAAAGCATTAATTCCTTTATGACCTAAAGAAGGATCAGTTTGTGCAATTACTAAATAAATTGATGCCGAGTTTCCATTAGTAATCCAATTTTTTGTTCCATTTAAAAGAAAATAATTATCTTCTTCTATTGCTGTTGTTTGTTGCGAAGTAGCATCACTACCTGCTTCTGGCTCAGAAAGGCAAAATGCTCCAATAATCTCACCAGTAGCTAATCTTCTCAAATATTTATTTTTTTGTTTTTGAGATCCATAGGTTTCCAAACCCCAGCAAACTAGAGAATTATTAACAGACATTATAACAGCGGCTGATGCATCAACCTTTGAAATTTCTTCCATTGCCAAAACATATGAAATTGTATCCATTCCCCCTCCACCATAATCTGGACTTACCATCATACCCATAAATCCAAGTTCAGCCATCTTCTTTACTTGTTCTGATGGAAATTTTTGATTTTCATCTCTTTCAATTACTCCCGGCAATAATTCATTTTTTGCAAAATCTCTTGCTGCATCTCTAATCATTAGATGCTCTTCAGTTAAATCAAATTTCATTCTATTGTATTTTAAAAAAACTTACTAACAAAAATACACTTTTTCATCTATCTTTGAATCAGGATGAGTAAGATAGATAACTATTCAGTAATTGGAGTAATGTCAGGGACATCACTAGATGGATTAGATATAATTAAATGTACGTTTCAGAAAGGTCATGACTGGAGTTTTAAAATTGAAAAAGGAATAACAAATAAATATTCTGAAAATTGGCTTGAATTATTAAAAAAATCTCATGAAAAGAAACCAAAAGAATTACAAACAAATGACAATTTATATGGAGATTATATTGGCAAACAAGTAAAAACATTTATTAAAAAAAATAATTTTAAAGTAGATATAATTGCATCTCATGGGCATACCATTTTTCATCAACCAGAAAATAAAATCACACTGCAAATTGGCAATGGTCAAAATATTGCAAACATAACAAATACGACTACAATTGCTGATTTCAGAAGTTTGGATGTAAAATTAAATGGACAAGGAGCTCCACTTGTACCAATTGGAGACCTAAAGCTATTTCAGTCTTATAAATACTGTCTAAATTTAGGAGGATTTGCAAATATTTCTATCAAAAAAAATAATAAAATAATTGCTTATGATATCTGTCCGGCAAATATTATCTTAAATTACTTTTCTAAATACTTAGGCAAAGATTATGATAAAAATGGCCTACTTGGTCAAAAAGGAATTTGCAATAATAAATTATTAAATAAACTCAACAAACTGTCATATTATAAAATTGAAAATCCTAAATCATTATCTAGAGAATGGTTGGAAAATAATATTTTAAATTTAGAAGAATTACAGGATTTAGAGTTTGAAAATATTCTAGCAACATTTTACGAACATATTGGATTCCAAATTGGTAAAATCTTAAAGGACAAAAGTGTTTTAGTTACAGGAGGTGGCGCGCACAATAATTTTCTTATTGAAAAAATAAAAAAATATTCAAACGCAAAAATTATTATCCCTTCAAATGACATTGTTGATTTCAAAGAAGCATTAATTTTTGGATTTTTAGGAGTATTAAAACTAAGAAATGAAGTAAGTTGTTTAAAAGATGTAACTGGAGCTGATAGGGATAATGTTGGAGGAGAAATATTTGAACCAAATTATACAAACTAATATTATATTTGTACTCACAAAAAACTAAAACAAGATGGAGAGATTATTAAATGAATTTGAGCAGAAAAAAGCAGAAATAGTATTTGAATGGCAAGATACAGAAACAAGTGCTAAAGGATGGATTGTAATAAATTCTCTAAGAGGTGGAGCAGCAGCTGGGGGAACAAGAATGCGAGTAGGTGTAACAAGAAATGAAGTTTTATCTTTAGCAAAAACCATGGAAGTAAAATTTTCTGTGGCAGGACCTGATATTGGGGGAGGAAAATCTGGTATAGATTTTGACCCAAGAGATCCAAGAAAGGAAGATGTTCTAAGAAGGTGGTTTAAAGCAGCAAAACCAATACTAAAATCATATTATGGGACAGGTGGTGACATGAACGTTGATGAAGTGGAAGAAGTTATACCATTTTGTAAAGAGCAAGATATTGACTTTCCATTAGAAGGGATTATTAATGGACATTTTAATCTTTCTGGAGAGCAAAAAACTAAAATAATCCAACAACTAACAACTGGAGTTCCCTTGAATGTTACTAACGAAAAACTATTACCACTAGGATCAAAAAAATATTGTGTTGGAGATCTTATTACGGGATATGGTGTCTCTGAATCTGTAGTACATTTTTACAATATTTATGGCGGAAATATAAATGGGAAAAGAGCAATCATACAAGGATGGGGGAATGTTGCAGCTACAGCAGCATATTATTTAGCTCAAGCCGGAGCTGTAATTGTTGGTATAATTGATAAAAATGGAGGTCTAATAAACAAAGATGGATTTACATTTAAAGAAGTTGCTATCTTGTTAGAGAACAGATCCTCTAACTTTCTTGAAGATCAAAACATAAGACCATTTGATGAGATAAATAACGAAATTTGGTCAATCGGTGCAGAAATTTTTGTTCCTGCAGCGGCATCAAGATTAGTTCAATCTTCCCATTTAGAAAATATGATAGCAAATAACTTAGAAGTTATTTCTTGCGGAGCTAATGTTCCTTTTGCAGATAAAGAAATTTTCTTTGGACCAATTGCTAAAAAAGCAGATAGTAAAATTAGTTTAATACCTGACTTTATTTCTAACTGTGGAATGGCAAGAACATTCTCGTATTTGATGGAGACAGAAATTAAGATGGATGATTTTGCTATATTTGAATCTGTCTCCAAAACTATTTACGCAGCTCTTTTGGAGTCAAATAAGATAAATAATCAAAAAACTAATATTGCAAGCACAGCTTTTGAAATAGCATTAAAAAAACTAAATTAATATGCCAACTATAAAACTCTTATTAGATGCGGAATATTTTGGTAATTCTGGCGTAAACTACCTAATTTTTATAATATCAATTGTTTTAGGTCTTGCTCTTAAGGGCTTAATATCAAGGTATCTTAGTCATTCTATTTACAAGGTAATTGGTAAAAAAGAAAATCATGTTGGTATTGAAAAATTTGATGCATTACTAACAAAACCTATTGCATTTCTTGTAATGCTTTCCATCTTGTATTTTGGAGCTAGCCATTTGAGTTTTCCACAAGACTGGAATCTTGCTGATGAAAATGAAATTGGTTTAAAAATGTTACTCAGTAGAGGTTTTTCATTAATATACATCTATTCCATATTTAAAGTTTTTCTTAAGATTGTTGAATATATTGGATTAATTCTTCGAAAAAGAGCAGAAGAAACTGAAAACAAAATGGATGATCAGCTCATACCATTTGTAATGGAAATAATTAAGTTCGTCATTTATGTATTTGCTGGATTTATTATCCTTGGAAAGGTTCTTGGTATAAATGTTACAGCACTTATAACGGGATTAGGTATTGGTGGTATTGCTCTAGCAATGGCATCTAAAGAAAGTCTTGAAAATCTTCTTGGTTCATTTACAATTTTTCTTGACAGACCATTCACAGTAGGTGACATTGTAAAAGTTGGGACTGTAACAGGAGTTGTTGAAAAAGTTGGATTTAGAAGTACAAGAATCAAGACATTTGATAGAAGTATAGTAACTGTTCCAAACAAAAAAATGGTAGATGCTGAGCTTGACAACTTAGGCTTAAGACCTGTAAGGAGAGTGAAATTTCATATTGGTTTAACTTACTCAACTTCTACTGATCAAATAAAAGAAATAGTTAAAGAAATACAAGAGATGATTAATATTCATCCAAAAACAAATGATGATGGCAAAGTTAGATTTCAAGAATTTGGAGCTAGCTCTTTAGACATTCTAATACTGTATTATGTAGACAGTCCTAAATGGGAAGATTTAATTAACGCCAAAGAAGATATAAATTATAAAATTATGGATATTGTAAAAAAACATAATAGTGATTTTGCCTTCCCATCTACATCAGTATATTTGCAGCAAAATACATAAAAGAAAAAAAATGATAACTACTATAATGATCATAGTCTTTGTTTTAGGCTATGCAGCTATTGCTCTTGAACACCCAATTAAAGTTGATAAAGCAGCTTCTGCACTTATTATTGGTGGGCTTGGATGGGCATTATTTGCTTTTTCAGGAGTTGACCATCACACTTTAACTCACGAAATACAACACCATATTGTTGACATTGCTGAAATACTATTTTTCTTGTTAGGTGCTATGACAATTGTTGAGCTGGTAGACGCCCATCAAGGATTCTCAATCATTACTGATAAAATTACTACAAACAAAAAAGTATATCTTATCTGGATTTTAAGTGTTATTACTTTCTTCTTCTCTGCTGTATTGGATAATCTTACAACAGCAATTGTAATGGCTGCTCTTCTTCCTAAACTAATAAAAGATAAAGAAACATTGTGGCTATTTGCTGGAGTTTTAATTATGGCTGCCAACGCTGGTGGAGCCTGGTCTCCAATTGGTGATGTTACAACAATTATGCTATGGATTGGTGGACAAGTAAGTGCTGCAAATATAATTACAGCTGTAATAATACCGTCCGTTGTTTGTGCTGTAGTACCATTAATTTATTTATCATTCATATTAAAGGGAGACATTGAAAGACCATTAGATACTGAACTAGATGAGCATAAAAAAAATCCTACAACTCCATTTGAGAGAAATTTAATTTTCTATTTAGGAGTATGCGGTCTACTATTTGTCCCTGTTTTTAAAACAGTAACTCACTTACCCCCTTATGTTGGGATGTTATTATCTCTCGGAGTATTGTGGCTTGTAACTGAAATCATACATAGAAGTAAAAATCATGAAGTAAAATCACAACTATCAGTTATTGGAGTTTTGAGAAAAGTAGATACTCCTACAATTTTCTTTTTCTTAGGAATTTTATTAGCAGTTGCATCTTTACAGTCTGCTGGTCAATTAGATATCGTTGCAACATATTTAGACACTACTTTTAATGGGCAAACAGCCGAAGGAATTTATATTATTAATGTTATTATTGGACTTCTTTCATCTATAGTAGATAATGTCCCTCTTGTTGCTGGAGCAATGGGCATGTATCCAATTACTGAAACTGGATTTTATGCAGCTGATGGTATGTTTTGGGAATTCCTAGCTTACTGCGCTGGTACAGGAGGGTCTGTATTAATAATCGGATCTGCTGCAGGAGTTGCAGTGATGGGAATACTTAAAATTGACTTTATTTGGTATTTAAAAAATATTTCAATACTTGCACTTATTGGATATGCTTCAGGAGCTATTACATACATTTTAATGCAATAAGATTTAGAGTTTTCAGTTTAAATTATATTAGAACTAATAATATCTTTTATTATTATATTAGCAAGCATATCATACATACAAAATAGTTGTTGTAAGAAAAATTAAAAAATTATAATAAATGAAATTCATCTTTTTACAAACTCCAATTATTACAGATAGTATAAGTAATCCAATTGTTGAAGAGAAAACATTATCCATAATGGAACTAATTAGTTCTGGAGGTATTGGAGGAAACATAATTATGGGAACTCTTGGCTTACTCTCTATTTACGCTATCTATATTTTAATTGAAAGATTCTCTACAATTAAAAAAGCAAGTATTGAAGATGAGAGTTTTTTAAAAAGCATTAAAAACTTTGTAGAACAAAAAGACATTCAAGCCGCTAAAACACTATGCAAAAACACTGACAATCCTGTTTCAAGAATGATTGAAAAAGGAATTGATAGAATTGATAAACCAATGACTGATATTTCTGCAGCAATTGAAAATCAAGGAAAACTTGAAGTCTATAAAATGGAAAACAACCTTGCTAACTTAGCTACAATTGCAGGAGCTGCACCAATGATTGGATTTCTTGGTACAGTTATTGGTATGATTGTTGCATTTCATGAAATGGCAAGTGCCGGAGGAAATATTGATGTTGAAATGCTATCTAAAGGAATTTACACAGCAATGGTAACTACAGTTGGTGGTTTAGTTGTTGGAATCATTGCCTACATAGCTTATAACTTTTTAGTAAGTAAAATAGATAAAGTGATATTCCAACTTGAGGCTAGAACTACTGAATTTTTAGATTTATTACATCTAAACGAATAATGGCATTAAAGAGTAGAAATAAAGTAAGTCCAAACTTTAATATGTCTTCAATGACAGATATAGTTTTTCTACTTTTAATTTTCTTCATGCTAACCTCTACCCTTGTAAGTCCTAATGCTCTTAAACTTCTTTTACCAAACAGTAAGTCAAAAACTCTTGAAAAGCAAACAATTTCTGTTTCTATTAATAAGGATTTAGATTTCTACATAAACGAAAATCAAGTTATAGAAAGTAATTTAGAAAATGAATTAAAGCAAGTTTTATCACAACAGCAAGAACCTGCTATTATTCTGCATGCAGATAAGACAGTAGATATTGAGCATGTAGTTAAAGTAATGGATATTGCATATAGAAATAAATATAAAATTGTTTTAGCCACAAAACCAAATTAACATGACTTCTTCTGAAAAGAAAAATAAAAGAAATGGCTTGATTGGCACAGTTCTTTTTCATGTGGTTTTAGTTGTTGCATTTCTTTTTCTAGGATTAACATATAGAATACCTCCTCCTCCGGAAGAAGGAATATCTATTGATTTTGGTTTTAGTGAGCAGGGGCTTGAAGAGGTCCAGCCAGAAGATAATTCTTTAGAGTCAAATCCAGTTATTGAAGAAGTAATACAAGAAACAATAGATATTGAACAAGAGATTGTTACACAAGAATCTGTAGAGACTGAAGTAATAGAAATCCCAAAGGAAAATAAAAAAGAGATTGTTAAAGAAAAAGAACCTGAAGAAAAACAAGAAGAAGTAATTATTGAAAAGGTTGAAAAAGTAGTAAATAAAAAAGCACTTTATACAGGAAGTAAAAAGAAAGAAAAACAATCAGATGGAAATACAAAAACAATTGGTAATCAAGGATCCGTTGAAGGTGACATCAATTCAAATAAATACGAGGGTGGTGGTATTGGTGTTGATGGAGAAGCCTATCAATTGTTAGGAAGAAGTGTAGCATTTAAAGCAAAACCAATATATAAAGTTCAATTAGAAGGAAAAGTTGTTGTGGACATTACAGTAGATCAACTAGGCAATGTTGTCAACGCAATAGCTGGAGTAAAAGGCTCAACAACACTCAATAGTCAATTATTAAAAAGAGCAAAAGAAGCTGCATTAAAAACAAAATTTAGTGCAAAGGAATCGGCTCCTTCTAGACAACAAGGAAAAATCATCTATAATTTCCAGCTTAATTAATGGACTATAAAGATACTCTAGATTATCTTTTCTCTCAACTCCCAATGTACCAAAGAGCAGGAGAAGCTGCTTACAAAAAAGATATTGGGAATATTATTGAGGCATGTACAATATTAGATAATCCTCACAAGAAATTTAAAAGCATACATATCGCAGGAACTAATGGAAAGGGCTCCACTGCACATATCATATCTTCAATACTTCAAGAAGAAGGATATACAGTAGGATTGTATACTTCTCCCCATCTAAAAGACTTTAGAGAAAGAATACGAATTAACGGTATTATGATTAGTGAAAATGATGTCATAAATTTTGTTAGCAAAAACAAAAAACAATTTGAAAAAATCAAAATGTCATTTTTTGAATATACAGTTGCATTGGCATTTAATCATTTTGCCAATAATGTAGATATTGCAATTATAGAAACAGGTCTTGGGGGCAGATTAGATAGTACAAATATTATTAACCCTGAAGTTTCCATAATTACCAATATTGGTTATGACCATATAAATTTACTTGGAAATACTCTTGAAAAAATTGCCTTTGAAAAAGCAGGAATTATAAAACAAAGTGTGCCTATAGTTATTGGCAGAACTCAAAAAGAAACCAAAAATATATTTTTAGAAACTGCAGTTAAAAAGGGAGCTCCTATTTCGTTTTCAAAAAAATATAACTATACTACTAAATCTCTTAAAGGAAATTATCAGACAGAAAATATCAATACAGCCATTAGCGCATTAAAAATTCTAGACTGGAAAGTTAGCGAAGAGAATATAATAAAAGGACTAGATAATATATTTACTAATACAGGAATTCGTGGAAGATGGGAGCAGCTTAAAAATGAACCTTTAACAATTTGTGACACTGGACATAACAAAGACGGAATCTCTAATATAATTAGACAGATTGAAAAAATTAATTATAGAAAACTTCACTTTGTTTTTGGATCTGTTAATGATAAAGATTTAGATGAAATCCTTAGAATTCTTCCAAAAGATGCCTCTTATTATTTCTGTCATGCTCAAATTAATCGTGCATTGAATTCAGATATTTTAAAAAGACAAGCTTTAAATCATAAACTTAGAGGAAATTCTTTTACTACAGTTTCTAACGCCTATAAAGCGGCTTTAAAAAGTGCAGAAAAAGAAGATCTAATCTTTATTGGCGGAAGTACTTTTGTAGTAGCAGAGGTTCTATAATTAATTTATTATATGCTAAATTATCAAAGAAATCATATATATTTGCATCTAATTTCGGGCGATTAACTCAGTTGGTTCAGAGTGCCTCCCTTACAAGGAGGAAGTCGGGGGTTCGAGTCCCTCATTGCCCACTAAAAAATAAACCCACTCAATTGAGTGGGTTTTATTATTTTAGCATAATATAATCCCAAGGAAATTTGACTGAATTTAAGGAACATATAGAAACTAATAAAAAAGCCTGGAACCAAAGAACTCCTATTCATATAAAATCTAATTTTTATAACAATGATAAATTTATGAAAGGGGAAAATTCATTAAAATTAATTGAACTTAATGCTATCGGAGATGTGACAGAAAAATCGTTACTCCATCTACAATGTCATTTTGGTCAAGATAGCATCTCCTTTGCAAGGATGGGGGCCAAAGTAACCGCAGTAGATTTCTCAGATGTAGCAATAAAGGAAGCTAAAAAATTAGCTAAAAAAATTAATACACATGTTAACTTTATAGAAAGTAATGTTTTAGATTTAAAACTTAACAAAGAGTTTGATATAGTTTTTAGCTCTTACGGAGCAATTGGATGGCTTCCTGATTTAGATATGTGGGCTAAAACTATTGCCGATCATCTGAAAAAAGGAGGTCTCTTTCTATTAACTGAATTTCATCCTTTCTTAGAACTTATAAAAGATAATGGATACGACTATTTCTACGATCGTAATCCCGATATTGAAATTGAAAACGGCACTTACACTGATGGAGGTTCAGAATTAGTAACTAAAACATGTTGGTGGAACCATTCACTAACAAATATATTTTCTGCATTAGAATCTAACGGATTACAACTAACACATTTTGAAGAATTTGATTATAGTCCATTCCTATTGGATGGGATGATTAAAAAAGAAAAAGGGAAATATGTTTTAGATAAAAGAAAGGGAAATAGTACACCTTATGTATTTAATCTAAAAGCTACGAAGAAATAAAAAAGTTCGAACTTAGGACTGAGAGGTCCACCAAAAGAAAACCTACTCATTTGAGTGGGTTTTTATTTATTCAATAATCATTTTCTTCTCCACTGTTCCATCATCATAAATGAAAAAAAGAGGTTGATTCTTTAAATTAGAATTTCTTCCAATAATATCAATGATAAATTTTAAATTATATCTTTTATTGCTTTCACTTACATATGTAGAATTTGAGATTGAGAAAGGATATATACAAAAAGTTGAAGGTGTACCAGCAAACCAACCTGTTATTAAATGAAGTTCACCATTAAATGGAAATGAAATAGTTTGTTGAATTTCTAAATCTCTTATTTCAGTATTAAAAGAAACCAGTCCAAAAACATTTCCAGCTGTATTGATGTTTTCATAAGCAACTGTATCTCCATTATTATCTAATAAAACAAACCCACAATATGCAAAATCATTACTATTACTAATATTAAGTGTTTGAACGTCAAAAGTAACTTGATTAGGAATAGTTGAAGAATCAATTGAAGATTGAAAAAATATTAAGGAATCACAAAAAGCTTGAGAACAATTGTTACTATAGTACATTTGAGGATCTAAAGTCAGTAAAAAGCATGTGTTATCCCAGTTTAAATTTGAATAAGAAGTATCATCAACATTAATACATGTTAAATTAGGATTGCCAAAAAATCTAATAGCACAAATTGGAATATTAGTGTTATTTCCATTTCTCAAATCAATATTCGAAAGATTACATGCAGAAACATCTACAATATTTAATAAACTATTATATGTTAAGTCTAAAGATGTTATAGGATTTTGATAACAAGAAAAATTTTGAAGATTTATATTATTCGATAAATCTAATGATGTTAAACTATTACCACCACATTGAAAAAGTCCTAAATTAATATTATTTGAAATATCTATCGAAGTTAACTGATTAGCTACACAACTTAATTGTGTCAACGCAGTACAATTTGTTACATCAAGATTTTGTAATTGATTTTGACTACATATTAAAGTTTCTAAATTAAAACAGTTAGAAACTTGGATAAATGACAAGTTATTTTGATCACATCTTATATACTCTATAGAACTACTTTCAACAAATAATAAAGTATCCAAATCATTTAATCCACAATTTATATATTCTAAATTAGGGCTATTAGTTAAATTTAATGTTCCCGAAATAAATTGAGCTTGTGCATCAAAGTATTCTAATGAGAAAAAAAATTGAATACCTGTAATATCATAAATGTATTCTAATGTAGTTTGAGGAAATGCAATATCTAAGTAAGTTATTGTATCAATAGCAGATAAACTTACAGAATCATCTAATAAATTATCAACTCCTAAATTGATTAATTCCTGCTCAAAAGCATCATCAGGTATATATATATTCTGACTAAAACTAATTAAAGGAAAGCAAAATATTAAGAGTAGTTTTTTCATAAGACAAAATTATGCAATAATTTGCTAAAAAAAGTTCGAAATAAGGACCGAGAGGTACATAAAAAAATTAACCTCAGCTTATAGTTGAGGTTTTTTAATTAAGTTTGTCAAAAAAAGAAATATGGAAACTTATAAGTGTAGTAAATGTGGCATGTCTGTTAATGCAACTTGCGGTAAGTGTAATGCACCATTAGTTAATGATATATTAAAATTAGATGACGGAAGAGAAGTGCAAATTTCAAAATG
>CALJFR010000055.1 GCA_938073745.1 uncultured Flavobacteriales bacterium
GTTGGGGGACTTCCAGATTATATGAAATTAAAAATAGTAGAGCCATTAAATCTATTGTTTAAAGACGAAGTAAGAAGAATAGGTAAGGCATTAGGGATTGATTCACAATTACTTGGGAGACATCCTTTTCCAGGTCCTGGCCTTGCAATTAGAATTTTAGGAGATATTACTAAAGAAAAGGTGAATATTTTACAGCAAGTAGATGATATATTCATTGCTTCTTTAAAAGAAAATAATCTATATGATAGTGTATGGCAAGCTGGTGCAATTTTTCTGCCTGTTCAATCGGTTGGTGTAATGGGGGACGAAAGAACCTATGAAAATGTTGTTGCTCTAAGAGCTGTAGAATCAACGGATGGGATGACTGCAGATTGGGTTCATCTACCTTACGATTTTCTTGCTAAAGTCTCAAATGAAATTATAAATAAAGTACATGGTGTTAACAGAGTAGTATATGATATTAGTTCTAAGCCACCAGCAACTATTGAATGGGAATAAAAAGATTTCTTTTTTTTATACTAGTATTCCAATTAAATACTAGCTTATTTTCACAAGAAAGTAAGGATACCATTTTTCTAAATAATCATTATTATGTAAAACATACTGTTGAATATAATCAAACAATAGATGAGATTTCTGAAAAATATAATGTTGCAGTAAAAAGAATTCTTGAAACAAATGAAACAAGCATAAAATTATATTATAATCAAGCCTTGTATATCCCAATTAAAAGAGATGAATCTGAGAACAATATTTTTCAAAATACAGATCATTTTGATATAGCATTATTACTTCCTTTTTACAAGAATTTAAACGACACATTAGTTTCTTCATTTGAAAATAAAGAAGATGCCAATAATATAATTCTTGGAAAATCTAAAATGGCTTTGGAATTTATGCAAGGAATTCAATTAGCGTTAGATTCTTTGCAAAAGACAGGAGTGTCCATAAATCTGGTAGTATATGATACTCGAAATGATTCTTCCAAGGTTGTAGAAATTATAAAATCTCGTCTATTAGATAGTGTAGATATAATCATTGGTCCTATTTATTCTAAGAATATGCAATTAATAAGTGACAGATATGGAAATGATAAAAAAATTACGCTTATTTCACCATTGTCAAAGTCTAGCGAATTCTTAAAAAATAATTCTTCCACAATTCAGTTAAATACCCCATATAAAAATCAGGTCAAAATTATTACTGAATTTATTGAAGAAAAATATAATGATCAAAATATAACTATTTGTTATGAAGAGTCTGAAAAAGGCTTAGCTCTTTACATGCAAAAAAACCTAACAAAAAGTCAGAACAAAATTTCTATGATGAATATGATTTATACTCATATTGACAGTATAAGAACCCAATTTTTAGATACTCAGATAATAATTTTGCCTTCAAACAATAGAGCTTTTGTTAGTAAGATGCTCGGAACTCTTGGTGGAATTGATTCTAGCTTTACTGTCTTTGGATTGTCAAATATTAAAAATTATGATCATTTAGATCTTGAAAATTTAATGCATTTAGATGTACATTTTCCTGATCCTTATTATTTTAATTCTAATGATTTAAAAGATAAAATTTTGCTAAATAGTTTTGAAGAAAAATTTATGGCTATTCCATCACGTTTTTCAGTTGTTGCCTACAATATAATGATGAGTTTTTGCACCAAAAATCAAAGCTATGAATTTGAGAAATTTAGATTAAATGGAGGGAAAGTTAATACAAATGCACCCCTTGTTAAATATAAAGACTATTCTTTAGAAAAAGTTTTAGAATAGTTAGGGTTTAATATTAAACTCTTGAGCATTTTTTGATAATAAAACACCTAGTCCATTATTAATGTTAGTAAATACAGGAACTACTTCACCACCGAATATATCTAGCCCTCCACTTACTCTTTGTTCAGCTAATGAATTATAGTATCTATAGGATTCATCACTAAATGTTGAGAAAATAAATTTTATTGTATCACATTGTGAATACTTAAACTCTTCTGTCAATACATCTACAGAAATTCTTTTTTCTTGTCCATTAAAAAGAGCATCATTAAAAACTGCTCTTTCACCTTGAAACCTATAGCCTCCATCCAAAAAATCAAAGCTATTTGAAGGGAAAGAAGGATCATTAGAGTTCATTTCGACTCTTCCTCCATAATTATATTCATCAAAATATCCGTATTCGTCTTCAAAAACCTTACTACATGAAACTTTTAATGATATCGAATAATAATTTTCAATATTAGCTTCGTCATTAAAACTAAATTCAAAATTAATCTTATCATTATTTGATGTTGAATCAATAACAAGATTATAAATTAAAATATCATCAGGTATGTATGTTGATGCATTTATATCATTAAAATTAGGATGCTTAACTTCTATTTTATAGGTTTTATCTTTTTTAGGTACATAATTAGAAATATAGTAATTCATATCAATATATATATCGTTTCTCCAATTTCCATCATTAAGGTACATCTCATATGTATTGTCAGTATCTAAAGTGAGTGTTTCTATTTCTACACCATTTTCAAATAATATCACATTTGCATCATTTACCATTGAAGGGTTAGAGTTATCAAACGCTCCCACAGAGCTTGAAACTAATACTTGGACGTTGGTATCTGTGTCCAGACGCCCATTTAAAACTAAAACAGATTCATGAGGAGGAATGTCAATATCAATTACAGTTTCTAGTTCTCCACACGAATGAAAACATATAATAGATATTAAAAAAAGTAAATTTAAATTTTTCATAATTAAAATTGTATTCGATAAGATATTGAAGGTATTACAGGAAATAATGATACTTGTTTTGCAACTCTATTTCCTTCTTGATATGTAAGGTAAGCAAAAAATGGATTTTTTCTACTGTATGCATTATAAGCGCCAAAAGATAATATTTTAGTTATCCGTTTTTTCTTTACAGTTTTATTAAAACCAAGGTCTAAGCGGTGGTATGCATCAAGTCTAGTAGAATTTCTTGTGCCATAGGATTCAACTACATCTACAACATCATTACCATTATTTGGTGTCCCTAAATATATTGCTTGTGGAAAGGTAATAGCATTTCCCGTACCATAGACCCAAGTAAGTCCAGCATCCCATTTTTCATTAAATTTATGTGAAAATACTAAAGAAAAGTCATGCCTTCTATCAAACTTATATGGATACCACTCTCCAAAATTAATATTGTCAAACTTTCTATTGGTCCAAGAAAGTGTATAGCCAATCCATCCTGTAGTTTTTCCTTTTTTCTTCTGTATAAACAACTCTACCCCATAAGATTCTCCTATACCTCCAGTTTCAACAGAATTTTCCCATGACTCAGTGCTTGAAAGGTTTGAATACCCAGCTTTGTATGTGATTAAATTACTCATTGTTTTATAGTATCCTTCTAAACTTAATTCATACTCTCCATCGCCAAACTCTGTTGAGATATTTCCAGCCCATTGTTTTGATGTCTGAGAGGGAACCGTATCAGTTGCTGGTACCCAAATATCGCTAGGAAAGCCAATTGAAGAATTTGAAAGTAAATGGATGTTTTGTGTCATTTCAGCATACGAGCCTTTAATGGACCATTTGTCATTAAGTAAATATCTTACAGAAGCCCTAGGCTGAAATGAAATGTTATTTTTAAATATAGAATTTGATCTATCTGTACTGTAGTACCCAAGATGTATTCCAAGATTTGCTTTTAATCTATTGGTTATTTTAAAATTATCTTCCAAATAGAAATAAAGTTCATCAGCAATAGTGTTTCCAGAGAAATTTAAGGTAGTGTCTAAAGAAAAATTTTGTGAAGCATCTGGTAATGTTTCATTAATTGATAAAGTTGTTTCACCAGGAAAAAAGTTGTGATTAGTGTATGACGTCCCAAATTTTATTTCGTGGTTGGGATTAGGAATAAAATCAAAATCAATTCTAGCTCCAAGATCTTCTATCCCTGAAAGATATCCGAAATTAACATCCCAAATTTCAGTTTCATTATTGGAAGTATATGTTGAGTTTACTCCAAAATCTGTGTTAAATGAATAACGACTATATGTTAGTGTAGTATTGCTGAAAAGTTTGTCTGAAAATAAGTGATTCCATCTTAGAGTAGAAGTAAGATTTCCATATCCCAACTCAAATTTTAGAGAGCTTTGTTCATTTGTTATTTGATCAACGAAACTTTCAGAAAAATCAACTCCTAGTTTATCCTTTCCTGAGTAAGCACTTAAATAAATTCTGTCTTTTTTTGATATTTTATGATTTATTTTAGCATTTAAATCATAAAAATATAGAGTTAAATCTGTTGTACTAGGAAGAAAAGGAGCTACAATTAAATCAAGATAAGTTCTTCGTGCGGAAATAATAAATGAAGTTTTATCTTTAATTATAGGACCTTCAAACGTAAATTTTGATGAAATTAGTCCAATTGAGGCATCACCCTTAAATTCTTTGGAATTACCTTCTTTCATATCAATTTGCAAAACCGAAGATAATCTTCCTCCAAATCGTGCAGGAAAACCTCCTTTAGTTAATCTAACCGACTTAATAGCATCTGCATTAAAAACAGAAAATATACCACCAAGATGTGAGGCATTATAAACTGGAACGCCGTCCAGTAATATTAAATTTTGATCGGGTCCACCCCCTCTAACATAGAAGCCAGAAGTTCCTTCGCTAGATTGTACTCCGGGAAGTAGCTGTATTGCCTTAATAATATCAACTTCACCAAGTAATGCTGGAATTGTTTTTATTTGTTCAATTGGAACTTCAATTACAGAGGTTTCTGTTTTCTCTACAATATTTGCTTTAGCTCTTACTTGAATTTCTCCAACCGAAAAAGAAGCAATATCAAAAGCAATATTCTTTTGAATATCTTTTTCTAAGTTTAAATTATATACTTGAGATTTATAGCCAATATATGAAAATGAGATTTCATAATTTCCAGCTGGTAGTGTTAGACTGTAGAATCCGTAAGTATTTGAAACTACTCCTTGCTTTAGTTCTTTGCAAAAAATATTTACGCCTATAATATTTTCTCCGTTATTTTTATCAGAAACAAAACCACTAAGTGTAAATTTTTCTTGAGCATAGAAAATTGATGGAATGAAAAGCAATAAAAGAAAAATGTTTTTTTTCATAATGTGAAAACTCCGATTTATCTGAAATATTTTACCTTAAATCAATTATTTCAATTTCAGGATATTCTTCTTGATTAAAATTAAATAGTTTTTCATCTAGCTCTGCGTCAGTAGAAAATCTATTTATGGTATAAGAGAAACTTCCCCCATTTTTATCATTTAAAATAATTTTTTTTATCTGAACCTTATCTACATCTATTTGAATCTGTATGTTTTTAAATTCACTACTCTCAATAGGGAAAAGGTCAATGATATGGACTTTATCTTTTTCTTCAATATATTGTGTTTTGTAGCCATTTTCATATATAGTGAATAGTTTATTTGGACTTAACATATCATCTTGAGAATCATATTCCAAAATTTGTAATTCATTAGATTCTTTTAAGTAAATCCACTGTGTTGTGTCATCACTTATTATGATTTGCTGATTTAAATCGAGGCGAAACTTATTATTACTAATTTTTATGTTTCCTTCTTGTTGTTCATTTATTTCTTGAGAAATATTTATAAAATCAAAAGTAAAATCAACATCTATACTTTCATAGGACTTAGTATTTATACTAAGCTGATCTAAAATTTCTTTTGCTTTTTCATCTTGAGCCATAAGGCTAAGATTTATTATTAAAAGGATAAAAATAAAGATTCTATTCATTGTTCAAGTTTTTTAATAATTCCTCTAGTTGTAGTATGTCTTTTATCAGTACCTGCCTTGCTTTGCTTCCTTCAAATGGACCTACAACTCCAGCAGCTTCAAGTTGATCGATTATTCTACCTGCTCTATTATAGCCTAATCTTAATTTTCTCTGAATTAATGAGGTTGATCCTGATTGAGATTGAACAACAGTTCTTGCTGCTTCATCAAAAAGAGCATCCTTGTCATTTAGATCTGCTGTAGTTGCTACAGCCTCTCCCTCTCCTTCGTATTCGGGAAGCATATGGGCTTGAGGATAAGCTCTCTGAGATCCAATAAATTCACATATTTTTTCTACCTCTGGAGTGTCAATAAAAGCACATTGTAGTCTAATAAGTTCACTTCCAGTCGAAATAAGCATATCACCCATTCCAATTAGTTGCTCAGCACCTTTGGAATCCATTATTGTTCTAGAGTCTGTAGTGGATGTAACCCTAAAAGCAACTCTAGCTGGAAAATTGGCTTTAATTAGTCCAGTAATAACATTTACTGAAGGTCTTTGAGTTGCAACAATAAGATGTATTCCAATTGCTCTGGCAAGCTGTGCTAGTCTTGCAATAGGTGTTTCTAT
>CALJFR010000056.1 GCA_938073745.1 uncultured Flavobacteriales bacterium
GATATCAGCAGATATCTCTAAACGATATTTATATAAAAAATGAGTTTTTTCAAATTCTATCTCCTGAAAAGAATGATCAAGGAGTTTGGATACATCAAAATTCATGGTTTTATATTGGAGATTTTGATTCTTTAAAAACTACAAATTACTCGATTAAGAATTCAAAAAATGGAATCTATTGCTTTATTGTTGAAGGTGCAGCTTCTATAGAAGGGAATAAGTTAAGTAGAAGAGATGCCATTGGGATTTGGAATACTGATTCTGTAAATATTTCTGCTGCAAATGGAACTAAAGTTCTGTTAATGGAGGTGCCTATGAATGCTTAAACTTTTTAAATAAAAAACTATAAACGCAACTGATTTGCGTTAAAATATTTATATTTGCGAAAAATTAGTTCGTGAATCTAAAATCTTTTATTAAAACATTAATTTTTACATTGCTGATTGCTTTTTGCTTTTCAGTTTCTGCTCAAAATTCGGGTTTAGTAATGGATGAAGAAAATCAGCCAATTGAAAATGTAAGTGTCTTTATTGCTGATCAAAATATAATTTTAAAAACAAATAAGTTAGGAGAATTCTTTTTTGAAAGTAAATTACCTAATAATACCTATTTAAACTTCTATAATAATGGATATGTTTCTAAACTTGTAAAATATAAAGAAGGTAGTGAATTTATAGTTTTTCTAAAAAAACTTCATGTCACTCTTGATGAAGTTGGTGTTGTAGAATCATACAGTGATTTAGGAAATACTAAGCTAACCAATATCGATAAAAAATCTTTAGAAAACGTTTTTTTAAAAGATAATTCAATGGTTGAGAGTATTACTCAATTAAGTGGAGTAGATATAGTTTCTTCTGGATTAGGAATTCAGAAAGTAGTAGTCAGAGGCTTATCTGGAATGAGAGTTGTTACATATCTTAATGGGATGCAAATAAATAACCAACAATGGGCTAATGATCACGGTATTGGATTTACAGATTTAGGTTTAGGTGAAGTTGAGCTAATTAAAGGTGCAAGTGCATTAAAATATGGTGCTGAAGCAATAGGTGGTTTGTTGTTCTTTAAGGATTCTCCTTTTGTTTCAAATAAAAAAATGAATGGATATATTGCCTCAAAATTTGATAATAGTAGTTATTTAAGCAGTAGTCAGTTTGGTTTAAATTGGAATAAAAATAATTTTTTCTTCAACCTTTATGGACAGTATTCTATTTCTTCAGATTACAGACTTCCAAATAACGATTATCTTTTTAACTCTCGCTTTAATCAAAATGCAATTAAGTTTTCTGTAGCACACAGATACAAAAATTTACAAAATATTTTTAGGTATCAATATCATCATGAGAATCCAGGTATACCTGCTCACGCTCATGAAGACCCTGCCGATATTAATATTGAAGATATTACATCCTCTTCATTTGATTTTAATGATGCATATAAATTACTTACCCCATATCAGTTGGTAAACAATCAACTCTTTAATTACAATTTAAATTACTTATCTAACAACTTGAAATTAAGTCTACATCTTGGTCATTTTATAAATAACTTAAAGGAATATGAGAAGTGGACTAGGCCCGCATTTGATCTTACAATTTCAAATACACAAATCACTCCAAATATTAGATGTAAAATAAAAGATTTAACATTTAATCTAGGTTCTCAATTTAGTGTGTTAGATAATAAAAATAATGAAGATTATAGATTAGTTCCTGATGCCTCAACATTAAATGTAGGTCCTTACGTGATATTTGATTTTGAAAAAAATAATTTTGGTTTAAACTCAGGAATTCGTTACGACTATAAACATATAAAGTCAGAGGATAATATTTCAAATGTGAATTATGATAATGAATTTTCAAACACTAGCTTTTCATCTGGAATTTATTACAAATTTTTAGATAATATTTTAAGATTTACTTACTCTGGTTCGTATAGAGCACCACACTTTTCAGAATTATTTTCAAATGGTGTTCATCATGGTACAAACAGGTTTGAAGTTGGTAATGAAAATCTTCGTATTGAATATGCAGACCAATTTGAATTAAAATACCATTGGGCTAATGAGCATTTTGGTTTTGTTATAAATCCATTTTTACAAAATATTTCAGACTTTATCTCCATAGTTCCTGCCGATACATTAATAGATTCTTACAGAGTGTATAATTATAATCAATATAATAATGTTGAAATTAAAGGTGTTGAAATGAATTTGCATTATCATCCTCATAAATTACATAATTTACACATAGAACAGTCCTATACTTTCTTGCAAACAAAAAATAAGGATGATCAATATGGATTAGCTTTAGTTCCTGCTAATAGTATAAAAACAAAAATATTATTTGACTTAAATGACTATAAAAGGTTAGTAAAATATAAGTTTGATTATCTCTCTTTTTATCATGTTTATAAATTTAGTCAAGAAGATTTTGCTGAGTATGAAGAGTTAACGGAATCTTATAGTTTGATAAATTTTCAAATTGGATTAAAGCTAAGCGATAAATTATTATGTACAATAGGTATAAATAATTTACTTAATAAAGAATACACACCTCATACTTCAAGAATTAGAGGTGTAGCTGGAGGGGTGCCTAACCCTGGGAGGTCATTTAATATTAATTTAAAATATGAATTTTAACAAAATACTCTGATGAGCTTTGATGAAGCGAAACACCAATTATTTGGTGTCAGTATTAATTTAATTTATAAAAAATGAAAAATTTTAGTTTACTATCTGTTTTAATGATAGCTGTATTTGGATTCATGACTTCATGTTCTTCATCAGATGACTGTCACGAATGTCATATCGCATATATGAATGCTGCTGGGGCAGAAGTTGAAGTTGAGATTGGAGAGTTTTGTGGAGATGAATTAGCTGATGTTGAAACTCCTGGGTACTCACATACAATTGATCAGACAATTGTTGGTAATGACACAGTACCTGCAGGAGCTTACACTGATATTCATTGTGAAGAGCATGCTGATCACGATTAATAGTTAAATTATTCTTTATTAAATTGAGTCTAGATTTTCTAGACTCTTTTTTTATGATTTATTTTCTAATAAATAATAATTGTTTTTTTTTTAACTAAATTGCGATATAAAAATATAATAATGAAAAAATTTATCTACATCTTTTTTGCTATTAGCATTGTATCAACATCCTGTACTAAAGAGGAAGGTTGTACTGATTCTTTTGCTACAAATTTTAATATTGACGCAGAGAACGATGATGGATCTTGTGTGTTTGGAGTTGCAGGAGGGTCATGGATCACTCAGTCAACTACTACTAATGGTAGTATGAGTGTGACTTTTGGGGGATTTACTGTTTTAGATAGTGCAATTAATTATACAGAAACAAACCCTGACTCATTAGATCCTTATAAACTTACAATGACTGAAAATGGTATGTATACCCAATATGATGTTGCTAATAATATAGTTGAGGGTGGTACATGGTCAGTTTCTGGTGATCAGTTAACTCTTAATACACCTGATACTTCTTTAGTTTTATCGGTAAACTCTATCAGTAGAGATAATGTGTCTTTAAGTTTAACAATAAATGAAAGTGAAAATGATATGGGTGCAACTATAAACTACAACATCACCCAAACCATTAATTCTTTACGAGAATGGTAATCTTAATTTTATGATTGAATTTTTTTTAGGTGGAGGTGTAGTTGCAATGTCATTTTTAACATTGTTGCTTATATTGGTTGTGTTTGCTTCTAACAGGCGTAAGCATCTAGTGAGATCTTTTGGAATGCTAGCTTTTATAGTAGGTTTGTTATCAGCTATTTTAGGAATTTATTCTGCATTCACGGTTGTTGAACAGTTTGGAGATGCATCTCCATCTGTAATTGCAGGAGGCATTAAGGTAGCATTAAGTACACTTATTTATGGAACATTCATATTAATTGTGTCCATAGTTTTAGATATAGTAAATAAAAACAAAGTATAATTAGATAGATTTTATACTAGCTTATTTTAATACTATCGAAAAATTCTTTTCTGGCTAAGTTGTTGTTATCTCTGAAAACTCCAGAAGCCTTAGTAGTAACCATAGATGCTCCTTGGTGTTTGACACCTCTACAGCTAACGCAATTATGATTTGCAACAATTGTTACTATTACTCCTTTGTTGTCTTCACATACTTTATCTACAGCATTGTGAATTGCTGTAGTTAACTGTTCTTGTATTGCACCTCTTCTTCCAAATAATTCAACAATTCTATTTAATTTGCTTAGACCAATTACTTGTCCCCCTTCACCCGCAACGTACCCAATGTGAACTAATCCTCCGATTACTTGATGGTGATGAGAACACATTGATGTTAATGGAATATCTCTTTCAATAATAATCCCATCATAACCATCAGATGGAAAAGAGGTAATTTCAGACATTGCTGTATATCTTCCAGACCATAAATCATTTACATATGCTTTGGCAACTCTTCTTGGGGTGTCCATAGAGTTAGGGTCATTCCTCCAGTCGCATTTTAGAGCATCTAAAAACATTCCAAATGCATGTTCAGCAGAATTAATCATATCTAATTTTTCATTTTCGCTTAAAGGAAATCCTTCAGCAACTGCATTGGCAAATCCCGTTTGAACGATTTCTAATTCATCATTAACCGCAACTCTTGATCTATTCTTTTTGTTATATTTCGTGTCCAAATTTTCGGAAATATCTTCAATCTCAACAGTGTTTTGTGTATTGTTATCTATAAAGTAGTTATCCATTTTATACTAATTGTTTTGAGGTTAATTTATTTTTGTAAGTTGCTCTTAAATTTGTTAATGCTGTATTAATTCTTATTGGTTCATATATTGCTGAATTATTTGTTCCGCCTTCATAGCTTTCTACACTAAGAACTCTAACTCTACCATTTGTTTCCTTATTTATTTCATTGTCTATGTAATTGTATACATATTCAGCAAATTTTTCACAACCAACGTGATCAATAATTCTCAATTGAATTAAATTTTTACTTGCTAACAATTTAAAGGATTCTAATTCTGGATCATTTTTAGCTACAACAGTCGTATGGTCAAACATATATTTCATGTGCTCTTTAATTCCATTTCTTTTGAAACATCCAAAATCACATACCCAGTTAAGTTCATCAAGATTTCCTTCAAAAGTTACCTTAAATTTTAATGCGTAACCATGCACAAATTTGCAATGTGAATGGTCTGCTCTCCATTGACGAAATGCAGTGCTGTATCCTTCAAATAGTTTTGTACTCTTAAAATTTTTCATTTTGTATAATTATTTTTAAACAAACTTATATAATTTTTTTTACAAACTAAATAAAATATACTT
>CALJFR010000057.1 GCA_938073745.1 uncultured Flavobacteriales bacterium
AAATACAGACTTGTTTTGGAAGAACTGGAAAACTATTTGGATTTGAACATACTAAAATTGTACCTGATATTATGTGTATTGCAAAAGGTATGGGTGGTGGATTTCCAATTGGAGCATTTATCTCATCATGGGACAATATGAATAAATTGACTCATAACCCCAAATTAGGACATATAACAACGTTTGGGGGACATCCTATCGGATGTACTGCCAGTCATGCTACATTAGAGTATATCTTAAAGAATAATATTATTGACAGCATTAATGAAAAAGAAGAATTATTCAGAAAACTACTCATACACAAAAAAATAAAAAGTATAAGCGGAAAGGGTCTTATGCTATCATTAGATTTAAATGATAATAAGGAAACTGTTAAAATTGTTGAAGCTTGTATGAATGATGGTTTACTACTATTTTATTTTTTGTTTAATGATTCTGCAATTCGGATAACACCTCCATTAACTATTACTTTAGATGAAATTAAAAAAGGATGTGAAATATTATTAAAAAACCTGGACTAAAAATTAATTCTCACCTAATTCTTTCTATTAAATCTAAAATTAACTACTGTAAAATTAGCTTCTTATTTATAATTCCAGTACTTGTTTCTATTTCTAAGAAGTATATTCCTTTACCGTAATTATCCAAACTTATCTGCTTAATGTATTCTCCTACAGAATCTTTAGTTTCCATTTTGCTTATCGTTTAGCATGGGAACAAAGGAAAATTCACCATGTGTAGTTATTTTAGTTTCAGTTTCAGATAACTTTTCAATTAAGTGCATAATTTGGATATCTCCATCTCCAATTGGAGCAACCATTCTTCCACCAATTTTTAATTGATCTATTAATGATTGGGGTATCTGTGGAGCACCACATGTTATTATAATTCTGTCAAAGGGAGCAAATTTTTCTAAACCATTATAACCATCACCATAAAAGAAATTACATTTATAATCAATTGAAGGGAGAAATTCTTTTGTTTTCTTAAATAAGTCTTTCTGACGTTCAATAGTATAAACGTGAGTATTAAGTTCATTTAAAACTGCAGCTTGATAGCCAGATCCAGTTCCAATTTCTAAAATTTTTTGATACGGCTTGATATCTAGTAATTGTGTCTGAAAAGCAACAGTGTATGGCTGAGAAATGGTTTGTCCAGAACCAATAGGAAAAGCTTTATCCTGATATGCAAAATTTACAAATGCATTGTCCATAAACAGATGCCGAGGCACATTATTTATAGCATCTAAAATATCGATATTATCAATACCCTTTTTCGATAAATGCTCAACCAATTTATTTCTTAATCCTTTATGTAAAAAAGTATCCTTCAATTGATTTTAATAATATTAGTTTAAAATGTATTTTTGAAAATATTAATACAAAAAAAATGTATTAATCTTTTTTATAGAAGAATAAACAAATTTATAATACACAATCAATTGTTAAAACATAGTTTTCATTATTTTATCATATTAATTTTAATTTGTTTTTCATGCAATAAAGAAGAAGAAATACCTTCATACATTGAAATTAATGATTTCAATTTAACTTCAAATTCATCATTTGGAGAAAATACTGAAAACATAACAGATGTCTGGATTTATATTAATGAAAACCTTCAAGGGGTTTATGAAATCCCTGTTACTTTTCCTGTTTTAAATAAAGGAATACAAAACATAAGAATTAAGGCTGGTGTAAAGGCAAATGGTATTGCTTCTACACGCATTCAGTATCCATTTTACACAAGTTATTTAGATACGGTGGAATTAATTGAAAATGAAATAATTAATATTTCACCTTCATTTTCTTATAATAGCTCTTTTGATGCTATCTTAGAAGATTTTGAAAGTTCTGGAACTATAATTGATTCCACAATAAATAGTGAAATTGACTTTACAATTCAACAAAACAATAGTAATCACTATGGATACGCCTTAATTGAAGAACCTAATATTAATTTTGAGATTTCTACTCAAAAGTTAATACTTCCTCAACAAGGAGCTCCAGTATACTTAGAAATAGACTATAAATCTAGCACTGAATTCTTAGTTGGAATGTATATTAATTATTCTCAAGACGTAGTTAGAAGAGACCTTCTCTGGGTAACTCCAAAACAAGAATGGAATAAAATTTATATTAATCTTACTCAAACTGTTAGTGAAAGCATTGGCGCAGAATCTTTTAAGGTCTTTTTGAATATGAGAAGAAATGAACCTAGTTTATTTGAAGAAATTTATTTTGACAACATAAAAATATTATACTAAAAAATAAAATATGAAAAACATAACAATTATTGGTGCGGGTACTATGGGCAATGGAATAGCTCACGCATTTGCTCAGAAAGAATACAATGTTACTATAGTAGATATTTCTAATGAAAGCTTAGAAAAGGCAATAACTACAATTACTAAAAATTTGGATAGAATGCTTAGTAAAGAAAAGATAACTGATCAGGAGAAAAACAATACACTAGAAAATATTAAAACAACCACTGATTTCCAAGCTGGTGTAGAAAAGAGTGATTTAGTGGTTGAGGCTGCTACTGAAAATGTAGATCTAAAACTTAAAATATTTAAAGATTTAGATGAAATTTGTCAAGAACACACTATTCTAGCAACAAACACATCCTCAATATCGATAACTCAAATCGCTAATCAGACAAACAGAAAAGATAAAATAATTGGAATGCATTTTATGAATCCAGTACCAATAATGAAATTAGTTGAAGTAATTCGTGGTAAGGAAACTTCTGATGAAGTTACTTCACAAATAATGGAGTTAAGTAAAAAATTAGATAAAATTCCTGTAGAAGTAAATGATGCTCCAGGATTTGTTGCAAATAGAATATTAATGCCAATGATCAACGAAGC
>CALJFR010000058.1 GCA_938073745.1 uncultured Flavobacteriales bacterium
ACAGCATCACCAGTATTTGCAACACCAGTTTCAATTCTTCCTGTTGCAACAGTTCCTCTACCTGTGATAGTAAACACATCTTCAATAGGCATTAAGAACGGTTTTTCATTATCTCTAACAGGTTCAGGAATCCATGAATCAACAGCTGCCATTAATTCATCAACCTTAGTTACCCATTCACCTTCCCCATTAAGTGCACCTAATGCAGATCCAGTAACAATTGGAGTATTATCACCATCGTAGTCATAAAAAGACAATAATTCTCTAACTTCCATTTCAACTAGTTCAAGTAACTCTTCATCATCAACCATGTCAGCTTTGTTTAAAAACACGACAATACTTGGAACACCAACCTGACGAGCTAATAGAATATGTTCTCTTGTTTGTGGCATTGGTCCATCAGTTGCAGCACATACAAGTATAGCACCGTCCATTTGAGCAGCACCAGTTACCATGTTTTTAACGTAATCGGCGTGACCAGGACAATCTACGTGAGCGTAGTGTCTGTTTTCAGTTTCATATTCAACATGTGAAGTATTAATTGTAATACCTCTTTCCTTTTCTTCCGGCGCATTATCAATCGTGTCAAAATCACGAACTTCAGCACCACCTTTCTCAGCTAGAACTTTTGTAATTCCAGCAGTTAAAGTTGTTTTTCCATGGTCAACGTGACCAATAGTACCAATATTTAAATGTGGTTTGGTACGATTAAAATTTTCTTTAGCCATTTTTGTTTAATTTAATTAATATAATTACTTTTTTATACTCCTACTATTTATACTCTTCCGAGCCAATGACGGGAATTGAACCCGTGACCTCTTCCTTACCAAGGAAACGCTCTACCCCTGAGCTACATCGGCTGTTAAGGTATTGAGCGAGAGACGGGGCTCAAACCCGCGACCCTCAGCTTGGAAGGCTGACGCTCTATCAACTGAGCTACTCTCGCATTACCATTTATTTGGTGTGGGGAGAACAGGATTCGAACCTGTGAAGGCGTAGCCAGCAGATTTACAGTCTGCCCTCGTTGACCGCTTGAGTATCTCCCCCATGAGCCGATAGAGGGACTCGAACCCACGACCTGCTGATTACAAATCAGCTGCTCTAGCCAGCTGAGCTATATCGGCTTATTCTGTTCACCTTTATAAAGAACGACATCCATAAAATGGGCTGCAAATTTATTAAATTTTTCATACAAACAATAAAAAAAATGAATTTTTTACTACTTATATTTTGGATAAAAAATTAAAGCTTTGAATTATTAAAATTATTTAATGATTTAATATCATTTTCTAACCTTTTGGATGCGCTTGATTATGTACTGATTTTAGCTTATTTATTGAGTTATGCGTATAAATCTGTGTTGCACTTAAATTAGAATGACCTAGCAACTCCTTAATAGCATTAATATCAGCACCATTATTTAGCATGTGTGTTGCAAATGAATGTCTTAAAATATGTGGACTTCTCTTTCTTAAGCTGGAAACCTTAGAAATATAATAATTTACAATTCGGTAAACTTTTTTAGAATATAATTTTTTATGGTTTATATCTGTAAATAAAAATTTGCTTAAATTATTTTGTGAAATAAAATTTTTAAGATTTTGTAATAACTCAAAATTGAGTGGTATTATTCTTTCTTTATTTCTTTTACCTAAAACCATTACAGATGAATTATTGAAATTAATATCTGAGACATTTATATTTAACAATTCACTTAACCTAATACCTGTAAAATAAAATAATTCAATAATTAATTTATCTCGTCTTCCTTCAAAATCATTATTGAAAAAATTATTGTCTAAAAGATTGTCAATATTTTTTTTCTCAATAAATACAGGTAGCCTTTTTGATGTTTTTGGAGATGTTATTTTTAAGGTTGGATTATATTTAGAAAAGCCAGACATTTCAATAAATTTAAAATAAGATTTAATTGAAGAAATTTTTCTATTTACACTTACTGATTTTAATCCACTTTCTAAAAGATGAGAAATCCAATTTCTTATCATTTTAAAAGTAACCCTACTTAGATCTGAAACACTAAACTCTGTATTTAAAAATAAAAAAAACTGATTTAAATCAGTTTTATATGATGTTATAGTATGAACAGAATATCTTTTTTCTTTACTTATATAATCAAGAAATTTGTCTAGGTACATTTATTTTTTTTAAAAAACAGATAAACCAAGATAGAGATAAAATAACAATAAAAGAAATACTAATCCATATTTCTTAACATGTTCTCAGAATAAACTGCTTTTTGTTTTTGAACACGTAGTCTTTCAGATTTTTTTATATACTGTTTTCTAGATCGAACTTGTTTTAAAGTTCCTGTCTTTAAAAATTTTCTTTTGAAACGTTTTAAAGCTCTATCAATATTCTCTCCATCTTTTACAGGTATTACTAGCATATAATTATTTTAATTGGGTTGCAAAAATATAAATATCCTACAGAATAACAAATATATCTAGAAAATTATTTAATACTCTAATAAGCTAATTATATTTCTAGAGTATAATTGTAATTTTGGCAATGGATCTAAGTAATTTAGGCTAATTACAAATGAAAATCCAATAACATTTGCATTACAAGATTTTATTAATTCAGCGCTAGCACATGCAGTTCCTCCTGTTGCTAGAAGATCATCATGAACTAAAACATTCCAATCCGTCCTAATGTCATTAATATGGATTTCTATTTCAGAAGACCCATACTCCAAATCGTACTTATATTTTTTCGTTTCACATGGAAGTTTTCCTGATTTTCTAATTGGAATAAATGGTATATTCATCCTATTTGCAAGCATAAATCCATATAAAAAACCTCTACTTTCAATACCAGCAATAGCATCAATTTTTAAATGCGATACTCTAGCAACAAACTCGTCAATAATTTTATCAGAAATATCTTTGTTCATCAATAAGGTTGTAATATCCTTAAAAACTATTCCCTTTTTTGGAAAATCAACTACATCTCTAACCAGTTTATGAATTTCAGGACCAATCATTTTAATTATTCTTAATAGCATCCAAATATTTACCCAGCTCTTTCTTAACAACTGGAAATAAGAAAAACAAACCAACCATATTAGGAAAAATCATAGCAAAAATCATCGCATCTGAAAATGCCCAAATGGATGACATACTTGATGCAGCTCCAATAATAATAAATAATAAAAATAAAATCTTGTAGGTAAGATCTGCATAATACCCCCTTCCAAAAATAAATTTCCAAGATTGCAATCCATAATATGACCATGATATCATAGTAGAAACAGCAAACAATACAACTGCTATTGTCAAAAATATATTTGAAAAAGGAATATATTGAGCAAATGCCTTTGATGTAATTCCAGCCCCCTCATATCCAACTCCATCAATATATACCATTCCGTCAAGACCACCATATTCAAAGTAACCTCCGAAATTAAAAATTATAATAACTAATGCAGTCATAGTACAAATTACAACAGTATCAATAAAAGGCTCTAACAGAGCTACTAGGCCCTCAGAAGCAGAGTATTTTGTTTTAACAGCAGAGTGTGCAATTGAAGCTGAACCAGCTCCAGCTTCATTTGAAAAAGCTGCTCTTTTAAAACCTACTATAAGCACTCCAATTATACTACCAACTCCAATTGCAGTAGGATTAAAAGCCTCCGCTATAATTAATCTAAAAGCATCATCAATAAAAGTAAAGTTTAATAAAATTATATATAGACAAGCAAGCAAATACATAAGAGCCATAAATGGAACTACTTTTTCAGTTACTGTTGCAATTCTTTTTATTCCACCAATAATTATTACTCCAACGATAACTGCAATTAAAACACCAATTATTGCACCTGCAGCAGTACTTTCTAAGCCCATCAAATCTTTTAAAACTATTGTTGCTTGATTTGATTGCGCAGCATTCCCCCCCCCAAACGAGCCTCCAATACAAAATATAGCAAATAAAACAGCAGCAATTTTTCCAAAAATTTCAAAACCTCTTTCTTTTAACCCCTTACTTATATAATACATAGGACCGCCGTATACAGTACCATTTTCATCTACATCCCGATACTGAACTCCCAAAGTACATTCAACAAATTTTGTTGACATACCTAACAATCCACAAATAATCATCCAAAATGTAGCACCTGGACCACCCAAGGCAATTGCTAAAGCAACTCCAGCAATATTACCATTTCCCACAGTACCAGAAACTGCAGTAGCTAAAGCTTGAAAATGACTAACTTCTCCATCTTGACTTTCATCTTTAATAGTTTCTTTTATATCATCATTATTTTTGGTTTTTATTTCTATATCGTCATATTTTCCACGAACAGTATTTATTGCAAGTTTAAAATATCTAATATTTGGAAATGCAAAATAAATTGTAAAAAATAAGGCACTAAAAACAAGTAGCATTAATACAAATGGTATGTCGTATATAGTAAAAAAAACAAGGTTGCTAAAAAAATTAGAAATTGGAGCAAATGCTGCATCAATTTTCTGATCAATACCATCTGCAAGTGATAAAAATGGTAAAAGAGTTAGAAATAATATTTTTCTCATATTAGTTATTTTGATTAGTAAGTTGTTTATCTATATACATTAAAGAATCATTAAAAGATTTTGGATGATAATTTAACTGTTGCTTGGCTTTTTCTAAAACAAAGCCAGTTTTTTTTGGTCTATTAGCTACTTGGCTTAATTCTTTGGAACTAATTCTATTTACAAGATTTTTATCTAAATTAAAGTAGTTAGCAATAGAAATAACCATATCATAAATACTCATAATATCTTTTCCAGAAGCATGATATACTCCAAAAACCTTGTTTTTTGCTGAATAAATACAAGCATAAGCTAAATCATCAGCTAAAGTTGGTGCGCGAAACTCATCATCAATAATATTTATAACCTTTGAATTCTCAAGCTGCTCTTTAGCCCACAAAACAATATTACTTTTTGTTAAATTCTTACCAACACCAAATAATACAATAGTTCTTAAAATAGTCCATTTACATTTATGAGATTTTAAAATATTTTCCGAATCTAATTTGGATTGACCATAAAATGAAAGTGGACAAGCAATATCATCTTCATTATAAGGACCATCATTTCCATCAAAAATAAAATCAGTTGAAATATGAATTAAATGAGCATCTAAATCAAAGCATATATCAGCAAGGTATTCAACTGCTTTGACATTAACTTTTTTACATAAATCTTTTTCCAGCTCACATAAATCTACATTAGTCATGGCTGCAGTATTAAAGACAACTTCTGGCTTATATTTTTTTAATACAAAAGACAACTGCTCTTTATTAGTAATATCTAAATCTTCATAAATAAAAGAATTATTATTTGAATTTCTATTAGATCCTTTAGAAGTTGCAATAATTTTATTGTCTTTATTTTTAAGTTGTTCAATAATCTTTTGACCCAATAACCCATTACTACCTGTAACTAAAACTATCATTATTAATAATGGTTTGGTTTGATTAAGTATAAAATTAAGTACACAATAAATGGAGATCCTATTCCAAGAAAAAGAAAAACAACAAAAAGAATTCTTAATCCTGTTACATTTAAATCAAACTTATCTGACAACCATGAACAAACTCCTAAAATTTTTCTTTCAGTGTACATTATTTAATTTTTGATAAAGTTTTATTTACCTTTTTAACTTCATCAATAATATTATTTTCGGTCTTTAAAATATTAGTTTCAAGGTTTAAAATTTGATATTCAACTTGTAATATTTGATGTTCTAACTCAATAATTTTATCTTGTTTCTTTTTAGATTTCTGAATATCAATAATTAACCAAGCAAATGCAATAAGCTCGATAAAAATAAGCAGAATAGTAAGTAATAATTGAAGATCCATAAATTATAAATCAAATACTGATTTTCTTTTTCTAAATTTAATTAATAGCCTAAGTCTCAATATAAAAATCATGAGCAAATAGATAAAAATTGTAAGAGCATTAGCAAAGGCAGCATATATAAAAAACAACCTAATAAAAGATGGTTTAATTCCAAGTTTTGTCCCCCACCAGCTACTAACACCAAAAAATGTCTTTTCTAAAAAATTTCTTATTACAGCGAACATTTTAAAACAAATTATTAGTTGCAATTTAATGAAAAAATAAGAAAGAAATGATTAAGTGTGTTCTTAAAAATTATATTTTTATCAAATGTTTTTCATTTTTTCTAAACTATTATCTTTCTTAATAAAACCTACATTTTGGATTTTAACTTTAATGATTGCTGGAATTTTAAATAACAAAAAAAGAAAATTATTCTTGTTTTTTTCTTTGCTAATATTTCTTTTCTTTTCAAATGACTTTATTTTTAACAGAATAGTTAAAGCATGGGAAGTGCCTCAAATTTCAGTTACAAAATTTGACAAACAATATGAAGCTGGAATTTTACTTGGAGGTTTTAGTGATTATGATTACATAAAAAACAAACACAACTTTAAAAAAGAAGCTGATAGGTTAATCTACACGCTTCAACTATATAATCAAGGAATCATAAAAAACATTTTTATTTCAGGAGGTAATGGAAATTTATTTAACAATAACTATAAAGAATCAGAAACAATTAAAGATTTTTTAATTAAAAATAAAATTGACAGTAATGATATAAAAATAGAAAATCAATCTAGAAATACAAAAGAAAATGCAATTAACAGCGCAAAATTACTAGACAAAAAAAATGAATATATTCTCATCACATCTGCTATTCACATGAAAAGATCGATTCTATGCTTTGAGAATGAAGGATTGAAAATAATTCCATTTTCTGTTGATAATTCCATGTCATATAGCAGTAATAAAATTGAATATATATTACTACCAAGGTCTCGTGTTCTTGAAAACTGGGAAGATCTAATACATGAAATTATTGGTTATTATGTATATATTTTAACTTTGTAGTTAATCCAAAAAGGCTTCCATTTCTTTTTTGATTTTTAAAGCAGATTCTCGTGCACTTGTAGCAAATTTCAAATCATTAGATGAATATATAATTGATCTAGAAGAGTTTATTAATAAACCACAATCATGATTCATACCATATTCAACTACATCTTTTAAACTTCCACCTTGAGCTCCAACTCCAGGAACTAATAAAAAATGATTTGGAATGATTTTACGTATTTCAGCTAAAGCTCCTGCTTTAGTGGCACCAACTACAAACATCATATTATCTTCATTACCCCAATTTTTGGAAGTTTGTATAACTTTTTTGTATAAAGGAAGGCTTTCATTATCTAATATATTTTGAAAATCCTTACTACCGTGATTTGATGTTAAGGCAAGAAGAACAACCCATTTACCATCGAAATTTAAAAATGGCTTTACAGAGTCAGAGCCCATGTAAGGATTAACAGTAACAGAATCAAAAGGTATTGTTTTAAAAAATGTTTCGGCATACATTTGTGATGTATTACCAATATCGCCTCTCTTTGCATCAGCAATGGAAAAAATATTCTCAGGAATATAATTCAGTGTCTTAATTAAAGACTCCCATCCTTTAATTCCATTAGACTCATAAAATGCTGTATTTAATTTATATGCAACACAGAGATCCTGAGTACTATCAATTATTTGCTTATTAAATTCAAAGACTGGATCATCACATACTAATAAATGTTTAGGAATTTTGTTAATATCAGTATCTAATCCAATACATAAAAAAGTTCTCTTATGTCTAATCTGATTTACTAAATCTTTTTTATTCATTTGATGTTCCTTCTTTTAATTTTTCAGCATTTTCAGCTAATTGCAATTCGTCAATAAACTCTTGAATATCTCCATCCATAACGGATTGCAAATTATATTTTGTAAGACCTATTCTGTGTTCTGTTACTCTGCCCTGAGGATAATTATAAGTTCGAATTTTAGCTGATCTATCTCCGGATGAAACCATTGTTTTTCTATTTTTAGCATCCTCTTCTAACTTTTTTTGTAATTCCATTTCATAAATCCTAGATCTTAGAACCTTTAAAGCTTTGTCATAGTTTTTATGTTGAGATTTTTGATCTTGGCATTGGGCTACAACTCCTGTTGGAATATGTGTTAATCTTACTGCAGAATAAGTTGTGTTAACAGACTGTCCACCTGGACCAGATGAACAATAAGTATCTTTTCTAATATCACTGTCTTTTAGCTCTATATCAAACTCTTCGGCTTCTGGAAGTACTATCACTGAAGAAGCAGAAGTATGAACTCTTCCTTGAGTTTCTGTTTGTGGTACTCTTTGAACTCTATGAACCCCAGATTCAAATTTCATTTGCCCATAAACATCATCACCAGAGAGATTAAAAATAATTTCCTTATATCCACCTGCAGTTCCTTCTGCAATATCTACTAATTCTAAGGACCATCCTTTTGATTGTGCAAAAGAGGTATACATTCTGTATAAATCTCCAGCAAAAATACTCGCTTCATCTCCTCCCGTTCCTGCTCTAATTTCTAAAACAGCATTTTTTGCATCCTCAGGATCTTTAGGAATTAATAAAACCTTAATTTCTTCTTCCATTAAGCCTACTTTAGGAAGATGCTCATCAAGTTCCATTTTAGCCATTTCTTTCATTTCTGGATCGTCTCCATCAGAAATTATTTGCTTTGCTTCATCAATATTAGATAATAGTGTACTATAAGATTTGTATATCTCAATAATTGGAGTTAAATCTTTATATTCCTTGCTAAGTTGAACATAAGATTTCATATCATTCATTGCCTGAGGAGAAGAAATTAATTTTTCTACTTCCATGAATCTTTGATTAATTGCTTCTAGTTTATCTAACATATTAATATTTAAATTCTCCTTTATCAGAAGTTATCGTAAGCTTTTTTTCCGATGAATCTTCAACTCTACCAATGATTTTTGCATCTATATTAAAAGAGTTTGAAATTGCAATAATTTCTTCAGCTATTGAATCATCAACATAAATTTCCATTCTATGTCCCATATTGAACACTTTATACATCTCTTTCCAGTCAGTGTTTGATTCTTCTTGTATTAGTTCAAAAAGTGGTGGTACATCAAACATATTGTTTTTAACAACATGAAGATTATCAATAAAATGAAGTACTTTAGTTTGTGCACCTCCACTGCAGTGGACCATACCATCAATCTCATTTCTAAAAGTATCCAAAACTTTTTTAATAACTGGAGCATATGTTCTTGTCGGAGATAAAACAAGTTTTCCTACATCAATATCTAAAATTTTATCAGTTATTGCTTTTGATCCAGAATAAACTAAATTTTTTGGAATAGTAGGATCATAAGACTCAGGGTATTTTGATGCTAAAACATTATTAAAGACATCGTGTCTGGCAGAAGTTAAACCATTACTTCCCATTCCAGCATTATATTCGTTTTCATATGATGCTTGACCAAAAGAAGCCAATCCAACGATAACATTTCCTGCTTTTATATTTGCATTATCAATAACATCTGTCCTTTTCATTCTAGCAACAACAGTAGAATCTACAATTATTGTTCTTACTAAATCTCCTACATCTGCAGTCTCACCTCCAGTTGAAAAAATATCAACTCCATATGTTCTATATTCTTTTAATAATTCTTCTGTTCCGTTAATAATTTGAGAAAGAACGTCTTTATTTATATAATTTTTGTTTCTACCAATAGTTGAAGACAACATAATATTGTTAGTTGCTCCAACACAAAGTAGATCATCAATATTCATAACTAAGGCATCTTGAGCAATTCCTTTCCATACGGATATATCTCCGGTTTCTTTCCAATACATATAGGCTAGCGAAGATTTTGTGCCTGCTCCATCTGCATGCATAACAATACAATAGTCATCATCTCCAGAAAGATAATCGGGAACTATTTTACAAAATGCTTTTGGAAATAAACCTTTATCAACATTTTTAATTGCACTATGTACATCTTCTTTATCTGCTGAAACTCCTCTCTGAGTATATCTATTGTTCATATTCAAATTAAAAAAAAGCATCCTCTTAAAAAAAGGACGCTTTCTTTATAAATCATTATTTACTTATTTTCCCTCAGATTGAGGAATATAATCTTCTCTAAGAACCTTAAATGAAGTTCTTCTATTGTATTGATGTGCCTTATTCTTGTTTTTCTTGAACTTAATTTTCCTAATATAAGATTCTGTAAGGACATCACCTTCTTTAAATCTTCCATCTCTTACTTCAATAACGAAAGGTTCATTTTCTCCTGCTCCAACAGCAACAAGTTGTCCGGGATCAATTCCAATACCAACAAGATAATTAACACAAGCATCTGCTCTTTTCTGTGACAATCTTAGATTACTTCTGTTGTTGCCAATAAAATCAGTATGAGATTTAAGTTCAACAACAACATTAGGATTATCTTTTAAAGCTTCGGCTAACATGTTAAGATCAGAAATAGATTTATCACGAAGATTCCACTTAGCAAAATCATATTCAATTTTAGGCAGAATAATTTCTTTTTTAACTGGATCTAAAATAGCGTCAACAATAAAAACCTTATTTTCATCTATACCAACTGTGGTTTCAGTTAGTTTTTTATTTAGATACCCCTCTACAGATACAAGAATTTCGTAAGAACGAAGTGGATCAAGTTTAAACATGTAGGATCCTGTATTATCTGTTTTAGTTTCCTTAACCTTGCCATCTGTTGAAGATAATATTACGTTTGCGTCAGTTAAAATTGCACCAGTTTTTGAATCCGTTACTACTCCTTTTATTGACAAAACTATCGGAGGTAACTCAAACTGATATATGTCATCACCACCTTTTCCTCCAGATCTATCTGAAGTTAAATATCCTCTTTCTCCAGATTTTTCTATAATCATACCAAAATCATTACCGGAAGTATTTATAGGATATTTTAGATTGGTAATTGATGAGTATACATCATTTTCATCTAAGTAAGATTTAAAAATATCAAAACCTCCCATCCCAATATGTCCAGTAGATGCAAAGTATAGAGTACCATCTGAGTGAAGAAAAGGAAACATTTCATCATTTGAAGTGTTTACTGCAGGACCAAGATTAACAGGATCGCTCCATTTTCCTCTTTTTTGTTTTTTTACAATCCATAAATCTTTACCACCATATCCTCCAGAAAGATCTGAAGAGAAAATTAAAGTCATTTCATCTTCACTGATTGTCGGATGACCTAATGTTGTATTACTATCAACTTTTATTTGTAAAATTGTTGGAGGGCTCCACACTTTTCCTTTTCTATTAGAAACATAAATATTACAACCTAATGATTTCTTTTTCTGGACATCACATTTAGTAAAATACATAGTGGTACCCCTTTTATTTAGCACAACAGAACCTTCGTTTCCAGCAGTATTTATAGGTTCAGTTAACATCGTTGGAACGCTCCATTTTCCTTTTTTATTTAGCTTTGATGAATATATGTCTGTAAATGTTTCCCCAGTTCTATCATCAATTTTATTACTAAAGCCACCAGTTCTAGATGAAGTAAAGAATACTTCAGAATATTCACCATTACCAAATGACGGAGAAAAGTCACTAAATCTCGAGTTAATAAGTGGCATTAATTCTACCTGATATCTTGTAGGATTTGACAACCAATTTAAAGCATAATCACATGATTTTAAACCCATCTCTCCTAAAACATCTGTAGGATTTAATTGAATATACTTTTGGTATTGCTCTTTTGCTTCTTGGTATTTTTCATTCATTCTTAAAATGTCTGCATAACGAAGATATACAAGGACATCTGGATACTTAGCTTTTATAGCTCTTTTGTAATAAGATTCTGCTCTTTTTTTATTACCTGAGAGTCTGTAACATTCAGCTTGTTTAAAAATAATTTCAGATTTAATAGCTCTACTTTTTGCACTTTGGTATGCTTTCTTGTATAATTCCGCAGCTTTATTGTATTGTTCAACGGAAAAGGCTTGATCAGCCTTTATCATTTTTCTACTTTTCTTCTGAGCATCAGCGCTAGTAGAAACAAACAATAAAAAACAAAATAAAATGGTTGTATTTCGTAAGAAAATTCTCATCTCTTTATTTTTTTAATTGCTGCTAAAATAAACAATAATTTTGAAAATTTTAAAAGGATTATTTTATATAAAAACAATTAGGTGTTAATAACATATTAATAATTTTAGCTTTTTTAAAACAGATTTACAATCATAAAAACAAATAAAATTTAATTTTTGTAACATATGTTAAAAAAAAGAAAGAATCAATCTTGTGTAAGTGTAAAAAACACACTATCATTATGTTTCATTTCTAAATATAATTTAAAATTAAACCTATGAAAACTAAACTAGAGTACATTTGGCTTGATGGATATGAGCCAACACAAAATATGAGAAGCAAAACAAAAGTTATTGAAGATTTTTCTGGTAATTTAAAAGACTGTCCGGTTTGGTCATTTGATGGTAGCTCTACAAAGCAGGCCGAAGGAGGATCTTCAGACTGCCTCTTAAAGCCTGTAGCAATATATCCAGATCCTGACAGACTAAATGGTTTTCTAGTAATGACCGAAGTATTAAATGCCGATGGAACACCGCATATTTCAAATGCTAGAGCAAAAATAGATGACAACGATAATGATTTTTGGTTTGGTTTTGAACAAGAATACTTTATTATGGATTCTCAAACACAACTCCCACTTGGCTTTCCAGTTGGCGGATACCCTGGTCCTCAAGGACTTTACTATTGCTCGGTTGGAGGAAGAAATACTCATGGTAGAGACTTTGTCGAGGAACATGCAGATTTGTGTATAGATGCAGGTCTAAATTTTGAAGGAATTAATCAGGAAGTTGCAAGTGGCCAGTGGGAATTTCAGCTTTTTGCCAAAGGAGCAAAAAAAGCAGGTGATGAAATTTGGATTGCAAGATATTTATTGGATAGATTAACAGAAAGATATGGATATTATATAGAATATCATCCAAAGCCAGTGAAAGGAGATTGGAATGGGTCTGGAATGCATGCCAACTTTTCAAACACAACACTTAGAACATGTGAATCTCAAGAAACGTATGAAAAAATCTGTGAAGCATTTAGACATGTAACTAGAGAACATATTGAAGTTTATGGAGAATTTAATGACCAAAGATTAACAGGTCTTCATGAAACAGCATCTATTACTGATTTTAGTTATGGAATTTCTGACCGAGGCGCTTCAATAAGAATACCTATTATAACAGTTGAAAAAGGATGGAAAGGTTGGCTAGAAGATAGAAGACCAGCATCTAATGGAGATCCTTATAAAATTGCAGGAAGAATAGTTAAAACTGTTAAAGAAGCAGATATAAATTAATAAATAGTGTAGATTAAATACCCAGCATAAATTAAAAGGAGTAACCCTCCTTTTAATTTATTTAATTTTCCTCTTCCAAAAGTGTATATCATTATACCAAAAATTAAAGTTAAGATTAGCATAAATAGATAATCCACATTTAAAATATTTATGTTTACAAGATTAACATTTTTAAACAGAGCAGTTATTCCCAGCACAACAAGTAAGTTAAAAATATTAGACCCAACTATATTACCAACAGCAAGATCAACTTCTTTTTTTAATGCGGCAATCATTGATGTAGCAAGTTCAGGCACACTAGTGCCAATAGCAACTAATGTTAAGGCAATTATTCTTTCTTCTACATTAAAGTAATTAGCAATTTCAATAGCCCCATCAACAAGAAAATCAGCGCCAAATTTTAACATTATAATAGCAATAGCAACATAACCAAGACTTAATACCATTGATGTTTTCAATAATTTCTGATTATTATCCTCATCATTTATCTCATTTCTTGATTTCTTTATTATAGAATATATAAATACTGATAAAATTAAAATGAAGACAAATCCAGAATAAAATGAAACAGATTCAAAAAAGAATAAAACTAAACCAACAAAAAAAGTAGAAAAAAGTAAAAATGGATAATCAATTTTTAAAGTTTTTTCAGAAATATTTATACTAAAAATTAATGATGTAAATCCTAAAACTAGAGCAATATTTGCAATATTAGAACCAATCACATTTCCAAAAACTATATCACTACTGTCATTAAAAATTGCGACAATGCTCACAAAAAGTTCAGGCGAAGAAGTAGCAAATGAAACAACGGTCATTCCAACAACTAATTTTGAAATATTTGCTTTAAGAGCTATATTTATTGAGCCTTTAATAAGAAGCTCGCCACCAAAATAAAGCAAAATAAATCCTAAAATTAAAAAAACAAATGAATACATTATTTTTTAATATCTAAATCGTCTTTTACTTCAGATGCACTATCCCTAATTTCTTTTTTAATTTCATTAGACGCATCCTTAACCTCTCTTATAGTTTTTCCAAGAGTTCGAGCTAAATCTGGAATTTTACTAGAACCAAAGAAAATAACTATAAACAAGAGTATAATTATAATTTCAGGACCTCCAATAAATAGAATCATAGTTACTAGAAAATATAAATATAATTAAAAATTAATTACTTCTTTGGAGCGTCCTCTTTTGCTTTGATTGTATCTAACATAATTGGAGATGCAATAAATAATGAAGAATAAGTTCCAACAATTACACCTACCATTAAGGCAAACATAAACCCTCTAATAACTTCACCACCAAAAACAAAAATAATTAGTAGCACAAAGAAAGTAGTTAATGAAGTATTAATTGTTCTACTTAATGTGCTATTAAGAGAACTATTCATAAATTCTTGTATTTTTTTCTTTTTATTAATATTCATATATTCTCTTACTCTATCAAATACTACCACAGTATCGTTAAGAGAATAACCAATAATAGTTAAGATTGCTGCAATAAAAGCTTGATCAATCTCTAAAGAAAAAGGTAAAATTCCATAAAAAACAGAGAAAATAGATAGCACAATAACAACATCATGGAAAACAGCAGCTACAGCACCTAAACTAAATTGCCATTTTCTAAAACGTAATAAAATATACATAAATATCACAAGAAGTGAGAAAATAATTGACCACACTGCAGCATCTTTAATATCATCTGCAATAGTTGGACCAACTTTTTGAGAGCTCATTATTTCATAATTAAGACCTGAAGTTTCTAAACCTTCATTTAGTCTAGCCTCAACAATTTCATCTGTGGAAATATCATTATTATCAATCATAAATGAAGTAGTGATTTTTACTTGATTGTCATCTCCAAATGTTTTTACTTGAGGGGTATAATTGAGACCATCAGCATCAACAAATACATCAGAAAGTTCACTTCTTAAATCTTCATTATTTACAGTGTCATCAAACCTTACTACAAAGGTTCTTCCACCAACAAAATCTACACCATAATTAAGCCCTTTAGTTAATAAAGAACCAATTCCTAATAAAACGATAATAGAAGAAATTACATAAAAGCGTTTTCTTAAGCCAATAAAATCAACATTAATATTTTTAAATGCTCCTTTTGTTAGCTTCGTGGAAAAATTCATTTCTTTTCCTTTATTAAGACGAGCCGATATAATTAATCTAGTAATAAAGATTGCAGCAAACAATGATGTAATAATACCTATAACTAATGTTGTTGCAAATCCTTTTATAGGACCTGTTCCAAATGTATACAAGATAATACCCGTTAACAAAGTAGTAACATTTGCATCAATTATTGAACTGTATGCACTGTTATATCCGTCAGTTATAGCTAATCTTATTCCTTTACCATTTGTTAATTCCTCTCGAATTCTTTCGTATATAAGTACATTAGCATCAACTGACATCCCAATAGTTAATATAATTCCAGCAATTCCAGGTAATGTTAATACAGCTCCTAGAGAAGATAATACTCCAAAAATAAAGAAGATATTAGCTAGTAAAGCAACATTTGAAACAAGACCAGCTTTGCTGTAATAGAATATCATATAAACTAATACTAATAGCAAAGCGAAAATAAACGAAGTAAGTCCAGAACTAATTGCTTCTTCACCTAGAGATGGACCAACAATTGCTTCTTCAATAATTCTTGCCGGTGCAGGTAGCTTTCCAGATTTTAAAATATTAGCTAAATCCTTAGCCTCGTTAACGCTGAAATCTCCAGAAATAGAAGATCTTCCTCCCGAAATTTCACTTTGCACTGTAGGGTAAGAGTATACAAATCCATCAAGTACTATCGCAATACTTTTTCCAATATTTTCAGCAGTTAATCTTTTCCATTGTTTTGCTCCTTCTTGATTCATAGACATAGAAACCTCAGCAGATGAATTGTACTGTCCAAATGCTTGAGACGCATCAGTTACTACATCACCTTCCATAGCAGCCTTACCGTCCCTATTTGTTACTCTTAATGCAACTAATTGAATAAATTTTTCTTCAGTATCATATGGCTTAACCGTATATGCAAACTTTACATCAACAGGTAATAATTTCATTACTGCCGGATCATTTAAATAAGTATTTAAAGCAGAAGTATCTTTTATAGCGCAGAAACCAACAACAGGACCTTGTTGAATTTGATTTTGCTGATCAACATTTGGATATAAAACGGCATATAACGGATTGTCTGCTGCAAACTCTTCAAAAGACAAAGCCTCCGAACTATCAGAACTTAAAGAGTCTGTTTCTAAATCTGCTAAAAGATCATCTTCTTCAGATAATAGTTCATCAATACCTTCCTCTGATTTCACATTATTCTCATCATTTGTACTTACAGAAACTTCTTCTTTAGTATCTAAAGTAGAGTCTTTAACTGCATTGCTTTCTCTAAGGTAAGTATTTACATTTTCAAGAGATTGAAAAAGATCTGTATACTCATATGTTTCCCAAAACTCTAACTGAGCAGTAGACTGAAGTAATTTTCTTGCTCTTTCTGGATCTTTAATACCAGGTAATTCAACTAAAATCCTACCAGCAGTCTCAAGTCTTTGGATATTAGGCTGAGTTACACCAAATCTATCAATTCTACTTCTAAGAATATTAAAGGATCTACTAATAGCATCCTCAACTTCTAATTTTAAAACATCAATCACCTCACTATTTGTAGCATTAATCTTCACTTTATCTTTTAATTGAGATGTAAAGATTACTGCTAAACCATTGTTAGGCGATATTTTTTCATATTCTAAGCCAAACAGTGTTACAAAATCATCTTGACTATTTTCCTGAGCACGAATAGCATTAGACACAGAAGTATTAAATGCCTCATCGCTAGAATTGTTAGCTAAAGCTTTTAAAACATCAACCACCATCACTTCTAGAGTGACATTCATACCACCCTTGAGGTCAAGACCAAGATTTAATTCTCTTTGCTTACAATCAGAGTAAGTATATTGAGCTATAAAAATATCGTAAACTTCTTCAGAATTTATAGAGTCTAGGTACTGCTTGATTTTCTGTTCTCTTTCATTTTCGTTAAAATCTGCTGCATACTCGGCAGCATCATTTTCAACTCTGTCAGCTATCCAGGTAAATGATAATTGATATAAACATATTACCGCAAAAACAAGGGCAATAATCTTTATAAAGTTTCTATTTTGCATAATGTTTGTTTTTAGAGTCGGCAAATATAACCTTTTCGTCCCAATTATTATAATTCTTTAAGGAAGGAATAGCTAAGAAAAGTTTAGCTAAAATTTATAAGATTAAAAAATGAAATGGGACATGTAAACTAACATATTAATATCTTTGCAATATAATTACACTAAAATAATGAAAAGAGTTATCATTTTTTTGTCAATCTTTCTCCTTTGTAATAGTCTGTTTTCTCAAATGGATTTATACAGAGATACTTCGGTAAATGTAATTGAAAACAATACAAATTTTAATAATGCTTGGGCAAGCGGAATTAATGCGGCTCAGTTTAATGAAATTGATCTTGATTTAGATGGTACAATGGATTTGGTTGTATTTGACAAATCTGGAAATAAGCTAATACCGTATTTAAACAAAAACGGCAAATTTGTATTTGCACCAAAATATAAATCTTATTTTCCAGAGCTTCATGATTGGGTAATTTTTGAAGATTATAATTGTGATGGTAAAAAAGATATTTATACCTACACTAGTGGAGGATTAGGTATTTATAAAAACACATCTTCTTCAGTTTTAAACTTTTCTCTTGTTACAGACTTAGTACTGAGTGATTATGGTGGACCTAATCCTATAAATATTTTTATTTCTGCTGTTGACATTCCTGCTGTTAGTGATGTTGATTATGATGGAGATTTAGATATACTCACTTTCAAAATAACTGGAGGATTTATTGAGTTTCATAGAAATATGGCTATGGAACAAACTGGAAATTGTGATACTGTAATTTTTCAATTGGAAGAAAGTTGTTGGGGAAATTTTTATGAAGGATTAAATAATTACACTTTAAATTGTCAAAACTGTCAATGTCCACCAATTATTAATCATCCTAATGCTAAACAAAAACATGCTGGCTCTACCTTATTATTAATAGATATCGACAATGATTATGACAAAGATATTGTTCTTGGAGATATTAGCTTTAGTAATTTAAATTTATTGATTAATGGTGGTGATAGCACCAACGCAAATATGATTTATGTGGACTCAGTATTTCCTGCAAATAACTCAAACACAATGCCTGCGAGTATGGATATTTTTCCTGCAGCATATTATGTTGATGCTACAAATGATGGAATCAAGGATTTAATTGTCACCTCCAATAGCGAAAATAATTCTGAAAACTTTACCAGCTGTTGGCTATTTAATAACTCAGGAACTAATACAAATGCTGATTTCAACTTTAACCAAAATAATTTCTTACAGAATGATATGATAGATCTTGGTTCGGGCTGCTACCCTACTTTTTTTGACTATAACAACGATGGTCTCCAAGATTTAGTTGTTGGAAATTATGGATATCATCAAAGTGGTGGAAACCCATCCTCATCATTAGCATTATTTAAAAACATAGGAAGTATAGACACTCCTTCATTTGATTTAATTGATCGAGATTGGCAAAATATTTCAAGTATCAATCTTAACATAAACCTCAATATTCCTGCATTAAACCTATCTCCAACATTTGGAGATTTAGACGGAGACCAAGATATGGACATGTTAATTGGAGATGCCAATGGCAAATTACATCTTTTTAATAACACCGGCTCAAACCCTCCAAATTTTTTTCTTGCTGAAGCTGAATACAAAGGTTTAGATGTAGGTTATTTTGCTTTCCCCCAATTGGTAGATGTTAATAGAGATGGTTTATTAGATATTATTATTGGTGAACAATCTGGCACAATAAATTATTGCGAAAATACTGGAACAGTTTCCTCTCCCATTTTTGATACTATTATTGAATATTTTGGAGGTATTGATATTGAAAGTAATATCATCAGCTCTGGATTTAGTACTCCAAAACTTTATGACAATAATGGATTATATGAATTATATGTTGGTTCATTTTCTGGAGAAACATATGTCTTTGATAATATTGATAATAACCTAACTGGAATATTTGACTCTCTAACTATTTTAAATTTAAACGAAGGTGGAAAAAGCATGATAACAATGAGCGATATTAATAATGATCAAAAAACTGATTTAATTGTTGGGAATTATTCTGGAGGACTTAGTTATTTTAGTAGTGATTCATTGGTAGTTAGTAATTCCACTAATTATTCATCTAAAGAATTAAATATTTACCCGAATCCTACATCCAGATATCTATCAATTAACAATACAATAAGTGGAGACTTAGTAATTCTTAATTCTCTTGGAGATATTGTACTGCATCATAATAAATCTACTGAAAAAGAAACTCTAGATTTAAATGAACTTTCTGCTGGTATATATCTAGTTAAACTCAAAAATTATACTGCAAAATTTATTGTTAAATAAAAGCCTATTTATTCTATAATAAATAGTATTTATTTTAAAATAAATAACGAACTTTAGACGTATGAAAACATCAAAAGACAATCTCTCTTTTCACAGCTTTAGCGATTTAAATTTAGATGAAATTAAGCTTGCAGAACCTTCTGTTGCTGCAGGATTCCCATCTCCTGCAGATGATTTCATTGAAATGGAAATTAATCTACAAGACTATATTGTAAAAAACAAAGAAGCTACTTTCTGTGTAAAAGTTGAAGGCACTTCAATGACAAAAGCAGGAATTAATAGTGGAGATATCATGATTGTAGACAGATCTCTATACCCTAAACACAATGATATTGTACTTGCAGTTATTGATGGAGAGTTCACAGTTAAAAGAATCGCTGTAAATGATGACAGTTTATACTTAGTTCCAGAAAATGATAGTTTTTCTCCAATTAAAATTACGGAATCTATGAACTTTCAAGTTTGGGGAGTAATTACACATATAATACATAAAGCGCGTTGATTGCATTAGTTGATTGTAATAACTTTTATGCATCATGTGAGAGAGTGTTTCGCCCTGATTTGGAAAACAAACCCATTGTAGTCTTGTCTAATAATGATGGTTGTGTTATTGCTAGAAGCAATGAAGCTAAAAAATTAGGTATAAAAATGGGAGAACCTGCGTTCAAGAAAAGAGAGGTATTTGAAAGAAATAAAATAAAGACTTTCTCCACAAATTTTATTTTATACGGAGACATGTCAAAACGTGTCATGTCAATACTACGCAACAATAGTAAGGAAATAGAAATATATTCTATCGATGAAGCATTTATAGAATGCTATAATGAAGACTTAAATACTTACGGAACAAATCTTAGAAAAAAAGTAAAGCAATGGACAGGAATACCTGTTTCAGTTGGTATTGCAGAAACAAAGGTACTCGCAAAAATTGCAAATCACATAGCTAAAAAATATCGAAAATCTGGAGTCTTTATACTAGATAATAAAGAAATAATAGAAAGAGCATTAAAATTCACTGCTATTGAAGAAATATGGGGAATAGGCAGAAACCATGCAAAAAGATTTAAAGAGTATGGAATCAATACAGCACATGATCTAACATGTATTGAAGAGAGCTGGATTAAAAGGAAATTTTCAATTGTAGTTCTAAGGATAGCACAAGAACTAAAAGGAATTAAGTGCCTAGATATTGAAAGTCAACATAAAACAAAAAAAAACATTTGCACCTCAAGATCTTTTGGAAATCCCACATCAGACTATAATACCATAAAAGAGGCTATCAGCACATTTGCTGTTAGATGCTGTGAAAAATTAAGAAAACAAAAAACAAGTACCTCTGAACTAAGAATATTTATATATACTAACCCATTCAATCCAAGACACAAACAATATTATGGCACTAAAAAGATACAACTTGAACGTGCAACAAATGATAATCAAATCATTGTACAGGAAGTAATCAAAGGATTGCAAGAAATTTATAAAAAAGGATATGTATATAAAAAAGCAGGAGTTATAGTTGGTAGTATTACACAAGAGAATCAAGTACAACTAAATCTATTTGATCAAATAAAGAATAGAGAAAAATATACTAAAATCTCTAAAGTTATTGATAGAATTAACAGTAGTATGGGAAGGGATAAACTACGTATTGCAACTCAAGGCTTTGACAGAAAATGGAAAATGAAACAAGAACAGCTATCACAATGCTACACTACAAGAATTGATGAAATCCTTACAGTCAAAGTATAAAAAAAGGAGAAGACATAAGGCCCTCTCCTTTAAATAAAACTTATTTTCAACTACTTTATTAGGTTAACACTTCTAGAAATAAATCCAGTCAAGTCCTCTCCTTTGAGCATTCCTTGAGACAAAAGCGCTAAATCAAGTACCTGTTTAATAAGAGCAACTCTTTTTTTCTTAGTTTTCTCAGAAAGTATTTTATTAATCAAATCATGATTAGAATTTACAGCTAAATTATATGACTCAGGCATTGCTCCAAACATTTGCATACCCCCACCACCTGAAAGCTGTTGTTGTTCTTTCATTCTTCTCATAAATTCACTTTGAGTAATTACAACAGGAGAATCAGACACAGACATATTTTGAACTTGAACAGTAAATTTTTCCTTGTCTAATTGTTCTTCAATCATTTTCTGTAATTTCTCTTTTTCCTTATCAGAAAGTTTAGAAATTTCTGTTTGTTCTTTCTCAATTAACTTATCAATTATATCGGCATCTACTCTAGAAAATTGAACATCAGTATTTGTTGATTCTAAACGACTAATTAAATGGCTAACTAAAGGACCTCCAAGCTCTAAGACTTCGTAGCCTTTATCAGTAGCAGTTTGAACGAAACTATGTTGTTCTTTCTTATCATTTGTATACAATATAATTGTTTTACCATCTTTATTTTTCTGAGGCTCTTTAACTTTTTCTAAAAACTCAGTGAAGGTATGATAATCATCATTTGTATTTTTATAGAGAGCAAAATCATTTGCTTTTTCAAAAAACTTTTCTTCAGTTAACATTCCATACTCAATAAAGACTTTGACATCATCCCATTTCTGTTCAAAATCTTTTCTATCCTTTTTAAACATTTGGGCTAATTTATCAGCAACCTTTTTTGTAATATGACTAGAAATCTTTTTTACATTACCATCAGCTTGTAGATATGATCTCGAAACATTTAGAGGGATATCTGGAGAATCAATTACACCATGAAGGAGAGTTAAGAATTCTGGTACAATATTCTCAACATTATCGGTGATAAAAACTTGATTAGAATAGAGATTAATTTTATTCTTCTGAACTTCTAAATTATTCTTAAGTTTTGGAAAGTATAAAATACCAGTTAAGTTAAAAGGAAAGTCAACATTCAAGTGAATATGAAACAATGGATCATTAAACTCCATTGGGTACAATTCCTTGTAAAACTCATTATAATGTTTCTCCTTTAAATTTGATGGTGTTTTAGTCCATGCAGGTTTAGTATTATTAATAATATTGTCTGAAACCTTATCAATTTTTTCAATATTCCCATCTTTATCTTTTTTGCCTTTTGGATCATCAATTTTTTCTGTTTTAGTTCCAAATTTTATCTCAACAGGTAAAAATTTACAATATTTATTTAAAATTGTTGAAATACGACTTTCTTCTAAAAACTCAGTAGAATCATCAGATATGTGTAAGACAACATCTGTTCCTTTTGATTTTTTCTTTGTTTCCTCCATTGTAAAATTTGGAGACCCGTCACAAACCCATCTGACAGGAAGACTATTTGGTTGCTGACTTTTTGAAATAATTTCTACCTCTTTAGCAACCATAAATGCAGAATAAAATCCAAGACCAAAATGACCTATAATTGAATTTTTCTTGTCAGCATCTTTATATTTATTTACAAATTCTTCTGCACCAGAGAATGCGATTTGATTAATATATTTATCAACTTCTTCATCAGTCATTCCAATACCATTATCTCGAATTGTAAGAGTTTTAGCTTCTTTATTAAGAATAACTTCTACTCTTAATT
>CALJFR010000059.1 GCA_938073745.1 uncultured Flavobacteriales bacterium
CTTGTTGATACTAAATATGAATTTGGTAAGGACAAAAATGGAGAAATTACTTTAATTGATGAAATTCATACACCAGACTCATCAAGATATTTTTATTTAGAAGGATATGAAGATAGAGTAGCAAATAATCTTCCACAAAAACAACTTTCAAAAGAATTTGTTAGACAGTGGTTAATAGAAAATGGATTTCAAGGAAAAGATGGTCAGTCAATTCCAGAAATGAGTGAGGAATACTGTAATGAGGTATCTGAAAGGTATATTGAACTATATGAATTAATTACTGGAGATAAATTTGTAAAAGAAGATGTTTCTGATGTAATGAATAGGGTAGAAAATAATATAATGGACTACTTAAAATAGTTTTGTTTTCACATTTAAATCTAAACTTAGATAATACGCTTTTATTAGTTTTTTGTTTTGCCTGTTTTTTTCTTTTAATTCAGATTGTATATAATTTGTATTTTTTTAGAAAAATTATTGTTTTTAAGAATAAAAAATCTGATTATAAACCCAATATTTCTGTTATTATTTGTGCAAAAAATGAGTTCTATAACCTAAAGAATAATTTACCTTCTTTTTTAACTCAGAACTATATTAATTATGAGATTGTAGTAGTAAATGATCAATCAAATGATAGAACTAGTGAATTATTAAATGAATTCAAAAAGACCTATTCTAGATTAACCGTTGTTGAAATAAATGAAAATGTGAATCATGTTGTTGGAAAGAAATTTGCTCTAACCTTAGGTATTAAAACTGCAAAATACGATAATCTTTTGCTTACAGATGCAGATTGTTATGTGACAACAAATAATTGGATTTCTTCTATGGCTCATAATTTTATTCATTCCGATATAATACTTGGATATGGGAGTTATAAAAAGGAGAAAGGTCTATTAAATAAATTAATAAGATTTGATACTTACAATGTCGCTATTCAATACATCTCTTATGCATTAAATAATCTGACTTATATGGGGGTAGGAAGAAACTTATCTTATAGAAAATCTTTATTTTTTAAAAATAAGGGATTTGCTAATCATTTACATATTGCATCTGGAGATGATGATTTGTTTATTAGAGAGGTTGCTGAAAATAATAATGTAAGTATTGAGTTGTCTTCAGATTCACATACTGTATCATTTGCTAAAAAAACATGGAAAGAATGGTTTCATCAAAAAAATCGTCACCTTACAACATCACCTATGTATGATAGAAAAATTCAATATTTACTATCACTATTACCATTTTCACAGGTGCTTTTTATAGCTTCATTAGTTTTTTTAATTTATTGTGAAGTTTCATATGTATATTGGGGATCATTGATTGTTATTAAACTATTTTTAGGATATCTAATAAACTATCCACTTATGAAAAGATTTAATGTAAACGATCTTTATTTACTACAACCATTTTATGAACTATTTCACCTTTTTTTCTACGGAATACTTTTTTTATTTAGTATCAATACTTCTAATAATAAATGGAGATCTTAATTTATGGATATAATCTTAAAATATTTTCCAGAACTTTCCTCAGATAAAATTGAGAAGTTCAAACAATTAGAAGCTCTTTATATTTATTGGAATCAAAAAATAAATGTTGTTTCTAGAAAGAATATAAATGAGCTTTATATAAATCATGTATTACATTCTTTAGCAATTGCAAAAATTATTAATTTTAAGAATAAGACTAATATTTTAGATGTTGGAACTGGAGGTGGATTTCCTGGTATTCCATTAGCAATTTTATTTTCAGACTGTAATTTTACATTGGTAGATAGTATTGCCAAGAAAATTCATGTTGTGGATTCTATTGTGGATTCTTTAAAATTAGATAATATAAGTACTAATATTTCTAGAGTTGAATCATTATATACAAAACATGATTTTATAGTCTCTCGAGCCGTTACCAATATGTCAAAATTTTTGAATTTAACGAAAGGCCGAATAAGCAAAGGGGGACATAATTCATTAAGTAACGGTATTATTTATCTTAAAGGGGGTAATCTTTCTGAAGAATTAAAAAATATTAAAAATCAGACATACAATATTTCAGATTATTTTGAAGAAGACTTTTTTGAGACTAAGAAGATTGTATATGTAGCAATTTAAATCTTTTCACAGAAATAAACTTTTTCATTTTTTGGTAGGGCATACCTTTCTACAAGTTTAGGATCTATTTCATTAATATAATCGCTCTCAGTAACCTTAAAACCTGCTTTTGAGAGTCTTTCTCCATAGTCACGACCAAACAGTCTTAAATGATCACTTTGCCAGTATAGTCTTTCCCTTTCATTAGGATCAGTCACAGACTTATCTTCAATAGTATTAGGATTATTGTTATCAATTGGAACTTGAAAAATTCCCCATCCTCCAGGCTTCATTACTCTGTAAAACTCTCTCATTACCTTGTTGGAGTCATCTACATGCTCAAGTACATGATTACATATAACAACATCAAAAGAATTTTCTTCAAATGGAATATCATGAACATCCATTTTTACATCTGCCCAAGGGGAGATTAGATCTCCTGTTGTGTAATCAATATTTTTCATCCCTTTAAATATTTTTATAAAACAATATTCAGGAGCAATATGTAGAAACTTTAATTTCTCTGTAAAGAAATTAGTTTTATCTTTTAAAAACAACCACATCAATCTGTGCCTTTCAAGACTTAGACTATCTGGAGCAATAGCATTTTCTCTAGACTTTAATCTACCATACGGTAGAAGTTTTCTATAAGTTTTACCGTTTATTGGATCTTCAAATTTGTTTCCTCTTAAAAAAAGAGAAAAAATTCTTAAGAAAAAATGGCTTACATGTTGAAGATAATGTCTTGGGATAATTCTTGTTGCTAGAGAGATGATAAGCTTCATATATCTATTTTAGGTTAAAATATTTTGATAATCCCATTTTAATTAACATCTTCTTTTCAAATTGCCAAAAGAATTTAAATTGACCAAATAGAAAACCTACAATTAGGATAAGTACTTGATATACAGGAAAAACAATAATCAATCTTAGTGGGGTAAAAATCCAAGGGCTTACAGAGTCTTTAGATAAGCCTATAAATTGTAGCATTGGATCACTTACAACTAGAGAAAGTGATCCAGTAATTGCAAAAACTATAAGAATAAGAATAATTTGAATATTACTTTGAATTCCCCATTTATTTTTTAGATTATTAAACCATTTCATTCGACAAAAATATATAATTAATTAGTTATTTTTAATTTAAAAGCTGCAAATAAACTAGCAAAACCAACAATAAATGCTAGTACGTAAAATACAATGGATAAATCATAAGCATCTGTAATATATCCTAGTATTGGAGCTATAATAGCAAATGATATCCTTATAACAAAACTTCTTAAAGACAGTACTGTTGCTCTTCTTTCTGATGTAGAATTGATATTAATTAGATTCCTCAAATTTGGAGTAATTACTCCTCTTAAAAGATATATCAAAATAATAAATATTAAACCAAAATAAGAAATGTTAAAACCTAATAATACAAGTGAGGTAATCATAATTAATGAAATGTATATCAATAAGTTATCATTAGTAAATAAATATGAGTAATAGGATGTTATTCCTGCTGTAAAATTTAAAAAAGCCCAAATAATACCGAAGTAAACAATTGGAGTATCAATTTCCATTAAAAATGGCTGAACAAACCATGCAATTGATAATGTTGCTATCCCCATTGATGAAGAATATATTATATACCATCTTAATTTTCTTTGATGGATAAATGTATCTTTTACTACTGTAATTATTGAACTGAAGCTTTTGGCAAGTTTATAAGAACTTTTTGGCTCAACTAGAGTCATTGCTATTGGAATACTTAGAAACATTACAATTGTTTGAATATATACTGGCATATTTAATGATGTTATAGCAAGAAAACCTCCTAATACACCTGCAATTCCTTCAGAAAAGTTACCAATTGCATAAGTTCTTCCCTCAATTTTAGTGTATTCATTATCTTCATTAATTTCTAATAATGTATCGTATAAAATAGCACTATCTGCTCCGGATATCAAGCTCCCACCAATACCAAGTAATATCTGAGCAAATAGGAATTCACTAAAACCAGAAAAAAATGAGAATATTACATAACCAAGAAATAAAAATATAGAACCAATTACTAAAGAATTTTTTCTTCCATATAAATCAGAAAAAAATCCAGATGGAATTTCGAATAAAGCAACAAATAGGGAATATGTTCCTTGAAGAATCATAATTTGAGTTAAAGACAAACCTTTAGATTCAAAAAATAAAACAATAATTGGCATTACTATCATGAACCATTTTACAGCTTTTAGAAGATATAACTTTTTGATATTATGCTTAAGATTCATTAGGATCTTGGATGGAATTGCATAATATTACTCCTAAGATAATCTCTATCTAAATGTGTGTATATTTCCGTTGTAGTGATACTCTCATGTCCTAGCATCTCTTGAACAGCTCTAAGATCAGCTCCACCTTCAATTAAATGTGTTGCAAATGAATGTCTAAATGTATGAGGACTTACTTTCTTTTTTATCCCAACTTTATCTACTATTCTTTTTAAAAGAGTAAAGATCATAACTCTTGAAAGTTTACTTCCTCTATTATTTAGAAATACAAAATCTTCTTGATTTTTTGAGATTTTTTGATGTATCCTAACCTCATTAACATAAATTGAAATATATTTTAAAGCGTTAGATCCAATAGGAGTAAGGCGTTCTTTATCGCCTTTTCCAATTACTTTTATATAGCCTTCCTTAAAATTTATATTACTAATTTTTAAGTTTATTAATTCTGTAACTCTTAGTCCACAGCTGTAAAGCGTTTCAAGAATTGCCCTGTTCCTCTCTCCTTGTTTATTACTTAAATCTATTGAAGAAATAATTAATTCAATTTCATCAACACTAAGAACTTCAGGTAATTTTAATCCAATTTTTGGATTCTCAATCAACATACTAGGATCATTAGTTATATAATCTTCAATAATTAGATACTTAAAAAATGCTTTAATTCCAGAGATTATTCTTGCCTGAGATCGAGCAGATATATTTTTAGAATTTAAATCAGCAATAAACTCTCTTATTTCATTCACTGAGATATTTAATTCATTAACCTTTATTTTAGAGCCGAAATCAGCTAATTTTCTAATATCTCGAATGTAGGCATTGACAGAATTATCAGCTAGTGAACGTTCAACCTTTAAATAATATTTAAACTCCTTTATAGAATTCTCCCAACTCATTTTTTTAAATTTGCCCTATGAATGTTATAATTATCAATGGTCCAAATTTAAATTTATTAGGCAAAAGAGAAGTATCAATATATGGGAATATTTCTTTTGATGATTACATGAAAAATTTAAAGAGTAAGTTTACTAGTATTAATCTTTCTTATTTTCAATCTAATATAGAAGGAGAGATAATTAATAAACTACATGAAACTGGTTTTTCTTACGATTGTATTTTATTAAATGCTGGTGGCTATACTCATACATCAGTAGCTATTGCAGATGCTATTTCCTCCATTGATTCAGATGTAATTGAAATACATATATCTAATATTTATTCTAGAGAAGAGTATAGGAAAAAATCTCTTTTGTCAGAGAAATGTAAGGCAGTTATTTGTGGATTTGGATTAGATTCTTATCGTTTAGCATTAGAATCTCTATAGTTCAGAAAATTTTGTTTTTCCTTCAAAATAGTATTTTACTAAAATACTAAAACCCATCTTGCCAACTAAATTAGTTTTAGTTGTATTTTTTTGTCGTTTAAATAACAATCTAGGTATTGATACATAAAAAACTAGATGAGCTCTTAGAACAGCTAAGAGATGCAAGAAACCTTTCTTCTTCTTTAAAAGTGTAAAAGCAGCAATACCATCTAAAGGTAATCTAAAATACAAAGTGATTAAAAGAGAAAAGAAATTGAGGTTTTTAGTAAGCATAAATAAATTATTTCTGAAGTTTAAATATGTTTTAAATGGAGAGGAATCATTTAAAGTTCCACCTCCAACATGATAAACTACAGAGTTAGGATTTACCATTACCTGATACCCTTTAATTTTTAATCTCCAACATAAATCAATTTCCTCTTGATGAGCAAAAAAGTCATTATCAAAACCATTTACCTCATTAAAATGATCAGCGCGAACAAAAAGACATGCTCCACTAGCCCAAAATATTTCTTTGACATCATCATATTGATTATTATCTAGTTCTATTGAATCAAAAATCCTTCCTCTTGTAAATGGATATCCAAGATTATCTATATATCCACCACTTGCTCCTGCATATTCAAAACTATCTTTATTATTATAATCTAGTATTTTGGGTTGGCAAGCAGAAATATTAGAGTTTTCTTCCATTAAGTCAATAATAGGTTCTATCCAATTATCTGTTACCTCAATATCTGAATTTAGCAAAACGAAATATTTTTCCTTTAAACCCTTTAATGCATCATTATATCCTTTGGCGTACCCCTCATTAAGTTGATTTTGAATGATCTTTACACTAGTAAAATTATCTTTTATAAAGCTAATGGAAGCATCTGTAGATGCATTATCAGCAAGATAAATATTAGCCATTGAACTCTTTTCTATAACAGTTGGAAGAAATTTTTCTAACCATTTCTGTCCATTCCAATTCAGAATAACTACCGCTATATCTATTTTTTGTGTTTCCATCTATTATGAGACCAAAGATAATTATTTGGTTCTTCTATTATTTTTTCTTCTAAACGTTTAAAAAACTTATTTGTTATATCTCCAATATTAGATGTTTTAGGATTCTCATCAATTACTTCAAAGGAAATAGTATAATAGCCATCTTTAATTTTATTCATGTTACAAAACAAAACAGGGAAATTCATTTTTCTAGCTATCTTTTCAGGACCATCAATTACTGGAACACTTTGATTAAAAAAATCTGTCCAATTTGTAGAGCTGTTTACAATAGGGTTTTGATCAGCTATAAGGCCAATAATTTTACATTCCTTATTCTCATAAATATGCTTTATTATATCATTCATTTCAATTACATCAGCGCCGTTTTTTTTTCTAAGATTAATCATAAAATAATCAAAAAATGAACTAGAGAGTTTCTTATATACGCTCACAAATTTTTGCTTGCTTTTTATTGAAATAATTTGCCCTGCCCATTCCCAATTATTATGATGCCCCATCATAAGAACAACTGTTTGGTTTCTATCATAATATTGATCAAGAATTTTAATATTTTTTATAGTAATTCTATTATTGTAAAAACTATTATTTACAGAAATCATCTTAATAATTTCACAAATTAGATTTAAAAAATACCTTCTAAAACCATTAATAATTTGCTTTTTGTGATTAATATTTAAATTATAAAAAGCATTATCAATATTAGATTTAATTATATCATTTCTGTAAAAAAAGAAATTTGATAATATTATAGATTTAATATAAAGAACTTTTAAAGGAACAATTGACACTAACCATAGAAGTGGAGATAATATAATATGGTTAAGTTTTGATAACATATAGAGTGCTAAATTAAGAAATTGATATTATCAGTAAATATTAAGCTTAATAAAGTTTTTGTGGATTGAAAATATTTATATTTTTGCAACCCACTATGGAGAGGTGGCAGAGTGGTCGAATGCACTGGTCTTGAAAACCAGCGTACAGCAATGTACCGGGGGTTCGAATCCCTCCCTCTCCGCAAAA
>CALJFR010000060.1 GCA_938073745.1 uncultured Flavobacteriales bacterium
TTATAGTTTTTATACTATTTGGTATTATATCAGTGATTTTATTTCAAAATCTTAAACCATCTTATTATGAAACAAAAGCAATTTGTATGTCGGGTATTTCTGAATACGAAAGATTAGAACAGTTAGAAGAATTAAGTCAGAGGACAGCTGTTGATTTAATTAATCATTTACAAATTAATGTTGCAAATAAAGATTTTAATCAATTATCCACTTTATTAAATATTAAAAAAGAGTTTACTGAAAAAATCAAAAATATTGAGGCAGAACAATTGTATCAACAAGATATGAATGAAAAATACTATGCATTAAATAAGTTTGAAGTTAGGCTTACTGTTTTTGATAATACGGTTATTGATGATATTCAAAAAGGTATGGTTTATTATTTTAATAATAATACATTCATAAAAGATTACCATAAAATGTATATGGCTAGTAATTTGAATCTAATTAACGAAATAGATGCTGAAATGGATAATTTATCCTTTATGAGGATTGAAGGAGCTAAAAACAGCTTAGATTTAAGTTCTGTTAACATTATTAGCGGAAAAGATGACAAAACCTTAAGTAATCAAATTATTTCCCTTGCACAGTTAAAGGAGAAAACTAAAACTAATAATTTATTACTTCAACCTTTATCTTTTGTACAAGACTTTGCTAAAACAAATAAAACTGAAAGAGATCTGCTTTTATGGACTATTCTTGGTGCTTTTTTAAGTTATCTATTCTCATTAGTTTTTTCATATATTAAAGAATTAAAATAAATTTATGAAAGTTGGAGTTATAGGATCAGGTTATGTTGGCTTAGTTGCTGCAGCATGTTTTTCAGAAATGGGAAATACAGTCATGTGTGTTGATATAGATGAAAATAAAATTGAATCTTTAAAAAAGGGAATTATTCCTATTTATGAACCTGGTTTAGATTCACTAGTTATAAATAATTCTAGCAAAGGAAGATTGATTTTTTCAACAGATATAAATGATGTCCTATCAAGTTCAGAAGTTGTTTTTATTGCAGTGGGTACTCCAATGGGAGATGACGGTAGCGCAGACTTACAGTATGTGTTAAACGTTGCTCGATCAATTGGACAAAATATGTCTCATCATATTGTTGTTGTAGATAAATCAACGGTACCAATTGGAACAGCCGATAAGGTCAGAAAAATTATACAGGACGAATTAGATAAAAGAGATTCTGAATTAACATTTGATGTTGTTTCTAATCCAGAGTTTTTAAAAGAAGGTGCCGCTATTAAAGATTTTATGCATCCTGACAGAGTTGTTGTTGGATCTAATAACGGTGAGTCTACTAATTTAATGAAACGATTGTACGCGCCATTTACAGTGAGCTCTAATAGGTTTATTTCAATGGATATTCGTTCAGCTGAAATGACAAAATATGCAGCTAATGCTATGTTAGCAACCAAAATATCATTCATTAATGAAATATCAAATATTTGCGAAAAAGTGGGAGCTGACATTAACCAGGTAAGAAATGGAATAGGATCTGATTCTAGAATTGGGTATAAATTTATTTATCCTGGATGTGGATATGGAGGAAGTTGTTTTCCAAAAGATGTGAAAGCACTAATTAATATTTCTAAGGAAAATAATTATTTACCCAAACTAATATCCGCTGTTGAAGATGTTAATTTTAATCAAAAGAAAATTTTATTTAAAAAAGTTGTTTCTCACTTTGGTGAAAATTTAAAAGATAAAAAAATTGCTATTTGGGGTTTATCTTTTAAGCCAGAGACTGATGACATGAGAGAAGCGCCTTCAATCCCTTTAATCAATTCATTGATTGAGGCTGGCGCTGTAGTTAATGCATATGACCCTCAAGCAATTAATGAGGCGAAATTTTATCTAAAGGGCTTAGATGTTAAATATTTTGATAATAAGTATAATGCTCTTGAAAATGTTGATGCACTCATTCTTGTAACAGAATGGAAAGAGTTTCGAAGTCCCGATTTCAAAAGAATTTTAAAGCTTATGAACACTAATGTTTTTATAGATGGTAGAAATCAATTTAATTATGATCAAATGCAAGAACAAGGATTTAAGTACTCACAAATTGGAGTAAAATAATTTGTTTTGAATTTATTTAAATTCATTCTTCCTCAATCAATTTTTGATTTTTCGTATTTATTTACATCAAATTTATTCAAAAAGTTTCTTGGTTTCTGTAGAGAGTTAATCCTTGCTTACGTTTTTGGGTCATCATTAATTTATGCTAACTATCTATTACTAAAAACACTAACAGACTTTCTATCACAATTTACATTTGGCAATGCTTTACAAGCTAATTTATTACCAAAATTTTCAGGGTTGTTTAAAAAATATAAAACCTTAAATCTAAATGAGGTATTTATTTATTCTAAAAAGATTTCAATTTTTTTGTTTTTAAGTAGTTTGCTTTTGCAATTTCTCTTAATTTTTGTGGTAGTAAAAAAATATTATGTAACATTAATATTTACTTCCATTATTTTGTCTATAATTTTGTCAACTAATTTTATTAATTCTTTGTTTTTAACAATTATACAGGCAAATGGTGATTTTAAGAAATTTTCAATTGCTACTACTTTTAATATTTTTGTTGCTACATTTTTAATTTATCCCCTCTCATATCTTTTCAATATTTTTGGTATTGTTCTAAGCAGACTTATTGGTGTTTTTGCTTTAACAGTAAAATATATTAAACCAATGTTAAATGATAATAATGGTTATGTTGCCAAAATATCTCATAAGGATCTTAATTTTTCTGTAATAGTTTTGGCAAATATTTCATTATTTATTCTTCTTACAGCCAGATTTATTACCGGTTTAAATGGTGCTAATGAAATTACATATTTTAATTATGCTTTCGTTTTACTTAATATTGTGCTAACAGCTTTTGTTTTTAATATTAACTCTATATTACTAAGAAAAATTTCACTTAATCGTAATACAAAATTTCTAATTTACTCTTTACTAGTTTCTATTCCTTTAGCTTTAATGCTCTATTTTCTTATTTCTAATTATAATATTCAAATTGTTGAGTTTATATATGAAAGAGGGATGTTTAATTCTAATGATGTATTAGAGACTTCATTTTTCCTCCAGTCTTTATTGCCATCATATATAATGTTAATTTTTACAAGTATTTTATTTCAGCCTTTTTTTTCAATGGGTATAGATAAAATTTCAAAATACAGTTTTAATTTTTTAATTATTTTATTTTCAATTTTATTAATTTTAACATTATATATTTTAAATAATGATTTGTCTTCAACTGATGCATCTTTATTATTTGTCAATGTAATGTCATTTTCTGCACTTATTCTTGCACTTACATCATTCATAATATTTCGAAAAGATGAAGTTTAAAAATCTCATTACATTATTATTTCTATTCTCTGCAAGTGCTGAATTAGCAATAGGTAGATTATTCGATGAGAGATTATCAATTTTTGGAATTAATGTTTCAGTTGTTTTAAGTTTAATTTTTATTATTACATCAATTTTTTTTATTGCATCAATAAAAAAAGTTCTGATGAGTAAGGCTAAAAAATTACTCTTTTTCTTTTATGCATTAATATTAATTGTAACTCCGATTTTATGGTCAATTTTTGGTTTTAATGAATTTGGTTTTTTAAAATTTATAAACTTTATTGTAATTACTATACCTATCTCTGTAATAGTTTTAGAATGTTTTTCATTTCATGAAATAAAAAATCTATTTACAATATTGCTGACACTAGTTTTTGTGCTTTGTTTTTTTGCAATTACCGGTATTTTTGAAACCCCACGTCCTGATGGAAGAATAAGTATTCTTGGAGGTGGACCAATAACCTTTGCAAGATGGATGGGCTATGGTGTTATTGCTCTCTATTTCTTGCCCATTAAAAAAAAATATTTTTTACGTTTTTCTTTTATTATTTTATTTCTAGTTTATTGTTTAGTTAGTGGAAGTAGAGGACCATTTATAATTTTGTTGTTGATATTTATGCTTTACTTTTTTCTTAATTTTAGAAAGATCTTCTTAAGATTTTCAATTTTATTTTCAATTATTATTGCTGTCTTTTTATTTTCAAATATTTCAAAAGATATTTCAGAGCTTGGAAGGACTGATAGGGTTTTTCTAAATGTTGCTAAAAAAGGTGGAAGTAATCAATCTACTCAGACGAGATATGAATTAGTTCAGAGGTCCTTAAATTTAATCAAATCTTATCCTTTTGGGATAGGGGCAGGAAATTGGCAGGGAATTGCAAACCGATATGATTCAACTCATTTAATGGCTCATGAATACCCCCATAATTTAATTTTTGAAATTATGAATGAATATGGTGTTTTTGCAGGCATTTTATTTTTATTATTTATTTTACACGTTTCTTTTTCTGCGTTTGCAAAAATGAAAAACAATACACATGTGAATTCTTTATACCCATTTTTATTTTACTTATGGATTTTCCTATTGCTAAATGCAATGCTTAGTGGAAGTTTGGATGATTCAAGATTATTATTTATAACAGCATGCTCTATTTTAGTTAATTCACCCCTAACTCTTAAAGAAGATGAATAATATTTGGCGATCATATCATGGAGCTTTAATTCCCTGGACTCCTCCTCATTTGGGTGTAAATATTTTACGTGATGCGATATATGCTGATATTATTAAGTCTAAATCATATTTTGCAAGATGGACAAAAAATTTTGACACCAAGACACAGTCCCCTTTTTGGTATATAATTAATGATAAAAAAGTAGATTTAGAAAATTATAGTGTTAATACAAGAAGTAAGATTAATAGAGGTTTTAAAAAGTTAACTGTAAAAAAAGTTTCAAAGCATGAGTTGATAAACGAAGGCTATAATGTTTATCTAAATGCAATCAAGAGGTATAATGTAGTATTAAATAAAATTAGTAAAAAAGATTTTTTAGATGAAATTAATAATTTAAATAAGGATTGGGAATTCTGGGGCGTATACAATCTTTCACATAACAAGATGGTAGCATATAGTATGAACAGAATTGTTGATGATTATTGTGATTATTCTACAATTAAATTTGACCCTAGTTATCTAAAAGACTATAGTAGTTATGTTCTTTATTATTCTATGAATAAATATTATTTAAATGATTGTAATTTTAGTTATGTAAATAATGGAACAAGAAGCATATCGCATCAAACTAATATTCATGATTTTTTAATAGATAAGTTTTTTTTTAGAAAGGCATATTGTGAGATGGAAATAATGTATTCTCCATTTTTTAAATTTTTAGTAAATACTTTCTATTCCTTCAGATCATTAATTTCTATTATTCCTTTTGATTTTTTTAGAAAATTGTATGTTGTTTTATATCAAGAGGAAATAAATAAGTTTTGTAAGTTAGTTTTTAGTAAATCTAACAAAGATCCGGTTAAATTGATTTTGTCAAATGGAAACTTTAAATCAGGATCAACTTGGGTCACAGCAATAGTTCGAGAACTGTATGATTATTCAGATGATACTTTCCCAGTCACTTTCCAGAATCCTAAATATTCTAATTGGATTAATAGGTTTAAGATTGGAGAATTTTTAGAGTCTAGTTCTTTAAAAAGCAAGAAAATATGGGTTAGTAAATCTCATATTACAGAAGATATATTAATTAGAGAGTTATTGATATACCAGCATAAAACTAAGATTATTAATATTGACCGAGAAATAAAAGATGTTTTGGTTTCTCATTACTATCATTTGTTAAACTCAAAAAAAATAAAAGGAGATTTTAGATCTTATTTTTATAAATGGGGAAGGTATAAAGCAAAACAAATAATAGATTACAAATTATCATGGAAAGATTATGATTGTTTAAAATTAGATTATAGTGAACTTCACAATAGCAATAAAGAAACTATTTTGAAAATTGCAGATTATTTAAATGTAAAGTTGGATGACGATAAAATTTGTCTAATACAAAAAGAGACAGATATAAATAATCTACGAGAAAATTCAAAAAAGAAAAAACTGAACGAAGAAGGGTGGTTTTATAGAAAAGGAAAAATGGGAGATTGGAAAAAACATTTTGACAATAAAATGATTAAAAAGATTACTCAAATTGAATCAAAAAAACTTTCATTTTATGAAAGCTTCATGTTTTATATCAAATTTACAATCAGATTAAGATTTAAATATTTTTTGTATAAAAATATGCCTTTTTTATATGTAAAATTTGATAAATATTTTTAATATGGATATAGTTTCAATTATAACTCCTTCATATAATTCCGAAAAATATTTAAAAGATTGTATTGTTTCAGTTTTAAATCAAACATTAAGCTGTTGGGAAATGCTAATTGTTGATGATGCTTCAAGTGATAATAGTAGAAAAGTAATTGAATCATATTTAAAAAAAGATAAGAGAATTAAGGCCTTTTTTTTAGAAAAAAATATTGGTCCAGCCATGGCTAGAAATTATGCGATTAATAAAGCATCAGGTAGATATATAGCATTTCTTGATAGTGATGATTTATGGTTGCCACATAAATTAAAAGTCCAGTTAGATTTCATGAAATTAAATAATTACTCATTTGTATTTTCATCATATCAAGTAGTTTCGGAGAATAATTCTAACGTTATTAATGAAATTTTTGTCCCTAATAAAATATCGTACAAGCAATATTTAAAAAACACAATTATTGGTTGTTTAACAGTTGTAATTGATAAAAAGATATTCAAAGATGTACAAATGCCGGATTTAAGATCTTCACATGACATGGCATTATGGTTAGATTTGTTAAGAGAAGGTGGTTTTGCATTTGGAATAAAACAGCCTTTAGCCCAGTATAGACTTGTAAAATCTTCAAATACTAATAATAAGTTTAAAGCAATATATGATGTTTGGAGAGTATATAGAAGTTACGAAGGTTTTTCATTTTTTTACAGTTTGTATAATTTTGTTTTTTACCTTTTTAATGCAATAAATAAAAGATATTAATGGTTAAGCGAATTTTTGATATTTTATTTTCAATTATTGGTTTGATTTTCTTTTCACCATGCTTTTTACTTGTTTCTATATTGATTAAAGCAGATTCAAAAGGTCCTGTTTTTTATCTTCAAGAACGAGTAGGGCGTAATGGTTTGTCATTTAAGATAATTAAATTTAGATCAATGATTACTGATCAAAATCATAATTCTACAATTACAACAGCTAATGACAATAGAATTACAACAATTGGTAAAATAATTAGAAAGCTAAAAATAGATGAATTGCCGGAGTTAATAAATATTTTAATAGGTAATATGAGTTTTGTTGGGCCGAGACCCGATGTGCCAGGTTATGCGGATTTATTAAAGGGAGAGGATAGATTAATATTAAAATTAAAACCTGGAATAACATCATTAGCTAGTCTTAAATATATTAATGAAGAAGCAATATTAGCAAGTGTAGAAGATCCAATCAGATACAATAAGGAGGTTATTTTTCCAGATAAAGTTAAATTGAATTTAAATTATTACTATAATCACAATATTTGGATTGACATTAAAGTTATATTTGCTACAGTTTTTTATATATTAAAGAAGATTTTTGAAAATTAAATAGTTTGAGTAAAGACAATAAAATATGGCTATCACCTCCACATATTTCAGAAAACGAAAAAAAATATGTTGATGAAGCTTTTGAACAAAATTGGATTGCACCTGTTGGGCCCCATATTAATAAATTTGAAGATGAACTCTCAAAAGTTTCAAAGGGTTTTGATGTTGCAGTTTTAAGTTCAGGAACTGCAGCTATTCATTTAGCTTTAGTTCTATTAGGAGTAAAAAATGATGATTGTGTAATCTGCTCATCATTTACTTTTTCGGCATCGGTTAATCCAATTATTTATTTGGACGCATCCCCAATTTTCATTGATAGTGAAAAGGATACTTGGAATATGGATCCGTTTTTATTAGAACAAGCAATTGTCAACCAGATTAATGTAAATAAAAAACCAAAAGCAATTATTCTTGTTCATTTATATGGTTATCCATCTAAAATAGAAGAGATTATTAGCATATCTAAAAAGTATGATATTCCAATAATTGAAGATGCTGCAGAAGCACTTGGTTCTAAGTATAAAAATCAACCGCTAGGTACTTTTGGAGATATTGGTATATTCT
>CALJFR010000061.1 GCA_938073745.1 uncultured Flavobacteriales bacterium
AATTGTTCCAGTTATAAAAGAATGTCAAAATAAAAATTTAGTTGGAATAACTAAATCAGTTAATGATTTAGCAACTAGAGCTAGAGCTGGAAAGCTTAATCCGGATGACATTCAAGGTGGAACTATTACAATGACTAATGTTGGTACATTTGGCAACCTAATGGGAACACCAATAATCAATCAACCACAAGTTGCTATAATGGCTTGTGGAGTAATTAAAAAGAAACCTGTAGTGTTAGAAACAGAGCATGGAGATGTTATAGCAATAAGACACATGATGTTCCTATCGCTTTCCTACGATCATAGGGTTGTTGATGGTGCATTGGGAGGACAATTTGTAAGAAAAGTTGCTGATTACCTAGAACAGTTTGATACTACAACAATAGTTTAAAAAAATAAAACTCCTTTATTTGAGTTTTTTTTTATTCAAATATGAAATTAAGCCTAAATAAACCAATTGTTTTCTTTGATTTAGAAACTACAGGTGTAAATATTGTAAACGATAGGATTGTTGAAATATCATTACTGAAAATACATCCAAACGGAAATAAAGAATCTAAAACTTGGTTGGTAAACCCTACTATTAACATACCTCAAGAAACAATTGATATACATGGAATAACTAACGAAAAAGTTGCAAGTGAGCCTACTTTTGCTGATCTTCATAAAGAAATATTAAGCATTATAGAAAATTGTGATTTAGCAGGATACAATTCAAATAAATTTGACATTCCATTATTAGCAGAAGAATTTATTAGGTGTGGCATTGATTTTTCACTTAAAAATATTAAGACTGTAGATATACAAAATATCTTTCATAAACTTGAAAAAAGAACGCTTTCTGCAGCATATAAATTCTATTGTCAAAAGGATTTAGAAAATGCACATTCTGCACAAGCTGACACAGAAGCAACATATGAGATATTACTTGCTCAAATTAAAAAATACGATGAACTGGAAAATGATGTTGATTTTCTTTCTGAATTTTCAAGAAGAGGAAATGATAATGTAGATATAGCAGGATTCATAAGATTAAATAAAAATAATGAGCCTGTAATAAGCTTTGGAAAATATAGAGACAAAACAATAAGTGAAATTTATGATACTAACCCAGGTTACTTTTCATGGATTAACAATGCAGAATTTCCGAGATACACAAAAAAAGTTTTAAAAGAGTTAGTGAATACACATAAACTAAAAAAAAAATTTGAAAACTAATTATGAAAATTATTTGTATAGGAAGAAATTATCTAGATCATGCAAAGGAATTAGGTAATAAAATACCAACATCTCCCCTTTTCTTTTTAAAACCTGACACAGCTATTCAGCCAAAAGGACATCCTTTTTTTATTCCTGATTTTTCAAATAACATACACTTTGAAGTTGAATTGGTTGTAAAAATCTCAAAAAATGGTAAAAACATTGATGAAAAATTTGCTCATAAATATTATGATGAAATTGGAATTGGAATAGATTTTACTGCTAGAGACATTCAAGAAGATTGTAAAAAAAATGGATTACCGTGGGAAAAAGCTAAAGGTTTTGATGGTTCTGCACAAATAAGCAATGAATTCATAAATAAAAAATCATTGAAATTAGAAGACATTAATTTCAGCTTGATTCTAAACAATTCCTTAATGCAAAAAGGCAATTCTAAAAATATGATTTTCTCTTTTGACCATATCATCTCATATATTTCAAAATACTATACATTAAGAGCAGGGGATCTAATTTATACAGGAACACCCTCAGGAGTAGGAAAAGTTGAAATTGGTGACAGTCTTAGTTGTTTTATCAATGGTAGAGAAATGTTAAAGGTAAATATTAAATAGTTTATCTACTTGCCCTCATACTATATTGAGGAGAAAAATCACCATTTTTAATATTTTTTAATTTCCCTTTAATCATTCTTTTCCTTAGTGGAGTTATTTTATCTATAAATAAAACACCTTCAATGTTATCGTATTCATGTAAAATTACTCTAGCATTTAAGCCTGAAAAACTATCCGTATTCTTTTCAAAATTCTCATCAAAATATTCTAATTTAACTTCAGAAACTCTTTTAACATCTTCACGAACATCTGGAATACTTAAACAACCTTCATTAAAAGACCAAATATCTCCTGATTTTAGTAAGATTTTAGGATTAATAAATACTTTCTTAATACCGACATGATCCGTATTTTCTTCATCCTCAAAAGGCTCAGTATCAATTATAAATAAACGCAATGATTTATTAATCTGAGGAGCTGCTAAACCAACACCACTAGCAGCATACATTGTTTCAAACATATTATCTATTAAGGAATCTAAATTTTCATAGGACTTATCAATATTAATACATTCTTTTCTTAAAACATCAGAACCAAAAGGTACAATAGGCAAAATCATTATAATATCCTATGAATTATATCATCAACACTCATCCCCTTAGACTCGGCTTTATAATTTTTTACAATCCGATGTCTTAATACAGGAATTGCAATAGATTTTACATCTTCAATGTCAGGAGTATATTTACCATTTAAAAGAGCATGACATTTAGAGGCTAATACAATATATTGAGAAGCTCTAGGACCAGCACCCCATTCAATGTATTCGTTTACTGTAACGTCCTTATTTTCGATACTAGGTCGAGTTTTATTTACTAAAGAAACGGCATAATGAAGTACATTATCATTAATTGGTACTGAACGAATTAAATTTTGATATTTGATAATATCCAATGCATCCATAATTTTATTTAAAGAAATCTCATTTTCAGATGTAGTTCTTTTAACAATTTCAATTTCTTCATCATATTTAGGATAATCAAGCTTTATATTAAACATAAATCTATCAAGTTGTGCCTCAGGAAGTGGATATGTTCCTTCTTGTTCGATTGGATTTTGTGTTGCCAAAACAAAAAAAGGCTTATCAAGTTGATAAGTATTTCCAGAATTAGTAATAGACTTTTCCTGCATAGCTTCTAATAAGGCAGCTTGAGTTTTAGGTGGTGTTCTATTAATTTCATCTGCTAAAATAATATTTGAAAAAATAGGGCCCTTTAAAAACTTGAAAGATCTGTTATTATCTAATATTTCTGAACCAACAATATCTGAAGGCATTAAATCTGGTGTAAATTGAATTCTATTAAACTTTAAACCTAAACAATCAGAAATAGTCTGTATTAGCAAGGTTTTAGCAAGACCTGGAACACCCACTAATAAAGAATGACCGTCACAAAATATGGACATCAAAACTTGATCAACAACATTATCCTGACCAATGATGACCTTACTAATTTCTTCTTTAAACTTTTTATATGAAGAAATAAAATCTTTAACTAATTCAATATTATTATTTGTTTGCATATATTATTTTATCCATTTATTGTAACAAGAGCAAGAAGAAAAATTTTCATTAATTTGAATATATGTATCATTAATGTTATCAATAATCCATTTATCGATATATTTTTGTTTCTTATCTGATAATGCATATCCCTTTAACACATCAAAATCATTTGTAATATTTGCTTTATGCTCCTGAACTAAATTATTTAATCTTATTAATCTATACGCAGCTTGAGAACCATCATCTGATTTAGTTAGAGAAGGAGAAGTAATTTCCCCAATATTCATATTTTTAACAATATATTTAATAGAAGGATCAAGTTCATCAAATGTAAAATCAGTTGATCCTGAACTTGGATTAATAATTAAACCGCCATTATTTTTACTATTGTCTTCCGAATATTTAACTACTGCATCATCAAATGAAATTAAACCACTATCAATTTCATTCTTTATTAATGAAATTTTATCACTAGCATTTTTAATTGATGAAGAGTTAAACTTTGGCTTTATTAAAATATGTCTAGCATTTATTTGCTCTCCTCTTCTTTCTATCATTTGAATTAGATGGAAACCAAATTTCGTTTCAACCACTTCAGATATTTCATTATCCTTCAACCTAAATGCTGCTCTTTCAAATTCAGGCAGTAATTCACCTCTACTCATAAATCCTAATTCACCACCATTATTGGCAGAAACAACATCATCAGAATATAATGTAGCCAAAACTTTAAAGTCTTCACCAGAATATATTCTTTTTCTAAAACCATCAAGCTTTTCCTTAATAGACTTTTTCTTTTCAGATGATAATTTTGGTAATATTACCAACTGTGCTAATTCTAATTGAGTTGGAATTAATGGAATATCATCATTTTCAAGACTATTTAAATAATCTTTAACTTCATTAGGAGTAATATTAACATTATTAATGATAATATTTTGTTTTTTCTGAGTATATAATTGATCAGTAACAACAATTGAAAGCTCTTCTTTCATATTATCGATACTTCTCTTAAAATACTCCTCTACTTTATTTAAAGATCCTAATTGAGATTCAAAAAATGTAATTCTTTTATTTACTTCTTGATTCACTTCATCTTCATTAATTTCAATAGTACTATCAATTTTTGCATGATGAATAAGTAAATTTTGGTATAGTAATTCATCTAAAATATCACATTTAATATTATTTGTTTGAATAATACCTTGACTTAAGATTTGGTTATATTGGTTTTCAATATCAGAAGTTAAAAGTATTTCACTTCCAATTATTGCTTCAATTTTATCTATTGTTTGTGAAAATAATAAGTTATTAATTAAAACAAATAAAAGTAGAACTAGTAGTTTTTTCATTTAATAAATTTTAATATCATTTGATAATTTTGCATCATTTACAATATTTTTTTCTAACATTTTTATATAAGATATTTTATTTTCATTTAGAATTAATGATTTTATTTTATCTTTTTCAACTGAAAATGGACTAATTGATCCTTTAAATTTAAAATCTTTAATAAACAATAAATATAAAAAATTATCATCCTCTACAATATCATATTTCCTTTTAGAATAAAAAATTTTTGTTTCAGAAATATTCTTTGGTAATTTTCTTTTAATAGAACTAAAATAGTTCCATGAGGAATCATTAACATAGTATTCTAAAGCATACAACATACAATAACTAATCAAATCATCAATTTCATCATCATCATTAGATTTAAAATTATTATAAAGAGATTTTAAATTAGGCGCATTTTTATCAATAATCACTAACCTACCTTTAAAGATATCTTGATCTAATTTAAATTTGTCAATATTATTATTGTAGTAATCTAGTATTTCAACTGAAGAAATTGTAGTATCAAAATTTTGATTAATTAATTCCTTTTGATATTCAAATATCACAAGTGAGTTTTTGAACTTTTGGACTGAAGCATCAATATATTCATCCTCATCTATATTAATAAGGGCTTGCTTAAGCATGACTTGATCACTAACCCATTCTTGAATATATTTTTCAATATATAAGCTTGTGTCAATGATGTTTGATGGCAATTCTAAAATAACATCATCATAATACAACTTTTTATCGTAGGCAGATGCTAAAATATTTTTATCTACTGAATTCTTGCAAGAAAAAAAGATTAAAAAAGCAAATATTATATACCTCACTATTATTGTTTAATAAGCGAGTATAATAGGTCTTTATTTAAAGAATAATTATATTTATTTCTTAAATATTTAATCCAATTATTATCTAAATATTTTTGATAATCTGAAATCACTTTCCCTCTTACATCATTTAAAGTCATTGTACCAGCAGGTAGAACACTTTTAACATTAACAAGAATGTATGAACCATCATTATCCTTAATATCTTTACTTATTCCTTTTTTCCATTCTATCTGATCAATATATTTATTTTCGCCTCTTAAATATTTTTTAGAAACAATTTCAAGATTTAAAGGACTGTCTTTATTAATTTTAGCTAGAATTTCTTTATTTTCAACATTACCTCTGTTTAACTTATAAAGTAAACTTTTTACTTTTTTGGCTATGTTGATATCAATACACTTATAAACAGATGCTTCTACCCTATCATCCCACATGTAATTATTAATATTTGATGAAAAGTATTTGATTAGTCCTAACGAATCATCAACGGCTTTTTTCCAAACATTTTTATTGGTAAGATCAAACAATAAAATCCCTTCTCTGTATTCATTTAATAAAGTTTTAAATTCAGGATATTTAGATTCTAATTGTGTTTCTTCATAAGTAAATAATGATTTATCAAAAAAATCTAGATATAACATATCAAAATCATTATTACTTTTTTGATTCTTTAAAATATAATTTGTAAGATCATTTTGATAGAAAATCATACCTTCAATTTTAAATAAAGGTTTATCTAATAATTCTGCACTTTTACCATCCCATGTAGTTTTTGAAACATCCTTAACTGCAACTTTTCTCAGGGAATTAAAATTTTCTTTGTAAACCTTAGTACTATATTGATCTTTTAATTTTTTGGACATAAAATCGCTACTTAATTTATTTCTGGAATCACGCTCAATGCCAGTTTTAACCTTTAAGTATAAGTCATCATTTAACTCTACTGGAAAATCTTCAATTAGCATAACAATATGCCATCCAAAATCAGTCTTAAATGGCTTAGAGAAATCACCAGGATTTGATAAACTAAATGCAATATTTTCAAATTCAGAAACCATTTTTCCAACTCCAAATGGTGGTAAAACTCCACCTTTTACTGCAGTTGAACGATCTTCTGAAAAACGCTCCGCAACTTCTGCGAATGAGTCACCATTCTCTAAAAGCTCATAAGTCTTGTTAATCTTATTTTTTGCTTCATTTAGCTTTTCTTCACTAAAATTTTTACCAATTTTAAACATAATATGAGCAACTTTTCGCTCTCCAACAGCTTTACGTCTTTCATTAACTTTTATTAAATGATAACCATATTTCGTTTTAACAGGCTTTGAAATATCACCAATATCCGTTTTGTAAGAAGCAGTTTCAAAATCATAGACCATCATAAAGGCAGTAAAATAGCCTAAATTTCCCTTATTGTCAACTGCAGACTTATCATCAGAATATTTTAATGCCGCATCTTCAAATGATATTTTTCCATTTAATATTTCTCTTCTTATATCAGAAATCTTACTAAAAGCTTCATCATTATTTTCATCATTAATATTTATTAGAATATGACTAGCGTTTATGTCAAATTGTATTCTTTCAAGAGCTTCATCAAATAGTTCTTCATTGAACTCGTCATCACGCAAATATGGTTTTGCTAATTGTTTTCGATATCCTTCAAGCTCAGTCACAAAAGTAGAAACCGTATCGTAACCTAAATTCTTGGCTTCTTTAACTTTTAGTTTAAAATTTATAAAAAGCTCTATATATTCATCTAAGTAAGCCTTATCTATAATAACATCATCATTGTTTTTATTAAAAATATGCTTGAACTCATCAAGTGTAATTTGATCTTCTTCCAGTTGTAATAAAACATCTTGTGAAAAAGAGCTGTAATTAAATACAAGTAATAATAATATAATTTTTTTCATTTTTTTAGTTTACTTTATCTACTGTAATTTGGAGCTTCTCTTGTAATTGTAACATCATGCGGGTGGCTTTCAACTACTCCTGCAGTTGTAACTTTTATAAACTCTGCTTTTTTTAACTTATCTATGTTTTCAGCTCCAGAATAACCCATTCCTGCTTTTAATCCACCTGACATTTGATGAATAACTTCTGTTAAATACCCTTTATAGGCTACTCTTCCAACAATTCCTTCAGGAACTAATTTTTTTAAATCATCTTCATGATCTTGAAAATATCTATCTTTTGAGCCTTGTTGCATTGCATCAATAGAACCCATTCCTCTGTATGTTTTATATTTTCTACTTTCAAAAATAATAGTATCTCCAGGAGCCTCTTCAACTCCAGCAATAATAGATCCTAACATAACAGAACTTGCCCCAGCAACCATTGCTTTAACAATGTCTCCAGAGTAACGAATTCCACCATCTGCAATTAAAGGAACATCATATTTTTTTGTTATTTCATAAACATCAATGACTGCAGTTAATTGTGGAACACCAACACCAGCCACAACTCTAGTAGTACAAATTGAACCAGGACCAATACCAACTTTAACAGCATCAGCTCCTGCTTTTATTAATTCTTCAGCAGCACTAGCAGTTGCGATATTCCCAACAACAATATCTATACCTTTAAATTTACTTTTCACTTCTTTAAGTATTTTAATAACATTTTTTGAATGTCCATGCGCTGTATCAATAACTATTGCATCGACATCTACTTTTATTAGAGTAGCTATTCTAGCTAATACATCTTTTGTAACACCAACAGCAGCAGCAACTCTTAATCTTCCAAATTTATCTTTACATGCATTTGGTCGCATTCTGTTCTTAATTATATCTTTGAAAGTTATCAAACCAACTAGACAATTATTCTTATCGACAATTGGTAATTTTTCAATCTTGTTACTTTTTAAGATTTTCTCTGCCTTTTGAAGATCATTTATTAATGTAGTTATCAAACCTTCTGATGTCATTACTTTCTTTATACTTAAAGAATGATCATTTTCAAAACGAAGATCTCTATTTGTAACAATACCAAGAAGTAAATTATTATCGCCGACAATAGGAATACCTCCAATTTTATTTTCTTTCATTAATTTAAAAGCATCACCAACATTAGAACCGATACTTAAAGTGATGGGGTCTTGAATCATTCCACTTTCTGATCTTTTAACCTTTCTAACTTCAGATGCTTGTTGTTCTATACTCATATTTTTATGTAGAACGCCAATCCCACCTTCTTGGGCAATAGCAATAGCCATCTTAGATTCTGTAACAGTATCCATTGCAGCAGAAACAAGAGGAATATTTAATTTAATATTTTTTGAAAAATATGTTTTAGTATTGACATTATTTGGCAATACTTCAGAGTAAGCTGGAACAACAAGAACATCATCATAGGTAAGTCCTTCTTTTAAAATTTTATTGTCCATAATAATATTTAAAGGTTGGCAAAATTAACGATTTTGATCAAAAAAAAGTATATCTACATCTAAGAAATTTGCTAAAAAGTCTATTTTTTAACGAATAAGTGTAAAAACCTCAACTTTTTCAGTTAGATCTCCAACTCCATTAAAATATGAAACATGATAAACATAGTTGTCATTTTTAGCATAACTACCTAAATATGTACCATCCCATCCCTTTGAAGGATCATTTGTTTTGAATAATAATTCACCTGATCTTGAATAAATTGAAAATTCATATCCAATTTCAGAAACAAAATTAGTTATTGGTTTAAATATCTCATTGTGAAAATCACCATTAGGACTAAATGAAGAAGGAACAAAAAGAATTGGAGTTTGAGAAACGCATGATATATTAGAATAACTTCCGTTAGTAACGGATCCATAAGGATTATTATTACCTTCAATTGCTTTTATATAATAACAAAAACGACCATTACCATCACCAAAATCAGTTACTATATCAATAAATTTCAATTCTTCGTTTGGATTATTAATTCTATCAAAAACATAAATGGGCAATACATCAAAATCTTCTCTATTTACAGATCTGTATAATTGATATTCAACAACTCCTCCTAACCAATTTTCATATTCATTAAAAGTGAGTGTGTTGGTATATTGTTCAAAATAGAGAGGATCATTACCATAATCTAAATTAATTTCTGAATTTAAAAAAATAGTTTGCCCAAATGAAGTATCTTGATTTACTTGAAATACTGTTGGTGCCTGTAAAATATTTCCGCAAGTATCAACGGGATATACTTGATACTGATAATAATAATTTTGTGGAGATGCACTATAATCAATAAATGAAATATTAGAATTGTTAAAGGGAACACTACCAATCTCATTAAAAACAGAATTATTTTCTAATGATCTATATACTAAATACTTATTAATTATTGCATCATTATCAATCAAACAGCTTATCTCAACGCTATTATTATCTTGATTTACAGTCACATAATCTATATAATTATATTTTGGTTGTCCAGGAAGAGAAATTAAATGATTAATTTGATCAGAAATAGCTACCATCGTAGAATCACCATTATAAGCAGATATATAAAAATAATAGTTGTGTCCTTCTAAAATATTATTTATCGTATAATTTAAATTACCAGTAATTCTTACGGAATCTTTTACAGTATTTCCATTAAGATCTGTTATATCAAGAAAAAGCTTATAATGACTTAAATCATCTTTAAAATTTATATATTCATTCCAGCTAAAGTTAATAGATAAATCACAAATATTAACCTTAGATATAATATTCATAGAATTATGCATAACACTTCTTGAACTTGCATTACCACAACTGTCTAATGATCTGACACTAAATGTCTCAAAATTGTTGATGGCATTGGATGAATTAAAAACATATGATGTGTTATTAAATCCATAAACAGAATCAATAGTTATCCAAGCTCCAAACTCATCAAGTAAATAAATAGCATAAACATCTACATCAGTAGAAGTAGATGACCAAGAAATTACAGATTTACCATTTGAATTTACAGAAACATCTTTAATTATTGGTTTATTGGGGCTAATGGTATCTTTTAATACAGCACCATTAATTGATGAATTTGAAACACAACCACTAGCATCTGACAAACTAACGTATAATTGTTGAAGAGAATTACAAGTTTGAGCAGGAAAGACATAGTTATTACTAATAGTATTTGCAGTATTTTGCCAAACTTGATTTCCATCTAATGCGTTAATGTCAAAAGTATTTGAAGATGTTGGTAAATTTGGTTGACGTAGAAAATTCCAATTCATATCTGCTTCAGTATCAGAATTAATTGCAACAACATCCAACAGAATAGATTGTAATGTGTCAGATGGTGCGGATTCATCAGCACAAGATGATAATGATGTTAAATAATAAAAATGTGATTCTTGATTTCCATCAACATTAGAATGCATATATGTACTATCAGGAAAATATATACTATCTACAAATGAAAAAGGACCATTTTTATTAGTTGAATGGTATAGTGAATAAACAGTACTTTGTGGAGCAGAAGCAATATGTTGCCATGAAATTTTAACTTCTCCACTCTCTTGAACTGAAATACATCTTATATCAGGAGATATATCAATAGGTAATGGCAACACTGTTACTTTAACTGTAGCAAATTTTATTCCATTAGCAGGACAGAAATCATCATACACTTTAACTAAAAATGTAAATACATTGGAAGTTTGTCCGCAACCTATATTAGCTGCAATATGATTACATGAAGTTTGCCAACGAAAAATTCCAGAAACGGTACCAAAATTACTAAATGGAGCTGGGACACCTGCTGCATTATTGAATGTAGCACAAGGTGGATTTAAACAATTTGATGTAGTAAGAAAATCATCAGCAAACTGTCCTCCAGAAACTTCCATAACTAATTCTTGAGGGGTTAATCCATTATATAAATCGGCATCTATTCCATCTATAGCAAATTCAACTAAAGAACCAGCATAAACAGTTGTATCATAAGAAGGTAAACCTGTAATAGAATCAATAAATGGTTGAGATACTTCAGGAGGGCTATTAGGAATTGGAGATGCTGGTAAAGTAGGGCAAGATATTAAAACAACTTGTACTTCTCTATATACTTCAGCTACTAATTGATTACATTTCCACGATTGTACTTTTATACAAGTAACAAAGTTTCCAGAAATATTTGCATTATATGAAACCTCACCTGTTGCAGCATCTAGAGTTGGTGCTCCAGGAAGAGGTGATGAAACTGTATAGGGAGCATTAAAAGTTAGTACAGGAGGATCTACGGGTGGGTTATATGTAGAAAGAAAATCATCTAAAGGCTCACCCCATGAATAAATTAATTCATCTAACTCTTCATCAAATGCATTGTGACTGTAAGAAAAAGGGAAACCAGTACATAAAATTGTTTTTGGTTGTTCTTTAAATTCAGGAGATGAATCAAAACATGGATCAGCGGGAGTTGGAATTCCAGTTGTAGGATCTACAAATGGATACATTGAAGCTCTTAAAGTAAAACCAGCAGATGAAGGATTAGTAATGTTTGTTATAGCAGCATTTCTACAGCAATTATCCCAAGTAAATTGCCATCCTGTATTTGGAGGAATTCCAGGCAGTTGAACAGGTTGTGATTCAAATATATACTCCTCAACGGATCCAGGATCTCCGCCAGCACAACTTAACTGATTATTACCACTTGCTATCGGATCACATATAGGAGACACATCTTGTTGAAGAACAAAATCAACATCAATACCGATGACAGTAGGATGATTCCAAACTTGAATAACTTGAGTAAGAGTAGAAACTGTAATTCCAGAGCAGTCTCTATAAACCTTCATTGTAAAGACATACTTCCCAATATCTGGACCAGACTTTAAACATTTCCAAGTAATTTCACCTCCCATTAAATGGGAAGAAAAAGAATTAATGGAAAACAATACTAAGGCAAGAAATAGAAAAATTTTTTTCATATAATATTTAACAAATTTACAAATAAAAAAATTTAATAATTATCTGTAATTTATTAATCTTACAGATTCAAAACACTAAAGACTTATTAGTTGTCTTTTTTTTAAATTAAAATCGTTCCATAAATTATTCATTATCTCTTTAACAGAAATAACATCTTTTATTGAAGCAGATATTTGCCCAATTTCTAATTCACCATTTTTTAAATCACCTTCAAACATTCCTCTCTTTGATCTTCCCTTTGATAGTAAATTAGTTAATTCTTCTTTACTTGCGTTAGATTTATATGCATTTTGAATTAAATCATAAAACTCATTTTTAATTAATCTGACAGGTGTAATTTCTTTAAGGGTCAATTGTGTATCAGTATCTGTTAAATCAACAATTTTATTTTTAAAATTTTCATGAGCAGAAGATTCCTTGCTTGCAGCAAAGAGACTTCCAATTTGAACTCCATCAGCTCCCAAGCACATTGCAGCTAATATTGCACCACCAGAACCAATTCCACCAGCTGCTATCAAAGGAATGTCAATTATAGATCTTATTTGAGGTATTAGACACATAGTTGTAATTTCATCAATACCATTGTGCCCTCCGGCTTCAAAACCTTCGGCTACAATAGCATCAACTCCTGCATCAATACATTTAAGAGCAAATTTTTGATTAGCAACAACATGGACTACAGTAATTCCATGATCTTTTAAATATTGGGTATAATTTATTGGGTTACCAGCTGAAGTAAATACAATCTTCACCTTTTCCTCAATAATTATATTAATGTGATCTTTAACGTTTGGGTATAACAATGGAATATTTACTCCAAATGGGTTATTGGTAGATTCCTTACATTTTTTAATATGGTACCTTAAAACATCTGGATACATAGAGCCTGAGCCTAATAATCCAAGACCTCCATTGTTGCTAACTGCACTAGCTAATCTCCAGCCGCTACACCAAATCATTCCTCCTTGAATAATCGGATATTTTATTTTAAAAAGTTCAGTAAGTCTATTCATAAAAAATCTATATTTGTTCTTAGCTACGAAATTAAAAAAAAACAATAATGAAAAGTGACCATCAAATATTTAACTTGATAAAAGAAGAAGACTTAAGACAAAGAAATGGAATTGAACTTATTGCATCAGAGAATTTTGTTAGTAACAATGTAATGAATGCTGCAGGATCTTGTTTAACGAACAAATATGCAGAAGGTTACCCCAACAAAAGGTATTATGGAGGTTGCGAGATAGTTGACCAAGTCGAACAAATTGCAATTGACAGAGCAAAAAAATTATTTGGAGTTGAATATGTAAATGTTCAGCCTCACTCAGGTTCACAAGCTAATTCTGCAGTTATGTTAGCATGTTTAAATGCTGGTGATAAAATATTAGGATTTAATTTAGCTCACGGAGGTCATCTTACTCATGGATCACCTGTAAATTTTTCTGGCAAACTGTATAAGACCTCATTTTACAATGTAAATAAGCAGACAGGCTTAATAGACTATAATATGTTAGAAGAGGTTGCCAAAAAAGAAAAACCTAAAATGATTATTTGTGGCGGTTCAGCTTATTCTAGAGACTGGGATTATAAAAAATTTAGAGAAGTAGCTGATAAAGTTGGCGCAATCTTACTCGCTGACATTGCGCATCCAGCAGGATTAATAGCAGCAGGACTACTTAACAATCCAGCAAATTATTGCCATATACTAACAACAACAACTCACAAAACTTTGAGAGGTCCTAGAGGAGGCATGATAATGATGGGAAAAGATTTTGAGAATCCTTTTGGTCACAAAAATTTAAAAGGAGAGAATAAAATGATGTCTACATTACTTAATTCTGGAGTTTTCCCTGGATCTCAAGGAGGTCCGTTAGAGCATATAATTGCTGCTAAAGCAATAGCTTTTGGTGAAGCTTTAGACACATCATTTATTGATTATTCTAAACAAGTAACACTTAATGCTAAAATTATGGCTGATTGCTTAACAAAAAAAGGGTATGATATAATTTCTGGAGGAACTGACAACCATTGTATGTTGATTGATCTTACATCTAAAAATATAAGCGGTAAACAAGCTGAAAATTCACTTGTTCAGGCTGATATTACTGCAAATAAAAACATGGTTCCGTTTGACACAAAATCTCCATTTGTAACTTCTGGTATTAGATTTGGGACTCCAGCAATAACTACTAGAGGTGTAAAAGAAAATACAATTCCACAAATTGTTGAATTTATTGATCAAGTTATTTTGAATTATGATAATTTAATTAAGATTAAAGAAATTAAAAGTCAAGTAAATAAATTAATGAACAATTACAAAATCTTTGCATACTAAAAAATGGATCCTTTAAATTTAGAAAATGAAAAAAAGGAAATCATAAACCGTTACAGAGCTCTTCTAAGAGCTTGTAATGAAAAAACTACCAAAGAAGATAAAAAAGAAATTCGAAAAGCCTTTAATCTTGCAGTTAAAGGACATGAAAACATAAGAAGAAAATCTGGCGAACCATATATTCTACATCCAATTGCTGTTGCTAGTATATGTGCAAAAGAAATAGGTCTAGGAACAACATCAATTATTTGTGCTTTACTTCATGATATTGTTGAAGACACTGACTATACAATTGAAGATATAGAAAAGTTATTTGGAAAAAAAATAGCTACTATAATAAATGGACTTACTAAAATCTCAGATGTTTTTGATCAAAAAGTTTCATTACAAGCAGAAAATTTTAGAAAAATGTTACTTACATTATCTGACGATGTAAGAGTTATATTAATAAAGCTTGCAGATAGACTTCATAACATGAGAACTTTAGACGCGATGTCTAAACAACAAAAGCTGAAAATTGCTTCAGAAACTCTCTATTTATACGCTCCTTTAGCTCATAGATTGGGCCTGTACCCTATTAAAACTGAATTAGAAGATTTAGGTCTCAAGTTTACCAAACCTGAAATATACAAAGCAATATCAATAAAATTAAATGAAACAAAGTTGAGTAGAAATAAGTACATAAATAAATTCTCTCAGCCAATAAAAACAGTTTTAAAAAAGGAAGGTCTTAAAACTACAATTAAAGGCAGGCCTAAATCTATTTACTCTATTAGAGAAAAAATTCTTCACAAAGGCGTAACCTTTGATAATATCTTTGACAAGTTTGCTATTAGAATAATTGTTGAAAGTAGTTATCAAAATGAAAAATCTGATTGTTGGAAAATTTACTCAATAGTTACAGATTTTTACAAACCAAATCCAGATAGATTAAGAGATTGGATTTCTACTCCAAAAGTTAATGGATATGAATCATTACATACAACTGTAATGGGTGAGGATGGTAAGTGGGTAGAAGTTCAAATAAGAAGTAAAAGAATGGACGAAATAGCCGAAAGAGGATATGCAGCGCATTGGCATTATAAAAATCAAGACGAAAAATCCAGTAGTCTTGATTTATGGATTAATAAAATCAGTAGTCTATTAGAGAATCCCGAATCAAATGCTATTGATTTTATTGATGATTTTAAACTTAACTTATATTCAGGTGAAATATTTGTTTTCACACCAAAAGGCGATTTAAAAACCCTACCAAAAGGAGCAACTGCATTAGACTTTGCTTTTGAAATACATACACAAATTGGGATGACTTGTTTAGGTGTAAAAGTTAATGGAAAGTTAGTAGCACTAAGCCATGAACTTTCAAGTGGAGATCAAGTAGAAATTATAACTTCTAGAAAACAACACCCTAGAAAAGACTGGCTTAGATTTGTAGTAACATCACATGCAAGAACTAGAATAAAAAGTGCATTAAAAAGAGAAGAAAAAGTTATTGCAGAAAAAGGAAAAGAACTAGCTGAAAGAAAATTAAGACACCTAAGAACAAAACTAAGTCGAGACACTGAAAATCAACTTATTAAATTTTTTAAATCTACTAGCTCACAAGAATTATTTTTTAGATTTGGAAATGGTCAAATTTCTAATAAAGAATTAAAAGAATTTGTTAATTTAAAGAATTCTGGATGGTATCAAAACATAAAAAATAGAATTTACAGCTCAAAATATTTAAGTAAAAAACCTATTATAAATAACTTAATAGTATTTAATGAAGATGATGAAATACTAGATTATAAAATTTCAAAATGCTGTAATGCAATTCCAGGTGACAATATTTTTGGTTTTCTCTCTATTATAGATGGACTAAAGGTTCACAGAGAAGATTGTCCAAATGCTATTGAGTTAAGGGCTAATTATGCGTATAGAATTTTAAAAGCAAAATGGACAACGAAAGAAAATCTTGATTTTACAGCAAATTTAAAACTTAGTGGAATAGATAGTGTTGGACTTGTTAATAAAGTTACTCAAATAATATCTAAGCAATTACATGTAGATATAAAAGCAATAAATATTTATACTAATGATGGTGTATTTGAAGGAGAAATCACACTAAAAGTACACAATGAAACGTTCTTAAGCGAAATAACTAAAAAGTTAGAGAAAATTGAAGGTATAGTTAAAATTTCAAGAACTTATAAACATAGTAGAAATATTAAGGTATAAATGTTTCAAAATATTCAATAAAATAATGTTTTTAATTTATTTTTATTTTTTATTAAAATTATGACTCAACAACATAAAACAATTAATGAAGTAACTAAAGTTTTCACTGATTACTTAATAAAAAACAATCAACGTAAAACTCCGGAGAGATATGCTATACTAAATGAGATTTATGAGTATGAGGGACATTTTGATATTGAAACATTGTATATCATGATGAAAAATAAAAAATACCGAGTAAGTAGGGCTACTCTTTACAATACAATAGAGCTTCTTTTGGACTCAAATCTTGTCAGAAAACATCAATTTGGAAAATCACATGCACAATTTGAAAAGTCTTATTCAAACAAACAACATGATCATTTAATTTGTACAAATTGTGATAAAGTTATTGAATTTTGTGACCCAAGATTGCAAGGAATAATGAGTTTTATTGAAGATAATATGAAATTTAAAATTTCTAGACATTCTCTTAATTTATATGGAAGATGTCTTGATGAAAAAAACTGTATTAAAAAATAAATAGATGAAAGTTGATGTATTGTTAGGTCTTCAATGGGGAGATGAAGGAAAAGGAAAAATTGTTGATGTTTTAACTAAAAACTATGATATTATTGCTCGATTTCAAGGAGGTCCAAATGCAGGACATACACTAGAATTTGATGGAATTAAACATGTTTTACATACTATTCCTTCAGGAATCTTTCATAAAGGAATAACTAATCTTATTGGAAATGGTGTTGTTATTGACCCAGTAATTTTTGAAAATGAAATTAATTCAATCAATAAATTAAATTTTGACATATCTGAACTATTAATTTCAAAAAAAGCTCATCTTATTCTACCCACTCATAAACTATTAGATGCGGCATCTGAAAAAGCAAAAGGAAAAAATAAGATTGGATCAACTCTCAAAGGAATAGGACCTACATATATGGATAAGACCGGTAGAAATGGATTAAGAGTTGGCGATGTTAATACTAGTAATTTTAATGAAAAATATGAAAAACTAAAAAATAAACATATAGAACTTTTAAAGTTTTATGATTTTGAATACAATTTAGAAGAATTAGAATCAATTTGGTTTAAAAGTTTAGATACTCTCAAAAAATTCAATCATATTGACAGTGAACACTATATTCATGAGGCATTGAAAAATGGGAAAAAATTATTAGCTGAAGGAGCTCAAGGCACATTATTAGATATTGATTTTGGCTCCTACCCTTTTGTAACTTCTTCAAATACAATAACTGCCGGAGCCTGTACAGGTTTAGGTGTAGCTCCAAATCAAATAACTGATGTTTTTGGAATCTTCAAGGCATACTGTACAAGAGTTGGAAGTGGACCTTTCCCTACTGAACTTTATGATGAAGTTGGAGAACATCTTGGCAGAGTAGGAAATGAATTTGGTGCTACAACTGGAAGAGCAAGAAGATGTGGCTGGATAGATTTACCAGCTTTAAAATATGCAATAGATATTAATGGGGTAACACAATTAATGATGATGAAATCTGACGTCCTTTCTGGAATAAATAAAATAAAGGTTTGTACTCATTATTTAAATTCAAATAATGAAAAGATAGATTATCTACCTTTTGAAGATAATGAAAACTTAACTCCTGTCTATGATGAAATAGATGGCTGGAAAAAAAATCTTATGAAGATTAACAATCTTGAGGAAGCCCCAATTCAAGTTCATAATTATATTAAATATCTTGAAAATCATCTTGATGTACCTATCAAAATCATTTCTGTAGGGCCAGATCGGAAACAAACATTTTTTAGATAAACTTGAAACACTTAAATCTTATAATTTTTTCACTACTTATAAGTTCTGTTTCTTTTGCTCAAAAAAATCAGAAGAAAATAGAAATAATAAATGCAGATTTCACTTACGTTAATAATAAATCACACCCAGATTATTGGCGTCTGATTGGAAATGTTAATATAACTCACGATCAAACTGAAATGTTTTGTGATTCTGCTCATTATTTTTCAGAAAAAGAGAAGATTATCGCTTATGAAAATGTAAAAGTTAAAAAAGGTGACAGTATTAATATTAGCGGAGATATACTAAATTATGATGGAGAAAATAAAATTGCAATAATTTCAAAAAATGTTATTTTTATTAACAAAGAAAATATTTTAAATTCCCAAAGACTAATTTATAATCTTCAAAAAAAAATAATTAGTTTTAATTCATTAAGTGAAATTTCAAAAGGAAATCAAAAAATATCAGCAAAAAAAGGCATCTATAACACTATAGAAAGAACATATCAATTTAATGACTCAGTAAACTATCATAATAATAATTATCATATAATAACTAACAACCTAAAATCTGAAGAAAAGAATCAAATAACTATATTAAATGGACCATCAAAGATATATTTTGATAACAAAGTTGTTTTTTGCGAAAAGGCCAACTTATATGAAAAAGAAAATAGAGCAGAGTTTTTCAAAAACACAGCTTTAAAAACAGAAAAATATATATTATTTGCCGATAGTTTATTTTTTGACAAAAAAAATAATAATCTAAAAGCAAAAAATAATGTCTTACTAGTAGATTCCATTAATAATTTTTTTATTGAAAGTAATAATGCTAAATATACAGGAGTTGAGAAAAAAATGATTTTTGACAAAAACCCATTACTAAATTTAGTTTCTAAAGAAGATACTCTATTTATAAAAGCAAATGAATTTCATAATCAAGAAATATTAAATAAAGAGACTTTATGTGCTTTTAATAATGTTGAAATTTTAAATAATGAGATTAAAGGCAAATGTGATTCACTTACATTTTCAATTTCAGATTCTTTGATAAACATGTACGAGAAACCATTATTATGGATTGATGAGTATCAGATATCTGCAGATAGTATGAGCATTAATTATTATGGTAAAACAATTAAGAAGTTATTTTTAATTTCAAATCCTATTATTATTTCAGAGCAAGACTCTTCTCTATATAATCAAATAAAAGGAAAATACATGCAGGGAGATTTCTTAGAAAATAAGCTAAAAAACATAGATGTATTAGGTAATGGACAAAGCATCTATTTTATTAAAGAAAACAAAGAAATTATTGGCATGAATTATATTGAATCATCAAATATTTATTTATCATTCAAAAAAAATAGAATAGATAATATCAACTATAAAAAATCACCATACTCAATTACCACTCCATTAGAAGATATAATAGAAGAAAAAAAATATCTCAAAGGTTTTAATTGGAAAATAAAAGAAAAACCTGAAAGAAATGGAATATTTAATCAACAACTCTAAAAGAAGTCCTTCTATTTAGAGAACGGCCTAACTCAGTATTATTTGTAGAGATTGGAACTTTATCCCCAAAACCTTTGAAAGAAATCTGGTCATTTTTAACAGATTTTGATACTAAATAATCATAAACTGATTGAGCTCTATTTTTAGATAATAAGAGATTAGAATTAGAATTACCAATTGAATCTGTATGACCCTCAACTAATATGTTAATGTTATACTTAATAATATACTCAGCTAGCTGATCAAGCTCGAATAAAGAATCACTTATTAAATCATAGGAATTAGTAGAAAAAAGTACATTTTTTAAGATTATCTCCTCACCTGCTCTTGATTGTATAATTTCTAGTTCAATTTGATTTAGCTTATTAGCTTTAAAAATTTCAGGTAAATCAAAATAAAAAATATCATCTAATCCATATCCGTCATTTGTTGAAGCATAGTAGGCAGTAATACCATTAGAAGAAACAACTAATGAGTTTTGATTTAAATGATTATTAATTGGGTAACCAAGATTAACAGGAGAATTCCAACTATCATTTACATCATTTCTTTTTGAAAGAAATAAATCAAAGTCACCTAAACCAACATGACCATTTGAAGCGAAGTATAAATTTAAATTATCTGGATGAATATATGGTGACATTTCATCCTTATCAGTGTTAATTTCAGGACCTGCATTAACTGGTCTAGAAAAACCATCATTATTGATTTTAGAAATCCAAATATCTGTACCACCATATCCTCCAGGGCGATTACTTACAAAATAAATATAATTTCTATCAGAAGAAAAGCAAGCTTGAGAATCCCAATATTTAGAATTAATATCTTTTCCTAGATTTACAAAATTTAAATTATTAATATCATTATATCCATAATAAAGATCACAACTTCCAAAACCATCACTTCTGTTGCAAGCAGTATATATTAATAAACTTTGATCACTAGAAAATGATAATGCTCCTTCATTGCCAGAAGTATTAAGTGGTGATGGAAATGGAAGTGCTTTTTGCCATTCACCCTTAACTTTATTTGAATAATAAAAATCTTCTTGTGGTTTAGAATCACCATCTTCTACCCTTCTAGTAAAAATAATTTTATTATCATCGGAACTTATTGTAGGACCAATTTCTGACATATTAGAGTTTATGTTCCCTCCAAGATTTACTGGGTTAAAAACTACAGGATTATTGATTGAATTTATAGAAAATTTACAGCTTTTAATAAAACGTTTAATTTTACTATTACAAAAAGAAGAATCAAGCTTACAAACTGCATTATAATAATAAAGAGCTTCAGAATAAAAACCTTTTTTATAAAAATTATTTGCAACTTTTTCTATACCTTCATAATCATCAATATTATTGACGTCATAAATTTCAAGCAATAATTCTGAAGATTTAAAAATATCATCTTCAATAAAATAAATATTTGAAAGCAAAAGATAAGGTTTATCCCAACTGTTGTTCTTTTCAATTATTTTAATTAAGATATCTTTTGATTTATCTAAATTATTCTTCTTGAAATATTTAAATGCTTTATCATAGTTTTTAAAGTCTTTTTTTTGACAATATAAAGAACTACTAAATAGAAAAATATAAATTATTAAAAAAAACCTCATTATGGAATATTCATATATTTATGCGCCTGTAGAGATATAGTCCATTCAGGATTTTTTGTTACAAAATCAATGATAACAGGTAAAATTGAATCTTTTTTACTCCACTCAGGCTGAAGATACAATTTGCAAGATGGTTTGACATTTTCTTTGTGTTTAACAGCCCATTTAAAATCATTTTTATTAGATATTATAACCTTTAGTTCATCAGTTAAACTATAGATATTATTCAATGGCTTCATTGTCTTTTTGGGTGATAAGCAAATCCAATTAAATGATCCAGATAAGGGGTATGCTCCAGATGTCTCAAGATGAACTTGTATATTTTTTTCAAGTAATTTTTTGGTTATATATTCCATATCCCACATCAAAGGCTCACCTCCAGTGATAACAACAGTTTTCACCTTAGTTTCAATAATTGATTGAATTATATAATCTACACTAATTAAAGGATGTAAATTAGGGTCCCAACTTTCTTTTACATCACACCAGTGACAACCAACATCACATCCTCCTATTCTTAAAAAATATGAAGATTTTCCTGAAAAATAACCCTCGCCTTGAATAGTTAAAAATGATTCCATTACAGGTAAAACTATACCATTTTCAAGGTCAATATTATTGTCATTATTCATTGTTACAAAAATAGATTATTTCAATTGATAACAAATAGAATATTATCTTTGTTAATCAAATTAAAAGAAATGAAACAGTTAATAGAATGTGTCCCAAATATTTCAGAGGGAATAGATATAAAAAAAATAAATGAAATAGCAAATGTTGTTGAAACAGTTAAAGGTGTTAAACTGCTTAATGTCGACCCAGGAAAGGCAACTAACAGAACGGTTATAACATTTGTTGGTGAACCAAAAGAAGTTGTGGAAGCTGCATTTCTATTAATAAAAAAGGCAAAAAACTTAATTGATATGAGTGAACACAAAGGTGAACATCCAAGAATGGGTGCAACTGATGTATGTCCATTAGTTCCAATTTCAAACATATCTATGGAAGATGTAGTCAAATGGGCTCATATTTTAGCCAAAAAAGTAGGAGATGAATTAAACATTCCTATATATTGTTATGAAAATGCAGCTTTTTCAGAAGAAAGAAAAAATCTCGCAAACTGCAGATCTGGAGAATATGAAGGTTTAGAGAAAAAAATAGTACATAAAAACTGGAAACCAGATTTTGGTCCTTCTAAATTTACAGATTCAATAAAAAAATCTGGTGCTACTGCAATTTCAGCAAGAGACTTTCTAGTAGCTTACAATATCAATCTTAATACTACTTCAACAAGAAAAGCTAATGCAGTTGCATTTGACATAAGAGAAGCTGGAAGGATTAAAAGAGAAGGAAATGTATTATCAGGAAAAATCATAAAAGATAATGAAGGAAACCCACTAAGAACACCTGGAATATTTAAATCTGTTAAAGGAATTGGTTGGTACATTAAAGAATATGGAATTGCACAGATTTCATATAATTTAACTGATATTAAATCCTCTCCACTACATGAAGTTTTTGACAAAACTTGTGAAAAAGCAAGCTCAAGAGGATTAAGAGTAACCGGATCTGAACTAATAGGACTTGTTCCTAAAAAAGTACTTGTTGATGCAGGAAAGTTTTTTTTACTAAAACAAAAAAGATCAATAGGTATTAGTGAAAAAGAAATTATAAATATTGCCATTAAATCACTAGGCCTAAATGAATTATCTCCATTTAAGATGGAGGAAAGAATAATTGAATTTATGATAGAGGATAATACTAATGACAAGTTAATAGATTTATCATTAAAAGATTTTTCCTTTCAAACAGCTAGTGAATCTCCCGCTCCTGGAGGTGGATCAATATCAGCTTATTGTGGTGCTATGGGTGCAGCATTAGCTACTATGGTTGCAAACCTATCTGCAAATAAACGAGGATGGGACGAGAGATGGGAAGAATTTTCACAATGGGCAGAAAAAGGATTTGAATTTCAAGAACAGCTTCTATTATTAGTTGACGAAGATACAAATGCATTTAATCAAATAATGGAATCTTTTAAACTTCCAAAAGAAAATAAAGAAGATATTAATAATAGAAATATAGCTATTCAGAAAGCAACAAAAAATGCAATTTTAACACCATTTAAAGTTATGGAAATTGGATTGTTATTGATGGATGTAATAAAGAGAATGGCAGAAATAGGTAATCCAAATTCAATAACTGATGCATGTGTTGCTGGTTTATGTACAAGAACAGCTATAAGGGGTGCTTTCTTAAATGTAAAAATTAATTGTTTAGATTATGATGACAAGGACTTTATAAATAAAATTGAATTTGATGGAAATGAAATTTTAAATAAAGCCATCAAGTATGAAGAAGATATTATAAAAATTACAAATAAAGTTATGAATTCTTAATGCTGAAAATTTCTTTAGCAATCGCTTCAGAGACTTTTTGTTTAGTACTTAAAAGACTTTTAAGTGTTTTGTAGTCAGATTTAATTTCTTTTATATTTTCATCTTTTAGTATATGATCTAAATTTTTTCTTAAGTTATCCACTGTTAATTTAGATTGTATCAGTTCCACTACTGATTCTTTATCCAATAAGATATTAACTAGACTGATGTATTTAATTTTTACTAAATATTTTGCAATTAAGTAGGAAGGATTCGATGTTTTATAACAAACTATTTGTGGCACATTCATTAATGCGGTTTCTAAAGTTGCAGTTCCTGAAGTAACTAAAGCAGCTTTAGAAACAGATAAAATTTCAAGAGATTTACCATAAATCAAATCAACATTTTCATATTTATCAATGTATGTATTGTAATAATCAATATTAAAACTATCAGTAGCAGAAATTACAAAATTATAGTCAGGAAAAAATTTAACAACTTCAAGCATTACAGGTAGAACTAATGAGATTTCCTGTTCTCTACTACCTGGAAATAAAGAAATAACAGGTTTTTTATTATAATCAAAATTAAATTTCTTACTATCAATATCCTCAAATACAGGATTGCCTAAATATTCTACATTCAAATTAAAATCTTTATAATATTCTTGTTCAAATGGAAAAATCACAAACATGCGATTAACATATTTTCTGATTTTATTAATTCTACTTTTTTTCCAAGCCCAAATTTTAGGAGAAATATAATAGTAGGTTGAAATTTTATTTTTGTGAGCGAATTCAGCAATCCTTAAATTAAAACCTGGATAATCAACAAGTAAAACAAGATCTGGAGAAAATTGCAAAATATCATCTTTACATTCATTTATTAAATTATAAATCTTTTTAAAGTTTTTAAAAACTTCCCAAAAACCCATATAACTTACTTCATCAATATGCCTATGCAAATGCATTCCTTGAGATTTTAAATTATCACCTCCCCAACCACGAATCACTACATTTTTATCTTTTTTTAGTTCTTTAACAATCTTAGCAGCATGTTGATCTCCTGATTTTTCGCCTGAAATAAGATAAATCTTCATTAAATAAATTTTAAATAAACAATAAGGAAACCATAAAGAATTGTAGCACCTAAAATTCCTCTTGCTGCAGCATCTCTATTTGTTTTGATTTTCATAAAAAAAATCAATAAATTGACAAGAAGACTTAAACTTATTATATGAGGAAGTTTATTACTTTCTAAAACTTTATTAATCATATAAAACAAATCAAGTTCCATTATGAAGAGCACATAAATTGAAAATGCAATAAATGGAGATATAATCCCAACAACAAATCCAATTAAGTTCTGTTTATTCATTAAAAATATTTTCTATATCATTAATTTGATCAAAATAAGTTAGGTCATGGCGAATTGGAACAATACTCACAAAGTTCTTATCCAGTATATTTTGATCTGCTTGTTCTGATTCGTCTTCATTAATAAATTTACCTGTTAACCAAAAATATTTATTTCCTGAAGGATCTAATCGTTCATCAAATTCTTCGATCCACTTTCCTTTTGATTGATGAGCAACCTTAATTCCTTTAATATCACTTTCTAGATTATACTTAGGAAAATTAACATTCAAACATCTATTAAGTTTTGAGCTAAGCAGCTTGTTAGCTATACTAAGAATATAGTTATCGGTATGAGAAAAAGCAGCATTCATATCATGATCTAACAAAGAAAATCCAATTGATGGAATATTATGAATAGAAGCTTCGATAGCAGCTCCCATTGTTCCTGAATATATCACGTTAATTGACGCATTAGAACCGTGATTAATTCCAGACACACACAAATCAGGTTTTCTATCTAAAATTTTAGATAATGCTAATTTTATACAATCAACAGGAGTACCACTACAAGAAAATTCTAATTGTTTTCCATTATCAATTTTCACCTTCTTACATCTGAACGGTTTATTTATTGTAATTGCATGACTTTGAGCAGACTGAGGACTATCAGGTGCAACAACTACTACCTTACCAATAGTATTCATTAATTTAATTAAATGACGCAGTCCAGGAGCATGGATACCATCATCATTTGTAATAAGAATTAAGGGTAAATTCATAGATATTTTTTAACAAAACTAATATAATTAAGTTGTTCTAAAAATATGATTTTTACTAATTTTGTAAAAAAAAAAAAAAAAATGATTTGGATAATAATGATTCTGTTTATGGTTGTTGGTGGATTTGTCAGTAACCGTCTTAAAAATAAATTTAAGAAATATAGCAAAATAGCTACTAGCTCGGGGCTAAGTGGAAAAGAAATTGCTCAAAAAATGCTTGAAGATCACAACATTAATAATGTAAGAATAATCTCTGTAGCTGGTAAATTAACCGATCATTACAACCCCCAAGACAGAACTATTAATTTAAGTGCGGATGTTTATAATGGCAGACATGTTTCAGCAGCAGCAGTTGCTGCTCATGAGTGTGGTCATGCGATTCAGCATGCTACTTCTTATCAATGGCTACAAATGAGATCACAAATGGTTCCAATGGTAAGTTTTAGCAGTAAATTAATGAATATTATCATGATTCTAGGGTTAATTGGTGCTGGTGTCCTAAAAATGTTTCCTTTCGCAACTATAATTTTAGTTTTTGTGATATTACAAGCTGTTGTTACACTTTTTACATTAGTTACCCTTCCAGTTGAATTTGATGCAAGCAGAAGGGCTTTAATATGGCTTAAAAGCGCTAACATAAGCACTCCACAAGAAGTTAATTTTGCAGAAGATGCGCTTAAATGGGCAGCAAGTACATATGTTGTTGCCGCATTAGCTGCAGCTGCCTATTTACTATATTATGTTGCTCTGCTTAAGGAATAATAAAAAAAAAAGCCCTATTTCTAGGGCTTTTAATTAAATATCAAATTGATATTATTTTTTAGTTAAGAATGGTAAACCAGTTCTTGAGTTTTCTTTAACATTATATCCATCAGGTTTATCACAAGCAGTATCTCTTGAATCTTTTGAGAAAAAATAAATTCTTTGTACTCTTCCTGTAGATTTTAAAGTAACATCTTTACAGTTTAAGTGATATTCTGTTCCTTTTGAATTGTTGTGTGTAAAAGCCATAATATTTGTTTTTATTAATAATTAATTATGGACTAATATAACTAATTGACTTAAATAAACAAAATCTACTAGAGGAGAAATATATATATTGTTAATAAGTTTAATTATTATATGAATTTATTGATTTATTGATTTATAATATTATTTTTTAAAATATAAAATAAAAACAATTAAAAATAAAGATAAAACGCTGTAAATCAACATTTTAAATTTTCTTAATTAAAAATTATCATTTATTTGTTCTACTAGAGAAAGTTAATAAAAATACTAGGTTAAAAAAGTTAATAAGTCTAAATAAAACTATAAAAATTGATAAAATGAGATTAAATAATTAATTATTATTTAAAAAATTACAATTGAGAGTAGGCGATTTTATATTTTTGTGAATGGCTTTTTTACAATTATAAAATGAAAAAATTTGTTCTTTTACCCCTTTTATTTCTCTTTGTCTATAATCTTAATGGACAAATATTTAAAGATAAGTATATAAAAGATGCTACAAAAGTTGCAAATATTTGGTTAAAACAAATCAATAATAATAACTACAGTAAGGCATATAATCAATATTCTGAAAAAGTTAAAGAAAACTCAGACTCGACTTATTGGCTAAAAGCAATAGATCAATTGATGATTGAATTTGGCATATTTGAAAGCAGAAAAATATCTTCAAGTAAATTTGAAAACACTGTTGAAGGTTTAGGCGATGGGTTTTATGTTTTTTTAGAATATGAGAGTATATATAAAAACATTAAGCGATGTGATGAATATATTCTGCTTGGCCAAAACGATAAATTTAAATGGAAAATATTAAGATACGATTTTTCTTACGAAAGCAATGAGCTTGATCCTGAAAAAGAATTACCTAATCAAGGTAATTGAGCCAAGCAATTTTGTAATTTCTGAATCCTTTTTTTCTTTATAATTTATTTCAAAAACATAGGCTCCTAATGGTGCTTTTCTCCCATTTGACATTCTTCCATTCCATGATCCTAATTTATAATAATCACCTATAGTATTATTATCACAACTTGAATTCTCTAACATACCATTTGTAAGTAATATTTCGTTGGATTCAAATATTAAAGTTGATGTCCACCTATCATAGATTTTAATATTAAAATCTGAAAATAATCCCAATGCTTTAATGAAGAAAACATCATTACAATTATCATTATCTGGAGTAAAACTATTTGGAATATAAAATTTATTATCAGCTACAACACAAACACTTACGCTAGAAGAATCAACACATCCACCATCATTTATTAAGTATAAGTTGACTTGAAACTGACCTGTATCTGAATATGTATGTGTAGGATTAATGGAATATACATAAGGAATTTTAGTTCCATCACCTAAATCCCAATAACTATCTGAAGAAATTTCATTAAAATTAACAATACTAAGATCTATTAATTGAATATTCCCATCTAAAATAGATAAACAATCATTAACATTTAAAGAAAAAATTGAAGATAAATTACTGTAACCTTGGATTCTAATGGTATCATAAATAATACAATTTGTTAGAGTATTTGTTGCTTTTACAGTATAATTTCTATCAACTGTACCGCTTATACTATCACCATAAGAAATAGGGTTTGTATTCCACTCATACAGTAAATCATTAGAACTAGAAATAATCTTTGCATAGCCAATTTCTCCAAAACATTTTTTTTCAGAGGTTGAGAAATTTAAATTAAATGTGTCAAAAACAAAAATCTTTAAAGTATCACTTGTATTGTCTGAACAACCATCTGAAACAGTAAGAATATATTCTGTAGTTTGAATTGGAGAAATCAAATGAGAAAAACTATTACTCAAATTATTGTTCCAGTTAAATTCATAATTACCAATACCTCCATTTGAGAAAGCACTTATCGTTAATAATTCACCTGCACAAATTGTATCATCTGAAACTGATGTTGTTGTCATTAACTCATCTCTTACAAAGAATACGGTATCTACAGTCGCAATACAATTTCCAGAGCCGTATGTAAAAGAAATATTATGATATCCAGATCCTGCTATTGAGGGATTAAAAGAAAAATTAACAATACCATTTCCAGACAAAACTCCCCCACTTGGACTAGTACTAACAGCATATAAAGAATCTACATAACAATAATTTGTATTAAGACTATTAAATGAAACAACAGGAGGATTGATAATATTTACTTCAAATGAATCAACACATCCATTTTCAGAAGTATATTCAAGCAAAAGATTTCCTAGAGGAACTAATGATGGATCAAAAAGACCTAAAGTATTATCAATAATTCCAGAACCATTCCATTGCCCACCAGTAACATTTAAATCCAATATAAAAGGTGGTGAATTTGAGCATATCAAAGTATCTAACAAGATAGGTTTTGGATAAACACTAAAAATAATATCATCATCACATGAATTTGCATAATAAGTTACTAAATGGTTTCCACTTCCTGAAACATATGTACTAAAAACTCCTGGAAAATTTGCATTTATAATTCCATTTCCAGCAAAAACACCATCATATGGTTCTCTGTTAAGAACATTTAAACCTAAAAATAAATCTGAAGAGTTATGACAAAGAAACAAAGTATCTTCAAAAAGCTCAGTATCAATATTATTAATTTCAATTGTATCAATACATTGATTATTCGAATAAGTTACAAGATCAATTCCTAGGTTATTAGAGGGATCATACAAACCAGTATTTTGATTTACAATATTTATTCCATTCCAAATACCACCATTAGGCAAGCCAATTAAATTAAAAGATGATTGGGTTGGACAAATAGTTAGATCATCTCCTGCATCAATAGGATCAACAGAAATAGTAACATTATCAGAACAACCTTCAATAGAATATTCAAAAGTGTGACTGCCTGAGGAAATAACATCTGTCAAAACAGTACCATCACTAGATATGGAACCGCCTAAAATTGAAACTTTATCAATTGCAATATCTGAGCGAAAATTATGTCCAGTTAATACTCTAAATCTTACTTTTAACTCAGCAGAAATAAAGTTTGTTAAATCAATGGATTGAGAATACCATTGATTTCCCAAATTTCCGATAATATTCCACACATCAAGCTGCCAAGTAAGACCATTATTAATAGAAACATCTACAGATATAATTGAATTTTTATTTCCATTTCCATATTTATGATAATAAAAATTTAAAATTGGATTATTATATTGTGAAATATTAATACAAGGGCTAATAATAGAAGAATTTTTATATGGATTATTAGAATTTGAAGTTTCAACATATATATATGTATTTAAATCATATGCAGAAGAGGGACCTGTATTGTTAGAAGGAGTTGCATTTGTATTTGCTACCCAATCAAAATCATTTGCAATATCATTTGTCCAATTTGAGAGTCCTAATTCAAAACTTTCAACATATGGAAAATCATCAATTGAATTTAAACATGAACTTGGAATTAATGGATTGTTTTCAATAGCAGACCAAGTTCCTCCAGCTGGTGAGGCATATAAAATAGTGTCATTTGAATTTTGACATAAGGAGAGATTATTTGGCATTGAAATGTTATTTACTACATTTACTAACAAAGTATCTGAACATCCATTAGAAAGCGTATAAACAGCCTCTATAACTGTACTAAAAGGACCTACATCAATATCACCATTAGCTTGTATATTATTTCCGGACCAATAACCACCAGCTGTAGTTAATGATGAATTTAAATTAAAGATTGGAGCATTAATACAAGCAGAGATATCAGGACCTGCACTAATTTCAAGAACTGTAATTTCTAAATTATCAGAACAACCATTAACATCATAATTAATAGAATAAATACCTGGAGCTAATACAGTCGGATCAAAAATTGGATTTAAACCATTTACAATACTATTTCCAGACCACCAACCTCCAATTGGAGATGCATTTAATGATACTGAAGCATCTGTATTACATATCGAGAAATCTGCTTGAGTTGTTGTTGGAGGAACTACAACTACTGTTACGGTATCAGATTGTGAATTTGCAGGTCCAAGATCACTAACTGAAACAATATACTGAGTAGTAGTAGTTGGACAAACTTGATGAGGACCAGAATTATTTGGTAAGATTGGAATCCAAGAAAAATTATATGATGAAGCATCACCCCCGCTTACTATTGCGTTTAAATCAGTACAATCTCCCAAACAAATAGTATCATCATCAGCAACAATATCAACAATTAAAGGACAATCTAAAATATCAAAACTTAAAGATGATGATAAGGACCATATACTATCGCAAACATCTTTAAAATAAGATTGAAAAAAAATATTATAAGTACCACTTTCATTCAATCCAGGAGTTAGGTTTAATTGAATAATATTTGTTGAGTCATTTAAGCATGCAAGAGGTATTGCATTAACAATTTGATTTAATTGTCCACTAACAGAAATATTTGCTGTATTTACTGAGTCACAATGTATATTTTTATCTAATATAAGTTCAATAACATTTGTACTACAATTTGGAGTATTAGCTAAACTTAATTGCGGAGGGTCAGGAACAGATATAATAGTCTCCCAACTTAAATTAAACCCATCGGCAGCAACATTTAAATCTGAAATAAATACAAGTGTTACGCAACCATTAGAGGTAATTTGCGGTGGAGTATTCACTCCAGAAAATGGACCTGCTAAAATTGGGGATGTAGTATTAGGACCATCATAAATAAGAAGATAATCATTTATTGGTTCTGTATTAAAAAAACTAAAATCAATAATAATTGAGGAAGCACCATTGGGACAAATAGTAAATGTAAAGTTTTCATTATGATCATACCAACCTGCTTGTTGGGAATTAGCCTCACTATCACTTAATGTTCCTTCACAATCATAAACGGTTTGATTAGACATACTATATTGTGCACTTGTAGAAAATGTGAAAATTGACAATATTAATATTATTAATACCCTCATTCTCTATTAACACTAATATTTGGTGTAGTTATTGTATTGCTCCAACTAAGATTTTGATCTTGAATTCTAATAGAAAAGTTTACTAATTCAGTATTACCATTTCCAAAAAGAAATGGCGAATCAATTTCAACTAATAATTCTCCAGATACTGATAAATTGTTATTTGGAGGAGTAATGGGTATTAAATGATAATAATCTGCCTGTGACAATCTACTATCCTTAACTTCTAAAGAAAGATAATCAGGGTCAGAAAAACCTAGATATCCCTCAGGATGCTCATAGGACAACCTAACATAAATATTTTCTTGAAATTCTATTATGTTTAATGGGAATACTTCTATTAATCCTAAATTAAAATTTACTGGATCATCATCTTTAGAGCATGAAGAAAAAAATACAGATACAAAAATTAATAAATAAAAAATAGATCTCATGTTAAATAATAGTTAAAGAGAAATGTTTTATTAAAACAAATGGAGAACCATTATTAGGGATTTCAGTTATTGGGTTAACATTATCTTGAACATATATTTTAAAGTATATAACATCCCCTATACTGTATGAGGTTAAGTCAAAATTATATTTGTGAAAATAGTCCTCATTGGTTGAATAAAAACCGATTTGAGAAATAGGATTATTCAAAACATTTAAATCGTAAGCAGTGATACTATTAAAATTAAACAAGCTAGTAGAAAATTTAATTTTATTATGAGTTAATTGATTTGAAGTTAAAACATCATCACTAACGCTAAACCATAAATCCACTGAACTTAAAGTGTTAGGCACTAATACTGAGCCATTTGGACTTCTTGATATTGGAATAGTTGTTTGTCCAGAGTTAAAGACTACCATTCCTCTAGCTAAAGGAATATCATTCGGCAAAACAGGATTATTACCAAACATGTCCTTTGCTCCATCATCTATCCAGTCTTTTATATTACTAATATATGTCTCATCGTTATTATCCCAGTCATCTTCAGATTCAAGCGGCATAATTCCAGAAATTCCATCAATATCAACAATTAGTCTATGATATAACACTGATTTTAATGAATTGCCCGGCTCAACACGATAAGAAAATGAGTTATTTAAATCATTTTTAATAACAGGATGATAAACTAAAGAGTTATATGCACTTTCAATAGTTCTAAAGTCGGGTTCAAATGTTCCATCATGACATCCTGAATTAGCGCATGTAGGATAAAATATATTATTATGTAAAGCAGAGAAAGATGTTGGATCTGTAAAATATAAAGTATCATTTTCTGAAACAATATTCGAATTAAAATCAAAAGGATTTATTTCCTCTTTACAAGAAAAGAAACAAATTAGTAATAGAATCGGTAATACTAGTTTCATAGATCATATTAAATCAAAAAGTGATTTACTCGAAGCCACTAAACCAGAATTTACCACATCATCTTTACAACCAAGAATTTCTGCAATTGTAGGAGTTAAATTAACTATATCACCAACTTGATTATTCTCATTTCCAATAGATAAATTACTATCAATTCCAGGACCAACAATAGAGGAAAATATTCGCCTACTATTAGCATCAGAATGATCGTATCCTGAAAATGCATTTCCATCTACAATATTATTAGAATCTAAATTTCTACCATGTTCAGGGATTACCATCATAGTTGTATTATTAGCCATCTGTGGAATATTATTTTGTATGTAATCCCATAAATGACCTACACCGTGGTCAGCTCTATGCAAACTTCCTAAATAACTACTAAAATTACTATGACAACTATCTACACTAGATAAGTATACTACAGTTAAAGTTGGTTTAAATCTTTGCATAACCTCGCAAGCATATCCAATTGTGCTTAAATCACCATTATCAGAAACTGGAGGATGAGCAATTGTTCCAGCTTGTGTTTTATCAAACATATCTTTCACAAATTGTTTAATTTGAATTTTCTCTTCCTCAGTATTTCCAATATTTGGTAATGCTTTTCCTTGAGAATACCATACATTATCTAAAAAATACTTCATTTTATACATTGGATCTAACTCATCTTCAGGATGATATACTTTTGCATTTTTAAGATGTTTTTCACCATCCACTCCAAAAGTAATTGTAGGAGCTAAAAAATTAGCTCCATAAGATGCTCCATATTCAGCATGAGTACTATAATCCAAAAGAGGAATAGAATTTCCTATTCCATTTCCAATAAACCAAGTTTTAGTTGCTTTTTCTCCCTGATGACGTCTTAAATATTCAAAAATAGTAGGCATAGTTGGCTTATTTCTTAATCCTTGGGTATACATGTAATTACCTGTTAACATTGCATTAACACCAGCATAATGACCAACTGCAGAAGCATTTACTTCTCGAAATGTAGTTCCTTGATTTTGAATAGTTTGAGAAAGAATTTGAGGTATTGGTGTATCTCCATTAATTATATTATTTGTTCCATAAACAATTTTGTCAGTCGGAGCAGAACCATCAAAAAGATTATATAAAATATTACCTTCACTTGGATAGGATTGGCTATCGTCTAAATATCTTTGAAGAATAGATTCTTGTTGTCTCACCCCACCAGCAAAAGCGACTAACACAACATGATCTGCCATTCTCATACCTGAGGCGGCAAATAATCTTCCAGAAGGTAAAATAAAAGGAATTGATATAGCAGCAGCTGAGGCTAGTGATGATTTTTTTATAAATGATCTTCTTTTCATACTTTAATAAAATTGATATTCATTAGACAAAGCAAAAGACATGTAAACCATTTCTGAACTAACATTAGGATTAGAATTTAAAAAGTTAAGAAAAAATTCTCTTTCAGCTTCAGTTATATCTCTAACAAAGAAACGCCTATATGATTCTTCTAAAAAAACATCTAGATCAGCACGCATTAGTGAATCAGAAGGAAGGATTACATCTTGACTATTCATAAAATTACTTAATACAATTTCATGAGCAACCTCTTTATCTCCGATTGATTCAATACATCTAGTAATTTCAACTAACTCATTTGATGACAAAGCTTGTTGGAAGAGATTTGCATAAACAATTGAAATATATTGACCAACTGATTTTAATTTATTCTTATTTGCATTATATGAACTTGATTGCAATTGATTGATATCATATACAACATCATCTTTTTGACATGATGAGACAATTAAAATCGTAAAAATAAAAACAAGAAATCTATTAAAAATGTGCATATTCATCTGTTTGCATAACATAACGTTGTAATTTAAGAAAATCACAGGAAATATAAAAATCATTCATTAAAAAGTCTGATTCTGTTGTTGTTGGTACTCGCGCTAAAAGAGTTAAATAAGTCCAATGAATAATTCCTTCGTAAAACTCACGTGTATTACAAATAATATTAATAAAATCTTCTTTGTTTGTACCTGAGGACCCAAGAACTGTATAGGGTTGTTCGTCTTCAATCATAGCATATGAATTATTAAACTCATATTGAGTAGGAAATCTAAATAATAAATTATCGAAAGCAGCATTAACAAAATTAAAGGTATTCATATTTATATTATCATAAATTGGATTATTAATCATTCTTTTATGCATTTCCTTAATATTAATTAAGCTATTGTAATATTCTGATTCAGAGTTTATTACATCTTTAAACCTATAGTATTTTATTAAGTTTTCATGAGCACTAATCATGTTTCCCCCAAGTGAATCATTAACATAGCGATTATATCTTGTATTCATTACAGTTTGAATATGAGAATTCGATACTCCTTCAATTAATCTAACTTTAACCATTTCGTATATACGATGAAAATAAGCTATTTTATATGATGAGTCACCAGGAATAAAATTAGTATCAAATTGTAGTTTAAAAATTAGAGAATCTCTTGATTGAATTGAAACATCATTATCTCTAAGAAACTGTACATCTGAACTCATTTCATCGTCCAGTGGTTCTCTACCAATTAAATCAATATAAAGTCTATTTACATAATTTTCCAACAAAATAGTGGGAATTTCACTGTAAATAGGAGCATTATTGTTTGGAATTATAACAACATCTTTTTTGCAAGAAGTTATAGTTATAGTAATTGCTACAAAAATTATATAAAATACATACTTATTCAATTATTATTTTTTTGAAGAAATTATTATTTCCAGAATGAATATTTAAAAAGTATAATCCTGATTTTAAGTATGAAAGATTAAGAGTGTGTAAATTTCTAAGGTTATATTTCTCTTTTATAAGTTTACCTGTAATATCATAGATATAAAAACTATAATAATGATTGGTATTATTCTGAAGATTTAAATAATTATCAGTAGGATTAGGATAAATATTAAAGGTTGAAGACAAATCTACAATATTTGAAACACAAGAATCAACATCAACAAATATCTCTCCTTTTCTTTGACATCCATTAGCATCAATAGCTTCAGCAATATATGTTATATCTTGGTTTGGATAGAAAGTAGCAGGGTTTGAAGATTGTGGAGAATTTAACCAAATCGTATTAACAAATGAAGTGTCATGCACTAAATAAATAGAATCACCTAAGCAAATATTTGGTGGATTTGGAATTGAATAGATAGTCATTGACATAGTCTGCATATTAATACTTGTAGAATCAATACAGCCATTTGCATCTGTAACAGAAACGTAATACATACCAGGAACAGCAACAGTTAATAAGTTACCAGTTGACAGAATAGCTCCAGAATCATCCCACCAAGAATAAATAAAAGGACTAACTAAACTAGCAGAAGATGCTTCTAATATAACGGGATAATTACAAGCAATTGAATCTCCAATGATATTTACATCACACGCAGACAATGAACAAGGCTGTCCAGGAACAAGTGTTGGGTCTACAGGTCCAATTATTGTATTACCATCACATTGAGCCAAACAACTATTCGAATATACCAATCCATTACAAGCACAAACTGGCGCATATATCATTGGACATATACAAAAAGGATTAATTAATGAAGAATCAATACATTGAGATTTTGCTGTATTTGAAAAACAAAAAATTAAAAAAACCAAGGTGATAATCTTTTTCATAGAATGTATTTTTCTGTAAATATATAAAAAGACAAACCTAAATCAAAGAAACTCTAGATTATAACTTATGAAAAACTAACGATTAAATATTACTTCTTTATTAGATGTAATTTCAGAAAATTGATAACCTAAACCATTAAAATTAAAAAGATCTTCAATTTTATTAGGTCTTTGCTCAACAATAAATCTTGCAAAAGAACCTCGTGCTTTTTTTGCAAAAAATGAAATTACTTTTGATTTACCATTTTT
>CALJFR010000062.1 GCA_938073745.1 uncultured Flavobacteriales bacterium
TGATGCAGATATATTTGGAAGTTTAATGATATTAGCTTTTGGATTTAAAACAAGTAGACCAAGCTCTGTCAATGCATCATCTACTTTTTGTTGCTCGTCTAAGCAATGAGAAAATGAAGCAAGAATTCTTCCCGCTAGTGAAATATCTTTAAGCTCAATCTCTACATTAGCCTTAGAAACGAAAGATTTAACAATTGGCAAAAGAGAATGTGTTGCAAGCATTGGTGCTTCATCAGTCTTTGTATATATTATTTTTGAGTTCATTAATCTATTATTTTTTAATAACCAAATACGTCTTCAAGAGTTAATACATTAACATCACCATAGGTTCTAAGCACATCCATATCCAATTCTTCTAAACTTCCAAGAACCATATATGTATAGCTATCATTTTGTACATGAGAATTATGAAATTCTCTTAAATCTTCCATGCTGAAAGAACCAACTTTTTCATACAAATCCTTTCTTTGATCATAATCAATATTTATTTTGCTTGAAGCTTCATAAAAGTCTATAACTTTCTGCTTGGTAATTCTTTCTGTTCTTATCTTTTGTAAGACTGCTTCTTTTGCGTTTTTAAAATTTGCTGTGGCTTCAGGCATTTGAGTTAAAAGCCCTAACATCCCCTCCAATGCTTCTGATAATTTATCAGATTGTGTACCAATATATGAAAATTGAAAGTGAGAATCATCCATCGTTTTTGGGATTGTATATGTACTATACACAGAATAAGCTAATGCTTTAGACTCTCTCAAATCTTGAAAAACTATAGAACTCATTCCGCCTCCAAAATATTCGTTATGAAATTTAATAATTGGATACTTTTCCTTATTAAGCTTTGCCCCTCTTGCATACATTATAATTTCAGCTTGTTTCATATCATAATCAACAACGTAAATTTGATTAGAATTCATTTCTCTTTCAATATTTAAGTTAGTCTTATTAATTGCTTTTAGATTAGAAATATTATGATTTTCTGAAATCAGATTTTTAATATCCTCGATTCTTTCGGGACCATAATATAAAACTCTATGCTCATTGCTTGTCAATGAATGAATAATATCTAATAATTCTTTTGAAGTCACTTCTTTTATTTCACTTGAGGTAAGTTTATTAGTAAAAGATGAATTTTCACCATATCTAGCATAATTAGTCATTGCAGTAAAGAGTATAGTCTGTTTATTGAGCTTGGAATCTGATTTTTGTTTTTCATATGTAGATTTCAAACTTTCTAAAGCAAATTCATCACCTACTGCATTTGAAAGAATATTTTCTAACAAGCTTAGTGAAGCTTTATAATTAGAAGATAATCCTGTTAAAGTAACTTTTGTAGATTTAGAAGTAGTATTTACTGAAAGATCACACCCAAGCTTATAAAACTCTTCAAGCTTTTGGCTAGCAGACATATTTTTTGTGCCTAAAAATTTAAGGTAATCAACTGCAATTTTTAATTTTTTATTATGGTCTGTTCCCATATCCAAAACATAACTCATTTGAAATCTCTCATTTTCATTGTTTTGCTTATAAATCAAAGGGACTTCACCAATAAGATCTTGTTGTAAATCATTACTAAAATCAATAAATCTTGGCTCAACATCTTTTACATCCTCATTTAAAATATTTGATAAAAATTCTGATTGAGCATCCCTGTTAACAGATACAGGTGTAATTTGTGGCTTAGTAACGGTAATTGCATTAGGATCTTCGCCTAAATGTTTATAAATAACCACATAATTATTCTTATAATTTTGATTAACAAAATCCATAATATCTTCTTTTGTGATTTTTGAAAGCTCATTTAATACGCTTTGATATTCCTTCCAACTTTTATTTAAAGTAAAAGCTTCTACAAAATCTTCAGTTCTACCATTGTTTGATTCATATTTTTTAATTTGTTCTAATTTTAAATCCGATACAATTGCATCTAACATCCATTCAGAAAAATTACCTTTTTTTATTTCTTCAATCTGAGATAACAGCAGGTCTTTTACTTCTTCTAAGTTCTGGCCTGTGTTTGGACTTCCGTAGAATCCGTGAACAGAATAGTCATTCAGCATATAAGGGAAACAACCTCCTCCAACTAACTTTTGAGCTTGATTTAAATTAATATCAATTAAACCAGCAGAAGTATTGCTTAAAACCATATCAACCATTCTCAGTAAATTTGCATCTTTGGAATGTACTCCATTCAATCTGAATCCAACATATAGTCTTTCTGCTTCAGGACCATAGACATGAGTGATTTGTGGCGACACTATTTCTTCCTCTTTATAAACTTCAAATTTAGGATCATCTTTCCTTTCAAAAACACCAAAATATTTATTAATTAAAGTAATAACCTCATCATAATCAAAATCTCCAGACATACATATAGCCATATTGTTAGGCACATAATATTTATTAAAATATTTTCTAATTTCTTTAAGAGATGGATTTTTTAAGTGATTAATAGTCCCAATAGTTGTTTGTGTTCCATATTGGTGATTTGGAAATAAGCTAGACATTAAACCCTCAAACATTTTACTTCCATCACTATCAAGAGATCTATTTTTTTCTTCGTAAACTGTTTCAAGCTCAGTGTGAAACAATCTGAAAACTGGCATTCTAAACCTTTCAGCCTCAATTTTCAACCACTTTTCAATTTGATTTGAAGGGATATCATTAATATAAACTGTTTTTTCGTTTGATGTATATGCATTTGTACCTTTTGCACCAATCCCACTTAACATTTTATCATATTCATTAGCAATACATAGCTTTGCAGCTTCACCTGAAATAGAATCAATTTGTTGCCATATCAAATCTCTATTAGTTGTATCTGTCATTTCTATATCGCGATATTCTTCATATAAAGCTTCAATTTTATCTAACAATACTTTTTCTTGCTTATAATCTAAAGATCCATACTTGTCTGTACCTTTAAATAACATATGTTCTAAATAATGTGCTAATCCAGTTGCATCAGCTGGATCATTCTTACTTCCTGCCTTAACAGCAATACTTGTTTGAATCCGAGGTGCATCATCATATGAAGATAGATATACTTTCATTCCATTATCAAGAGTATAAATTCTAGCATTTAATGGATCATTATCAATAAATTCATAGTTGTTTTCAATCATCTGATTTTCTTTTTTTGCATTAATAGTTAAATAAACCCCAGCCAATACGACTAGTAATATTGTAATTATATTTTTTGTTGACATATTATTTTTTTAATTAATAATCAGGATCAAGACCTAATCTCGCCCCAAGTTTTGCTAAATTTTTATTTTCTTCAAACATTTTTTTATACTTATCTGAATTGGTGTAAGGAACATCATTTTTATCAATTTCTTTAACTTCTGTTTCTAATTCTAATAAATCATTATTTAAACTATTTCTAAGGTAGGTAAGAATATTAATCTTTTCTTGTTCTATTAATTCTACCTGAGATGAATTACTTAATATGATTTTAATTATATTTTTCTCAATTAGTTCTGGGGAATTAATATTTAGATTTAATGCTAAATTTGATTTTTCTAAATGTTTAAAATAAGAAATCATTTCTTTCCATTTTTTCATTAGTAAATCAAGAGAAAAATCATCTGATTTAACGGGATAAATCTCTTTTTTAGTTTCAGTATTCTCTTCAACATCATTTAAAGAACTTAAAATAGAGATAGTTTTTGACTTTACACTTGACGAAGTTATATCGCTTTCAGCGAGTTCTGTTGAATCAATTAAAGTTGAAACTTTTTCTACTTGAGTTTCATCTTGTAATTCATCTTCATTTTTGGTAATTGGATCAATTGGAAGAACTTCTTTAGTTTTATTGTAAACAATATTAGAATCAGATTTGGTTACTACAAATTTTTCATTTTTTTTTTTTGGTTCTTCGTCAAAACCGTACGATGAAATTTGCATTAAACATATTTCAACTAATAATCTTTTATTATTACTCGCTTTGTACTGTAAATCACAAGTATTAGCAAGTTTTAAAGCATTAACTAAAAATTTAATATTCATTAGTTCAGCTTGTTGAAGATATTTTTCTTGTAGCGATTTGTTTACGGAAAAAAGAATAACAGTTTCTTTATTTTGACACAATAATAAAGTTCGTAAATGTTCAGACAATCCATTAATAAAATGCTGTCCATCAAAGCCATTATCAATAATTTTATTAAAGATTATAAATAAAGAGCTAATATCATTTGAAATTAGATATTCTGTGACATTAAAATAATATTGATAGTCCAGAATATTCAGATGACTAGCAACATCTGTATATGTTAATTTTTTATCAGAAAAACTAACCAATCTATCAAATAAAGATAGTGAATCCCTTAGTGCACCATCTGATTTTTCAGCAATTAAGAACAAGGCATCATCATCTACTGTGATATTTTCTTGATCAGCAACATATTTTAAATTCTTTACAATATCATCGTTATTAACTCGTTTAAAATCAAAAATTTGACATCTAGATAATATTGTAGGAATAATTTTATGCTTTTCTGTTGTAGCTAAAATAAACTTTGCATGAATTGGCGGCTCTTCTAGAGTTTTAAGAAAAGCATTAAATGCTGCTTGAGATAGCATATGTACCTCGTCAATAATATATACTTTATATTTTCCAATTTGAGGAGGAACTCTTACCTGTTCAACTAAATTTCTTATATCATCAACAGAATTATTTGAAGCAGCATCTAATTCGAAAATATTAAATGAAAAATCATCAATAGTTTCAGTACTATTAAAAATATTTATTTCCTTAGCAAATATTCTAGCACAAGTAGTCTTTCCAATTCCTCTTGGACCACAAAACAAAAATGATTGAGCTAATTGATTTGATTTTATAGCATTTTTTAAAGTAGAAGTAACCGAAGATTGCCCAACAACTTGATCAAAAGTTTGTGGGCGATATTTACGGGCTGAAACTAAAAATTCACTCATATTTCAGGTTACTAAAATTGGATTACAAAATTAACATTTCTAGCAAAATAATTACCAAAAAATCAATTCAAATTAAAATGTAATTGATATTTGCTTATTCTGTATAGTTTTTCTAAATTTGCCGCCCGAAATAAATAATAAAAATTAATAAAATGAACAATTACGAAACCGTTTTCATTATGAATCCCGTCTTATCTGATGATCAGGTAAGGGAAACGGTAAAAAAATTCATTGATTACTTAAAAAGTAAAAAAGCAACAATATCTCATGAAGAGAATTGGGGTCTAAAAAAACTTAAATATGTAATCCAAAAGAAAAAAACTGGATTTTATTACCTTATAGAATTTCAAGCTGATGGGTCAATTATTGGAAACTTTGAAGTTGAATTTCAAAGAGATGAAAGAGTTATCAGATGGCAAACAATAAGACTTGACAAATTTGCTATGGAATACGCTGACAGAAGAAGAAAAAAGTTAAATGAAAAAGCAAAAGCAGAATAATTATGAGTAATAAAACAGAAATTAGATATCTATCTCCTGTAGATATTGAAAAAAGAAAACAAAATAAATATTGCCGTTTTAAAAAAATGGGAATTAAGTATATTGATTATAAAGATCCCGATTTTTTAATGAGATTTCTTAACGAACAAGGTAAAATACTTCCTAGAAGAATTACTGGTAATTCACTAAAATTTCAAAGAAGACTCGCTATTGCAGTTAAGCGTGCTAGAACTATTGCTCTTCTTCCTTTTGTTGGAGATAATTTAAAATAATCTTTTAAAAAATATAGAAATGGATATTATCTTATTAGAAAATGTAGAAAAACTAGGTTTTAAAAACGAAATTGTGAAAGTAAAACCTGGATATGGAAGAAACTTTCTTATACCTTCAGGAAAGGCAATTCTTGCAACTAAATCAGCTACTAAAGTCTTAGCTGAAAACCTTAGACAACAAGAGCAAAAAGATTCTAAAATTATTGCTCTGATGAATAAGACTGCCGAAGCACTTCCGTCCTTAGAAATAAATATCAAAGCGAAAGTTGCTGAAGGGGGCACAAAATTATTTGGATCAATCACTTCTGCCCAATTCACAGATGCTTTATCTGATCTAGGTCATGAAGTAGACAAAAGATTTGTAAAGCTAACAACAATAAAAGAACTTGGTAAATACGAAGCTGAAGTAAGACTTCATCGATCTGTAAAAGTTACAGTTCCTTTTAATGTAGTTTCCGAATAAATTAAAAATACAACAATATAATAAAAACCGAGTTCAAAAAAACTCGGTTTTTTTATTACATTAATCTATATTTGCATTAGTTCAATTTTAGTCAAATAATTCTTTTAGCTTAGAAATTATTTTCACAAGAAAAAAATATTAGAATGAATTACACAAATTATCTTGCCGAAATAAAAGAACGAAAAAATTTAGGATTAAGTCCAAAACCTATAGAAGAAGCTGAACTTCTTTCAGAGATTATCTTACAAATAAAAGATTCTGATAGTATTCACAGAGAAGACTCACTTAAATTCTTTATTTACAATACTATTCCTGGAACAACTCCAGCTGCTACAAAAAAAGCTAAATTTTTACAAGAAATTATACTAAATGAACATCATGTGGCAGAAATTAGTACAAAATTTGCGTTTGAACTTCTGTCTCACATGAAAGGAGGTCCCTCAGTAAAAGTTCTTCTTGATCTTGCTTTAGGAGATCAAAAACTTATTGCAAATAAAGCAGCGGATATTTTAAAGACTCAAGTTTTTTTATATGAAGCTGATACAGAACGTTTAGAAAAAGCGTTTAATGAGAATAATGTACTAGCTAAGGAAATTTTAGAGAGTTATGCAAAAGCTGAGTTCTTTACTAAACTTCCTGAAATAGATGAAGAAATTAATCTTGTCACTTATGTTGCTGGAGTAGGAGACATATCAACAGATTTACTTTCACCAGGAAGTGATGCTCATTCAAGATCAGATAGAGAGCTACACGGAAAATGCATGTTTGAACACAATACAAAACAACAAAAAGAACTATTAGATTTACAAAAGAATCATCCTGACAAAATAGTTATGTTACTTGCTGAAAAAGGAACTATGGGTGTAGGGTCATCTAGAATGTCTGGAATAAATAATGTTTCATTGTGGATCGGAAGACAAGCAAGTCCATATGTGCCATTTATTAACATTGCTCCTGTTGTAGCGGGAACAAATGGTATTTCTCCAATTTTTCTTACAACTGTTGATGTGACAGGTGGTATTGGTCTCGATCTTAAAAATTGGGTTAAGAAAAAAGATAGTAATGGCAAAACTATTGTTAATAATGATGGCGAACCAATATTAGAGGAAGCCTATTCTGTTAAAACCGGAACAATACTTACAATTAACACAAAGAAAAAAAAGTTATTTAAAGGTGAGAAAGAAGTAAGTGATGTATCAGCTGCATTTACTCCGCAAAAAATGGAGTTTATGAGAGCCGGAGGGTCTTACGCAATAGTATTTGGAAAAAAACTACAGTCCTTTGCTGCAAAAACCTTAAATATTGAAATGCCAATAGTTTTTGCGCCTTCCAAAGAAGTTTCTCACAAAGGGCAGGGTTTAACTGCTGCTGAAAAGATATTCAACAGAAATGCTGTTGGCACAACTCCAGGAAAAATTTTACACGCAGGGTCAGACGTAAGGGTTGAAGTAAACATTGTGGGATCACAAGATACGACCGGTCTTATGACTTCTCAAGAACTTGAGTCTATGGCAGCTACTGTTATTTCTCCAATTGTCGATGGAGCATATCAATCTGGTTGTCATACTGCATCTGTTTGGGACAAAAAATCTCAAGAAAATATTCCTAGACTTATGAGATTTATGAATGATTTTGGTCTTATCACAGCTAGAGATCCAAATAATGAATATCACGCGATGACAGATGTTATTCATAAAGTCCTAAATGATTTAACTGTTGATGATTGGTCAATCATTATAGGAGGAGACTCCCATACTAGAATGTCTAAAGGAATTGCTTTTGGAGCTGACTCTGGAACAGTAGCTCTTGCTCTTGCTACAGGAGAAGCAAGCATGCCAATCCCTGAATCCGTAAAGGTAACATTCAAAGGAAAAATGATGGACCACATGGACTTTAGAGATGTTGTACATGCAACGCAATCACAAATGCTAGAAAAATTTGGCGGAGAAAATGTATTTCAAGGTAGAATTATTGAGGTACATATTGGAACACTTCAAGCAGATAAAGCCTTTACATTTACAGACTGGACTGCTGAAATGAAAGCCAAAGCTTCTATTTGTATTTCTGAAGATAATACTCTTATTGAATCACTGGAAATAGCAAAAAGAAGAATCCAGGTAATGATTGATAAAGGCATGGATAATAAAATTCAAGTTCTTCAAGGATTAATTGACAAAGCTAACAGTAGAATTATTGAAATTCAATCTGGCATAAAGCCTGCTCTTACTCCAGACTTAAATGCAAAATACTTCGCTGAATTTGAAGTAGATTTAGATATTATTGCTCAACCAATGATTGCTGATCCAGATGTTAATAATGATGATGTTTCAAAAAGATATACCCACGACACTATTAGACCATTATCATTTTATAAAGGACAAAAAAAAGTTGACCTTGGTTTTGTTGGATCATGTATGGTACACAAAGGAGACTTAAAAATTTTAGCTCATATGCTGAGAAACCTTGAAATAAGTAGTGGAAGTGTTAAATTTAATGCACCACTTATTGTTGCTGCTCCAACCTACAATATTATTGACGAATTAAAAGATGAGGGAGACTGGGATGTTCTTCAAAAATACTCAGGATTTGAATTTAATGATGTTTCTCCTAAAAGCACAGCACGATCAGAGTATGAAAATATGATGTACCTTGAACGACCTGGATGCAATCTTTGTATGGGGAATCAAGAAAAAGCAGCAAAGGGAGATACAGTCATGGCTACTTCAACAAGACTTTTTAAAGGAAGAGTAGTTGCAGATTCAGACAGAAAAAAAGGAGAGTCTCTACTAGCTTCAACTCCTGTAGTAGTTTTATCTGCAATTCTTGGCAGGACTCCAACAATGCAAGAATATGAGCTTGCGGTAAAAGGAATTAATCTCACAAAATTTGCTCCACCTAAACAAAAACTCTGCTCATAAAAAATAACGATTTTTTAAACCAGTGTTATTTAATTTTTTCAGGAATATCTTTTAAAAATTTCATTTTTCCGCTCTTATAATTAATAGTACAACAAAAATGGGCTAAGCCATTAGTGACGTAAAGATACTTAGCCTTTAAACTAAAATTATATTTTGCTATTTGATCGAAAGCATCTTTACCAACCTTGACATTAGGTGCTTTACACTCAACCAAAATGACGGGTTCTAAATCTCTGTTATTTACAATTAAATCTGCTCTAGTGTTTAAATTATTATACCTTACTAGCTTTTCAACTTGCATAAGTCCAATAGGATAATTTTTGTGGTGAACTAAATAATTAATTACATGTTGCCTAACCCACTCCTCAGGAGTTAATTTAAAATATCCTTTTCTTACCTCATCAAAAACTTGTATACTATTGTTAACTAATCTATTTTTGATATTGAATTTTGGAAAATTAAGTTCTGGCATTAACATTTAACAAATTTAAGTGAAATATAACGAGATAATAAAATCCATTGATGATAAAAAATACGATAACATCTATTTCCTTAGTGGGTCTGAAAGTTACTATATAGATAAAATATCAGACTATATTTCAAAAAATATTCTAAACGAGGAAGAAAAAGCATTTAATCAAGCTATTTTATATGGTAAAGAAACAAATGTTAAAGAAATTATCTCAGAAGCTAAACAATATCCATTTGGCGCAATAAATAGAGTTGTTATAGTTAAAGAGGCACAACATGTTAGAAATATTGAAAATTTAGATACCTATCTTGAAAATCCATTAAACACTAATATTCTAGTTATTTGTTATAAGAAAAAGATAGATGCGAGAAAAAAATTCTTTAAAAAACTTAAAAAAAATAATTATTTATTTGAAAGTAATCAACTTTATGAAAATCAAATAGCTAATTGGATAAATGAGTACTGTAATGAAAAGAGAATTAGCATTACTAACGAATCTTGTGCAATATTAGCTCAACATCTTGGAAATAATTTGTCAAAAATTACTAATGAACTAGAGAAACTACTAATTAACATTTCTCAAGACGAGAAGATAACACCTATTACCATAGAAAAGAATATTGGTATTAGTAAAGATTATAATGTCTTTGAACTTCAAAATTCTTTAGGAAATAAAAATATTTTACAATCCAATAAAATTGCAAATTTCTTATCTGCAAACTCAAAGAAT
>CALJFR010000063.1 GCA_938073745.1 uncultured Flavobacteriales bacterium
TTCCTGTAAAATTGATTGTTACTTCAATAGGCTCTATCTCTTCTATTTCTTCATATGCTTTCTTTTTGCCAATAGCATAGGGAAGGAGCTTACTTACTGCATTTATGTATTCAGTTGGGTTAGTGATTTGATTAAGCATATAATTATGGGGTGTTTAAATAATTTAATATTAAACCCCTTTTTTAATTGAGATAGACACAAAAGCAAAACTAAAAAACTGATACCCAAGTACCGAACCGACAAAATCATATCAGAAATCTGATAATCTATAATAAAAGGAGAAATTAAAATAAAAATTGATATTAAAATAATAGAATAATCATTAATAAAATATTTTTTAATATTATTTAACATGATTACTAACATCTTGTTCAAATCTAAACAAATAATTATCAACAATAAAATAGATGATTTTACTGAAATTTTAGAATGATAAATAATTTAGAATCCTACGACAAAAAACTGTCCCCTTTTCTGTCCCCCTAAAATTAAAAAACCCTCATAATCTATTGAATTATAAGGGTTTAACTTTTATTGTTGCGGTCTGGACGGGACTCGAACCCGCGACCCCATGCGTGACAGGCATGTATTCTAACCAGCTGAACTACCAGACCGTTCTTTTAAAAAGAAATGCAAACTTAAAAGATTTTTTAGTAACTCAAAACATTTTCTGTCTTTTAAGTAAGTATGAGGTGATTATTTGATCATATCCTTTGTTAATATCAACTTCAACGAGATCTATTTTATATTGTAAACACTTTAGTCTAAGTTTATCTAAAAATTCAATAATTCTCTTTAGGTAATCATCTTTATAATGTGAGGGATTTAATTTAATACTCTCACCACTCTCAACATCAATAAAATTATATGGCTTATTATCAAATTCTAATAAATGTTCACTAGCGACATCTGAGACATAAAATAAAACGATCTCATGCTTTTTATGTTTTAAATGTTTTATTGCATCAAAAATTTTTTCTAGATCATTATCATCTGAAATCATATCTGTAAACATAAAAACTAAAGACCTTTGATTAATCCTTTCTGCAATTTCATGTAGAGCTGAAATTGTTGAAGTTTTTCTATTATTTAATTTTGCATTAACTGAAAGAATATTTTCAAGTTCTTGATATATTAATTGAAGATGACGATTAGAAGATTTTGCTAGAATATGTGTTTCAATTTCATCTGAAAATGTACTAATACCAACAGCATCTCTTTGTTTTTTAAATATATTCATTAAAACAGCTGAGGCATATACACTAAATAAAATTTTATTTGGTTTTTCAAATGTAACCTCATCAAAATTTGGATAATACATTGAAGAAGAAGTATCTAGAATTAATTGACATCTCAAGTTTGTTTCTTCCTCAAATCTTTTAACAAATAATTTGTCAGACCTTGCAAATAACTTCCAATCTATATGTCTAGTACTTTCACCAGTGTTATATAATCTATGTTCCGCAAATTCTACAGAAAACCCATGGTATGGACTTTTATGTTTACCAGTGATAAAACCCTCTACAACTTGTCTTGCAAAGAACTCTATATTATTTGAAAGTTTAATTTGATTAATCTTTTCCATAAAAAAAAGGGCTTAAAGCCCTTTTAAATTTAGTAATTATTACATGTGAGCTTGTAATTTCTCTAGTATTTGAGATTTTGGTACAGCACCTACTAATTTATCAACCACCTCTCCATTTTTAAAAACTAATAATGTAGGAATATTTCTTACTCCGTATTTAGTAGGAGTATCTGAATTGCTATCTACATCAACTTTTCCAATAACTGCTTGGCCATCTAGCTCATTGTGAAGCTCATCTACTATAGGACCAATTGTTCTACAAGGACCACACCAAGTAGCCCAGAAATCAACTAAAACAGGTTTATCTGAATCTAATACAACTTCTTGAAAATTTTGATCTGTAATTTCTAATGCCATTTTTTTATTTTTTTGTGTTATACAAATCTATAAATTTATTTTGTCAATTTATAGACAATTTTACTACTTCTAAATTATTTATCTCTTTAATAAATTCCTTATTAATATCAACTTTTATTTTTCTTGAAAATAAATCAACATCATAATTTTGATTTTGATTAATTACATTTAAAATTAAAGAATGTTTCCCTTTATTTTTTTCAATTATACCAACTGTTTTTTCAACTATTTCCTCTGAAATATTATCTAGTTTAACTCTTAAAACAACATCTCTTACCTCACTATCTACAAGCTCTGACAAAAGACTTATAGAAGAAATTTTAAACTCAAGATCATCATTGTAAAATTTCTTTTTAACACGTCCAGAAAGATGAATTAACCATGAAGGGGTTAAAAAAGATTTGAATTTAATATAGTCATCACCAAAAATAAAGAAACGATATCCTCCATAAAAATCTTCAAGATGAAGAACACCAAACTTTTTACCTTTTTGAGTTTCTCTATGCTCAACATCAACAACAACGCCAGAAAAATGCATTTCTTTATTTTGAACTTTATGTAAATCTGTGAGCATAGATAAATTAGAATTACAGAAATTATCTATTTCAAATCTATAATCATCAAGTGGATGCCCAGAAATATAGATACCTACAACTTCTTTTTCTTTTGATAGTAAATCCATTGTAGGCCATTCAGGACAATCAACTACTTCAGGAGGTTTTACTGTTGAATCAGAACTTTCTCCAAACATATCAAATTGATTTGAGTTCTTAGTGTCTTGAACTTTATTGCCAAATTTTATCATCTTTTCAACAAAACTTTGTTCTCTATCTTTTTCAAAATATTGAGATCTATTAATTCCAAATGAATCAAAACCTCCAGAATAAGCAAGACTTTCTAATGTTCTCTTATTTGCAGACCTTAAGTCAACTCTTGAAACAAAATCTGTGAAATCTATATAATTACCATTTTCTTTTCTTTCCTCAACAATAGCTTTAACAGCACCTTCACCAACTCCTTTTATAGCTCCTAAACCAAACCTAACCTCACCTTCTTTATTTACAGCAAACTTATAGAAGCTCTCATTAATGTCTGGACCTAAAACTTTAACACCCATTGCCTTACACTCTTCCATATAAAGCGTAATATCTTTAATATCTCGCATATGATTTGTAAGAATCGCAGCCATTAACTCAGCTGGATAGTGAGCTTTTAGATATGCTGTTTGATAAGCAATTAATGCATAACATGTTGAATGTGATTTATTAAAAGCATAAGAAGCGAAAGCCTCCCAGTCTGTCCAAATTTTTTCTACTACTTTAATATCAAATCCGTTTTCGCTACATCCTTCAAAAAATTTAGGTTTTAATTTATCAAGAACAGATTTTATTTTTTTACCCATTCCTTTTCTTAACATGTCTGCATCACCTTTTGAGAATCCAGCTAACTTTTGCGATAGTAACATTACTTGCTCTTGATATACGGTGATACCATATGTATTGGAGAGATAACTCTCCATTTCTGGTAAATCATATTCTATCTCTTCTTTGCCATGTTTACGTTTTATATAATTAGGAATATATTCCATAGGTCCAGGTCTGTATAGAGCATTCATGGCAATTAAATCATCAAACTTATCTGGTTTTAATTGTTTCAAGTGAGCACGCATTCCATCAGATGAGAATTGAAAGATTCCTTTTGTTGTACCATTTTTAAAAACTTCATATGTCTTTTCATCATCTAGTGGAATATTATCAATATCAATTAAATTATCATGTAGCTTTTCAATAATTTTAATACAGTCTTTGATTATTGTTAAATTTCTTAATCCCAAAAAATCCATTTTTAACAAACCAGCATCCTCAACAACACTATTGTCGAATTGTGTAACCATTAAATCAGAATCTTTAGAATTTGTAATTGGAATAAGATTAATTAATGGTTCAGGAGTAATTATCACTCCACATGCATGAGTTCCAACATTTCGTATAGACCCCTCTAATTTTATTGCATTATTAATAGTATTGGCAGGCAAATCATTTCCTTTAGAAAATTCAATAAGTTTTTTTGCATTGGGATATTGATCTTTTTTAACACTCTTTTTTAATTCTTTTTCAGAGAGATTAAAAATTTTAGATAATGAAGTTAAATCAGGTACTAATTTCGCCATTTTGTCTGCTTCAAAAAGAGGCAAGTCTAAAACACGAGCAGTATCTCTAATTGATGATTTAGCAGCCATTGTTCCATAAGTAATTATTTGAGCGACTTTGTCTTTGCCATATTTTTCAACTACCCAATCTATTATTCTTGACCTTCCTTCATCATCAAAATCTATATCAATATCTGGAAGTGAAATTCTTTCTGGATTTAAGAATCTCTCAAAAAGTAAATCATATTTTATTGGATCAACATTTGTGATTTTAGTGCAATATGCCACCACAGAACCTGCAGCAGAACCTCTTCCAGGTCCAACTGAAACATTCATTTTTCTAGCTTGTGCAATGAAGTCTTGTACAATTAAAAAATAACCTGGATAACCCGATTTTTCGATCGTATCTAACTCAAAATCTATCCTTTCTTTTATTTCATCACTAATTTCAACATATCTTTCATTTGCTCCTTCATAGGTTAAATGTCTTAAATAAGCATTTTCTCCTCTTTTAACATTATCATCTTTATCATCTGGATGATGAAATTCTTTTGGAATGTCAAATGCAGGAAGCAGAACATCTCTTGATAATGTAAATACTTCAATCTTTTCTATTAATTCTTGAATATTTTCTATTGCATCTGGAATATCATAAAAAAGCTCATGAATTTCATCTTGATTTTTAAAGTAAAACTCATCGTTTGGAAAACCGTATCTAAAACCTCTTCCCTTACCAATGGGTGTTGATTGTTGCTCTCCATCTTTAACACATAATAAAATATCATGAGATGAAGCATCATCTTTATTTATATAATATACATTATTTGATGCAATTAATTTTACATTATACTTTTTAGAGAAATCGAGTAAAATTCTATTAACATGCTCCTCCTCTTCTAGTCCATGTCTGTTAATTTCAACATAAAAATCATCACCAAAATTTTCAGCCCACCATTTAAACTCCTCTTCAGCTTGTTCTTCTCCAACATTCAAAATTAAATTTGCAATACTCCCATATAAACTTCCGCTTAAAACAATCAAACCTTCTTTATATTTTAAGATTAAATCTTTATCAACTCTGGGCACATAATAAAAACCTTCAACGTAGCCAATAGAACTTAATTTTGAAAGATTATGATACCCTTCTTTAGTTTTGGCTAAAAAAGGAATTTGAGCTCCATAATCCTTAAATGATTTATCCTGATGATTTGCACAGACATTTAGCTCACAACCAAGAATAGGCTTTAGCTTTAATATTTTATTCTCTTTATAAGATTCGTTAATAGGATGTTTAAAAACAGCATCAACAAATTTAAATGCACCAAACATATTTGCATGATCAGTTAAACCAATAGCAGGCATTTTTAATTCTGCTGCCTTATGAACGATTGATTTTACATCAGCTGTAGCTTGTAGAACAGAATACTGAGAATGGACATGTAAATGAGAAAATTTTGAATCAGTTATATTTAAAGAAATATCATCATTTCCTTCATCATTGATTTCCACATTTTTTTCTTCCTGTTTCTTTTCTTCAATTTCTTTATTCTTACTATCATAAGGCTGGATATTTAAACCAATTAGTTGTATTGTAGAATCATTGTTATTCTTAAACTCATTAAACTCTGATTCTGAAAAACCAATCCTTTCAGTTGATATAACTCCTAACCTTACAAGTTCTAGAAAACATCTTGTAGTGGCTTCAACATCAGCAGATGCATTATGAGCTTCTGCAAAGGATTCATTAAATAATTTTATATATAATTCTGAAAGACTTGGCCATTTAAATTTACCTCCTCTCCCACCTGGTAATTGACAAAAATCTGTCCCTTCTTCTTTTGTGTCTATTGATATCTTATCACTTAATATGTTCAACATATCTGACCTTAGAAACTCACAGCCAACAATGTTATTATCAAAACTAATATTATGACCAATAATATATTTTACATTTGATAAAGCATCTTTAAAGTGTGCTAAAACATCTCTTAAAGCAATACCTTTTTCTAAGGCCATTTTAGTAGAAATACCGTGAATTTTTTCTGAGTTAAATGGAATAGAAAAACCCTCAGGTTTAATTATATAATTTTTAACTTCAACTAAATCACCCTTTACGTCATGAATCTGCCAAGCAATCTGTACCATTCTTGGCCAATTATTAAAATCCGTTAAAGAGGCTCTATAATTTTGAGGTAAGCCTGTTGTTTCTGTATCAAAGACTAAAAACATCTATTTTGCAGGTTTATTATTCTATGTAAATTTAGAAAAATGAATGTGCTAATCTTTTAAAAAAAGAGTATACTTTAAAAGAAGTTAATAACTTTTTATTCTATAAAAAACCGACACTTTTCATCCAGTCGTCATTATAAACTTTAGCTATATATCTTGAACCATGGTCATGCAGTAAAACAACAACAACATCCTCAGGTGTCAAATGATGCTTTAATTGATCTAAACCGGCAATTGCACTACCACAAGAATAACCACAAAACAAACCCTCTTCCTTTGCTAATCTTCTGGTGTAGAGAGCCCCATCTTTATCAGTAACCTTTTCAAAATGATCAATTAAATCAAAATCAACATTTTTTGGAATTATATCTTCACCAATACCTTCAGTGATATAAGAGTAAATTTCAGATTCATCAAACTCACCAGTCTCGTGATATTTTTTAAATACTGATCCGTAAGTGTCAACACCCCAAATCTTTATATCAGGATTTTTTTCTTTTAAATATCTTCCAACTCCTGAAATTGTTCCTCCTGTTCCAACTCCAACTATAAAATGAGTTATTTTTCCATCTGTTTGCTTCCATATTTCTGGACCAGTTGATTCATAATGTGCTAATCTATTTGAAAGGTTAGAATACTGATCAGGATAGTAAGAATTATCAATTTCATTACTTAGCTTTTCTGCTACAGAATAGTATGAATCGGGATGATCAGGAGCAACATCTGTTGGGCATACATGTACTTGTGCACCCATAGCTTTTAAAATATCAATTTTTTCTTTAGATTGTTTATCAGACATGGTACATATTAACTTGTAGCCTTTTTTTATACATGCTAATGCAAGCCCCATACCGGTATTTCCTGAAGTTGCTTCAATAATAGTTCCACCCCTATTTATTAAACCTTGAGATTCTGCATCTTCAATCATTTTTAAAGCCATTCTGTCCTTAGTTGAGTGTCCAGGATTGAAACTTTCAACTTTAGCTAATAATAATGCTTCTGTATCAATTATATTGTTGATTTTAACAAGTGGGGTATTACCAATTGTATCTACGATACTTTTAAAATATTCCATAAATTATGTTCTTATGCAAAGTTAAAACAACTATTCAAATCTTATGGATTTCGAGGGTGATATTTTTGATATTAAAATTGTTGGAACAATCAAAACTATATAGCAAATGATAATGGTACCAAGATTAATTAAAAACATTGAAAAAACATCAAATTTAATAGGCACAGAATTCATAAAATATATTGTCTCATCAAGAGATATTAAATGAAATCTTTTTTGAAGAAAAGTAAAAAGAACAACTACTAAATTTGCCCAAAACAACCCATTTGTAAGA
>CALJFR010000064.1 GCA_938073745.1 uncultured Flavobacteriales bacterium
ACTTTGGAAGAATTAGTATTTCCATCTAAATTTAAATGAGTTTTTCCGTTTGAAAGTTTAGCAATTAAATCAAGACCTTTTTGAAACAACTCATCCATACCGTAAAGAGCAAAATCATTATCAATAGCTAAAGGGCCAGATTTAAATGCTGAGATAAAGATTGATTTTGGCATGTCTGATGGATTGGCAATTATATCATAAGGCTTTTGTCTTATAAAAGGCCAGACACCATGCTTTAACATAAAATCAATGATTTGTTCTCTCGAAAGATCGTCCGATTTTAATTTAGGAATAGTTTCATATTCAATATCCTCATTTGATTTAATCGTAACTTCTAAAATTTTTCTTTTTGCTCCTCTAACAATATCTAATATTTCACCACTAACCGGAGAACAAAACTTAATACGTTCATTATATTTATCAAAGAAGATGACTGTTCCAGATTTGACGCTATCTCCAACTTTAACTGTTAATTTAGGGGTGAGATTATGAAAATCTGTTGGTTTTAGAGCAAAAATCTTGTCTTTTTTAACTGAAGCATAAACTTTATCGGCCTCACCTAATAAATTAATATTTAACCCTCTTCTTATCCTTACGCTCTTTGACATTAAAATAAATTAGATTTTTCGTTTGCAAATTTATAAATTTGCTATAATATAATCTTGGATATTTTTACTTTAATTTTCTATTATTATTTATTTAGAATTAATCTAAACTATGAAAATAAAATTATTGTTTTTATCTTGCTTTTTATTCTTAATTTGTTGTAAAACACAAAGAAATAATGTGAGTGTTTTAAAAAAAGATATAGAAGTAGAATCTAAAAAAAAGAATAAATATAACATCAAAACCATATTACTTCACAAAAAGGAAAATAGTCTATCACTTCCAATTATTAACCTTAATTCAGAAGAACAGTTAAAATTAAGCTTTGATGACTTAAACTACGAATCATCAGTTTTATATATAACAATAGAGCATTATGATGCGATGTGGAATAAAAGCAATCTTATGCAATCTGAGTACATAAATGGATTTACTAGCGATGAAATAATTAACTATCAATTTTCATTTAATACTTTACAAAACTATGTTCATTATGAATATCTTTTTCCATCTGAGAATTTAAAACCTTTACTATCCGGAAATTATAAATTCAAAGTATATGATCTAAACGGTGATACACTTTTTAACAAAAGATTTATGGTTTTAGATAATAAAATAAATATTGATTTAAACATTAAAAAAGCAACTCTCTCTTCAGATAGAAAAATAAAACATGAACTAGATTTTACATTAAACCATAGAAACATAAATATAGTTGATCCATTTTCTCAAATCAAAGTTATTGTTAAGCAAAATAATAAAGAAGATAATGCCATAACTAATCTCAAACCTTTATATATCAGAAACAACACCTTAATATATGACTACAATGAAGAAAATACATTTTTCGGAAATAATGAATTCAGACATTTTGATATTAAAAGTCTGAGATATTATTCTGAAAGAATAAAAAACATAGTTTACGATTCAGCTAACTATAAAGTTGATTTATTTACCGAATCTAAAAGAGCATACGACAATTACTCTATAGAGCCTGATTTAAACGGAAAATTTTATATTGAAAGTCAAGAAGCAAGAAACTCAAATATTGAATCAGAATATGTATATGTTAATTTTAAATTAAAGAGCAATTTTATTGATGAGGGAGATTTGTACATAATTGGTGAATTTTCTAATTGGGAGAAAAACGATGAATTCAAACTTGAATTTGATTCAATAAATAACACCTATGATAAATCAATATACTTAAAACAAGGTTATTACAATTATCACTATGCTATTAATGACACATTATTAAATTACTTAGATGTTGCTAGCATTGAAGGCACTCATTATCAAACAAGAAATAGTTATGAGATATATGTATATTTTAATGATACTAATGATAGATATCAAAAATTAATTGGATTCACTAATGCTCTTTCTAAAGAGTTATTTTAGTTTTCTTTATTTAACTTAGCAGAAATTTTAAAAAAGTAAAAAAATGTCAAAAGGAGTATTTAATGTCCCAATAGCTAAAAACGAAGCTGTAAAATCATATAAAAAAGGAAGTTCAGATAGAGAAGAGTTACTCACAACCTACAAGGAAATGTATAATTCCTCGATCGAAATCCCTTTATACATTGGTGGAAAAGAAATTTTTACAGATAACAAAAAAGATATTTCCCCTCCTCATGACCACAAACATAAAATAGGGAAATTCAATCTAGCTGAGAAATCTCAAATTAAAATGGCAATTGAAAGCGCTCTAGCTGCAAAAGAAAATTGGTCAAATTTACCTTGGAATCACAGAGTAGCTATTTTTCTAAAAGCTGCAGAGTTATTAGCAGGACCATACAGAGCAAAAATTAATGCGGCAACTATGATTGCTCAATCAAAGAATGTATACCAAGCTGAGATTGATGCAGCATGCGAATTAATTGACTTTTTCAAATTCAATGCTCAATATGTAACAAAATTGTATTCTGAACAACCAGAATCAACAGAAGGAATATGGAATAGACTTGAGCATAGACCACTTGAAGGATTTGTTTTTGCAATTACTCCATTTAATTTTACTTCTATTTGTGCAAATTTATGTGCAGCTCCTGCTCTAATGGGAAATGTAGTAATTTGGAAACCAGCAGCAACACAAGTGTATTCAGCAAAAATTATAATGGATTTATTTAAGGAAGCTGGTCTCCCAGATGGTGTAATTAATATGGTTCCATCAAACGGAGCAGAAATTGGTGAAGTAATTTTTAAACATAGAGATTTTGCAGGCTTACATTTTACAGGATCTACAAATGTTTTTAGAAATCTTTGGCAAACAATTGGAAACAACATATCAAATTACAGAAGTTACCCAAGAATTGTAGGTGAAACAGGTGGAAAAGATTTTATTGTTGTACACAAATCAGCAAACCCTAAACAAGTTGCGACAGGAATTTCTAGAGGAGCATTTGAATACCAAGGACAAAAATGTTCTGCAGCATCTAGAGCTTATATTCCTTCAAATCTGTGGGGAGAAATAAAAGAACAGATAGTAAAAGATGTTAATTCATTTAAAATGGGAAGTCCTGAGGATCCTTCAAATTTTATTAATGCAGTAATAAGTGAAAAAGCATTTGATAGTATATCAAATTACATAGACTATGCTAAAAATCAAAAAGATGCAGAAATTTTAGTTGGAGGTAATTATGATATAAGTAAAGGATATTTTATTGAACCAACGATTATTAAGACTACAAACCCATATTTCAAAACAATGCATGAAGAAATCTTTGGTCCAGTTTTAACAATTTTTGTTTACGAAGAAAAAAATTGGTTAGAAACATTAAAAATTGTTGATGAAACAAGTGACTATGCACTTACAGGAGCAGTATTTTCAACAGATAGATATGCTATTGATGAAGCTACAAAAGTGCTTGAAAATGCAGCTGGGAACTTTTACATTAATGATAAACCTACTGGAGCTGTAGTCGGTCAACAACCATTTGGAGGGTCACGTGGTTCTGGTACAAATGATAAAGCAGGATCAGTCTTAAATTTATTAAGATGGGTTTCTCCAAGAACAATAAAAGAAACATTTAATCCTCCTACCGATTATAGATACCCATTTTTAGAAGAGTAAAAATAAACTAAGCTTGAGCAGTTGGACCTCCGAAATTTATTGGCACATTATTAGAAGAATCAAGATCTTTGATGTGACCGTGTTGTCCCTCAAACTTAGTAACATTCTCGTTCAAAGCTTTCATTAATCTTTTTGCGTGCTGAGGAGTTAGTATTATTCTAGCTTTAACTTTAGCTTTAGGAATACCAGGCATCATTTGAATGAAATCTAAAACAAACTCACTGGCAGAATGATTGATAATTGCTAGATTACTATATGAACCTTCAGAAATTTCTTCTGAAAGTTCAATATTTAAACCATCTTTCTTTTTTTGCTCAGTCATTGATTACTCTTTAACATTATCTATAACTTCTTTCTCAATTGATATTTCTTCAGGATTAAGATTATCCATTTCAATCTGTGAACCAACAACTACATCATCTCCATTAACTAAACCAGTTCCTGCAGGTATTTTCTTTCCAATTATAACATTTTCCTTAAGACCAATTAGCGGATCTCTTTTAGCATTAATTGCTGCTTCATTTAAAACTTTGGTAGTTTGTTGGAAAGATGCAGCAGAAATCCAGCTATCTACTTGAAGTGATGCTCTAGTAATACCTTGAAGAACAGGACTAGAAATTGCAGGCACAGCATCTCTTGCCTCAACAACGGAACCATCTTTTCTTTTGATTCTAGAATTTTCTTCTCTAAGCTCTCTAACACTTACAATTTGACCAGCTTTAAGTTCAGTAGAATCGTTTGCATTTACAATGAATTTCTTACCAAATATAGCATCATTTTGCTCCATAAAGTCTGTTTTGCTTACCAACTGTTTTTCTAAGAAATATGTATCTCCAGAATCAACTATCTGAACTTTTCGCATCATTTGTCTAACAAGAACCTCAAAGTGTTTGTCATTTATCTTAACTCCCTGTAAACGATATACATCCTGAATTTCATTAACTATATATTCTTGTACGGTTGTTACACCTTTAATAGCAAGAATATCAGAAGGAGTAATTATACCATCACAAAGTGGAGAACCAGATTTAACAAAATCATTTTCTTGAACTAATATGTGTTTTGATAATTTTATTAAATATTTTTTTACGTCTCCATTTTTTGATGTGATTATAACTTCTCGATTTCCTCTTTTTATTTTTCCTAAAGAAACAATACCATCAATTTCAGAAACAACAGCAGGGTTTGAAGGGTTTCTAGCCTCAAACATTTCAGTAACTCTTGGTAATCCACCAGTAATATCACCAGATGAACCTGCAGATCTAGGGATTTTAGCTAAGATAGTACCGGCTTCAACCTTATCATTATCACTAACTGAAACGTGAGCCCCAACAGGAATATTAAAAGTTTTTTCAGTATTCTTATCAGAAATAGTTATTGATGGAGAAAGTTTTTTATTTCTACTATCAATAATAACATTTTCTTTATGTCCTGTTTGTTCATCAGATTCTACTCTACTTGTTACGCCTTCTTGAATATCATTAAATTGAACTTTACCTGAAATATCAGATATAATAACAGCATTGTAAGGATCCCATTCACAAATCACATCATCTTTAAAAACTTTGCCTGATTTTTTTAGTATAATTGAACCGTAAGGAATAATGTTTGTTGAAAGAACAAATCCTGTTTTTAAATCAACAACTTTTGCTTCAGCAGTTCTACTAATTACAATCTCAGTTTTATCACCTGCTGAATTCTTATTAATTACAGTCTTTAAATCCTCTATTTCAAGATTACCGTCTTTTTTAACAATTAAACTAGAATCAACTTCAGATCTAGAAGCAGTACCTCCAACATGGAAAGTACGTAAAGTAAGCTGTGTTCCAGGCTCACCAACAGACTGAGCAGCTACCACACCAACTGCTTCACCAACTTGCGCCATTCTGCCAGTCGCTAAAGATTTACCATAGCATTTACTACAAATACCTCTTCTTGTAGCACATGTTAATGCAGATCTAATTTCAACACTTTCATAACCTTCATTTTCAATTTGTTTTGAAATATCATGATTAATCAAGTCACCGGAAGAAACCATTAATTCATCTGAATCATTTCTATAGACATCATGTAAAGATACTCTTCCAATAATTCTATCGCTTAAACTCTCAATAACATCATCATTATTTTTTAATGCAAAAACTTCTATACCTCTAAGGGTACCACAATCATCTTCAGTTATTATTACATCTTGTGCCACATCAACAAGTCTTCTAGTAAGATATCCTGCATCGGCAGTTTTAAGAGCAGTATCAGCTAGACCTTTTCTTGCACCGTGGGTAGAAATGAAATATTCTAAAATTGATAAACCTTCTCTAAAATTGGTAGTAATTGGATTTTCGATAATTGATTCTCCGTGATCACCAGATTTTTTTGGCTTTGCCATTAAACCTCTCATTCCTGAAAGCTGACGAATTTGTTCCTTAGAACCCCTTGCTCCTGAATCCAACATCATATAAACAGAATTAAAACCTTGTTTATCAGTACTAATATTTTTCATAACAATATCAGTAAGTCTGGCATTGGTTGTAGTCCAAACATCAATTACCTGATTATACCTCTCATTATTGGTAATGAAACCCATTTGGTAATTTGATTTGATCTCATCAACCTTCTTATTAGCAGATTCAATTAGTGATTGTTTTTCTTCAGGTACAATAACATCACCTAAGTTAAATGATAAGCCTCCCTTAAAAGCCATTTCAAAACCAATATTTTTGATTGCATCTAAAAAATGAACTGTTTTAGCAACACCACATTTGTTAAGAACATCTCCAATAACATTTCGAAGAGCTTTTTTAGTAAGTAATTTATTAATAAAATTAATTTCTTCAGGGACGTATTCATTAAACAATATTCTACCAACAGTAGTTTCTATAATTTGGTATTTATCATTTTGTTTATCTCTAATCTTAACTATTGCATGCAAATCAGCTTGACCCTCATTATATGCAATTCTTACTTCTTCTAGTGAATAAAAAGTTTTTCCTTCACCTTTAACAAGTATATCTTTAGTAGATTTTTTTTGCTTGGTCATATAATAAAGGCCAAGAACCATATCCTGAGAAGGAACTGTGATTGGAGCACCATTTGCAGGATTTAATATATTGTGAGAAGCTAACATCAAAACCTGAGCTTCAATAATTGCAGCAGATCCTAAAGGTAAATGAACTGCCATCTGATCACCATCAAAATCAGCATTAAAAGCAGCACAAGCAAGTGGATGTAACTGGATAGCTTTTCCTTCAATCATCTTAGGTTGAAAAGCTTGAATTCCTAGTCTATGAAGAGTTGGAGCTCTATTCAAAAGAACAGGATGCCCTTTCATTACATTTTCAAGAATATCCCAAACTACTGGCTCTCTATTATCAATAATCTTTTTTGCAGATTTTACAGTTTTCACAATTCCTCTTTCTAAAAGTTTTCTAATAATAAATGGCTTATAAAGTTCTGCTGACATATCTTTAGGTAATCCACATTCATGTAAATTTAGGTTTGGACCAACAACAATGACAGAACGAGCAGAATAATCTACTCTTTTACCTAATAAATTTTGACGAAATCTTCCTTGTTTTCCTTTTAGTGAATCAGAAAGAGACTTTAATGCACGTTTGCCATCAGCTTTAACAGCAGAAGCTTTTCTGGAATTGTCAAAAAGAGCGTCAACTGACTCTTGAAGCATACGTTTTTCATTTCTTAAAATAATGTCAGGAGCATTTATCTCCATTAATCTTTTTAATCTATTATTTCTAATAATGACTCTTCTATATAAGTCATTTAAATCAGAAGTAGCAAATCTTCCTCCATCAAGAGGAACCAATGGTCTTAATTCAGGAGGGATGACAGGAATAACTTTAACAATCATCCACTCAGGATTATTTTTTGAATGAGTTTGTGCATCACGCATAGACTCAACTACTTGTAATCGTTTTAATGATTCAGCTTTTCTTTGCTGTGAAGTTTCGTTTGCAGCAGCATTTCTTAAATTATATGATAATTCATCTAAATTTAGGTTAGCAAGAAGATCATGTAATGCTTCAGCACCCATTTTAGCAATAAACTTATTTGGATCAGAATCAGCTAAATATTGATTTTCAACTGGAATCGCATCTAAGATATCTAAATATTCTTCTTCAGTTAAAAAATCTAAGTACTTAACCTCTTCACCTTCTGCATTCAAAATTGGTTCATTTCCAACATTAATTACTACATACCTTTCATAGTAAATTATCATATCTAATTTTTTTGAAGGCAAACCTAATAAGTAACCAATCTTATTTGGAAGTGTTTTAAAATACCAAATATGAGCAACAGGTACAACTAAACTAATATGTCCAACTCTTTCTCTTCTAACTTTCTTTTCAGTTACCTCAACTCCGCATCTATCACAAACAATACCTCTATATCTGATTCTTTTGTATTTTCCACAGTGGCATTCAAAATCTTTAGTGGGACCAAAAACTCTTTCACAAAATAGTCCTCCACTTTCAGGTTTATAAGTACGATAATTAATAGTTTCAGGCTTAACTACCTCTCCAGAAGATCTTTCAAGCATATCTTCAGGTGATGATAAACTAATTTTTATTGCATTAATATCTTTTGTTTGTTTACTATTTTTAGTATTTCTCATATTTTTATTCAAATGAAATTTTTAGTCCTAATCCGTTTAGTTCATGAAGTAATACATTAAATGATTCTGGAATACCAGCTTGTGGTAAATCTTTTCCTTTAACAATACTTTCAAATGCTTGTGCTCTTCCAATTACATCATCAGATTTTAGAGTTAGCATTTCTTGTAAAATATTTGAAGCACCATAACCTTCTAATGCCCAAACTTCCATCTCACCAAGTCTTTGTCCTCCAAATTGTGCCTTTCCTCCAAGTGGCTGTTGTGTAATAAGAGAATATGGACCTATTGATCTTGCATGCATTTTATCATCAATTAAATGACCTAACTTAAGCATATAAATTATTCCAACTGTTGCAGTTTGCTCAAATCTTTC
>CALJFR010000065.1 GCA_938073745.1 uncultured Flavobacteriales bacterium
GGGAGACCCAATTTTTAAATCTGAAAATAACCCATGGTTTGCAAATGATGTTATGCAGGGATTATACCTATACACTATTAGCTTAAAAGATTACAATGGTAGACCTTATAGATACCAAGGAACTGTTAGAGTAATTAAATAGATGGATATTACTCTAAGAAAAGGAATCAAAGAAGATTTACCTCAGGTTTTAGCACTTATAAAAGAATTAGCAGACTATGAAAACGCCCTAGATCAAGTAAAAGTAACTTTAAGTCAATTAGAAAAAGATGGATTTGTGGGTAATCCTTATTACTATTTATTAGTGGCTGAACTTGACAATCAAATTATTGGTGTTTGTTTTTATTTCATAAGATACTCAACTTGGAAAGGAAAAGTCCTTTTTCTAGAAGATTTTGTTGTAAAAGAAGAATTTAGAAGAAAGGGTATAGGTGGTATGTTATTTGACGAAACTATCAGGATTTCTAAAAAAGAAAATATGGATGGTTTACATTGGCAGGTTTTAGATTGGAATACTCCGGCTCTTAATTTTTATAAGAAGTACAATGCAACTATTTCTTCAAATTGGTTGAATGGTAGGTTAAATAAAGAGCAGATAAAAAATATAAAAGATTTAACTTAGTTCTTTCCTTTTTCAAGAATAAAGGAGAATGTTGATCCGACATCGACAGTGCTTCTAACATTAATTGTTTGCTGATGAGCTTCGATAATATGTTTTACAATGGCTAGACCAAGTCCTGTGCCACCAATCTCTCTAGACCGATTTTTATCAACTCTGTAGAATCTTTCAAATAATCTACTTAATGCTTCTTCACCAATCCCAATACCATCGTCTGCTACCTCAATAAGCATCTTATCAGACATATCAAAAAGGCGAACGTTGGTAACTCCATTGTCTTTACCATATTTAATGGAATTGCTTATTAAATTCATAAAAACTTGTTGAATTTTATTTCTATCAGCATGAACCATATCAGAATTTGATTCATTAGTTAGTTTTAATGAAATGTTCATGTTATTAGCTTTCATCTCTAATTGATCAAAAGCTTCATTTATTGTATCAACAATGTTAAAGTTATCAAGTTCAAGAACCTCATTATCTGTTTCAAGTTGAGAAATTACTTCTAAATCATCTACAATATTAATCATCCTATCCACACTTAGATTTGCTCTTTTAAGATATTTTAAATTTACATTTTCGTCTTGTAATCCTCCATCAATCAAGGTTTGTATATATCCTTGAATATTAAAAATTGGTGTTTTTAACTCGTGAGAAACATTTCCAATAAATTCTCTTCTATAGTTTTCATTTTCTTTCATTTTAATTAATTCCTCTTCTTTTTGATCTGCCCATTGTTCTGCTTCAATATTTGCATTTTCTAAATTTAAATCAGAAATATTGGATGTTCCTTTGAATTTATAAATGTTCTTATATATAATTTTTACTTTTTCGTAGAATTGATATTTTAAAAGATAATATGTTGCAGAGAAGTAAATAATAAATAAAGCTGATCCAACAATAATTGGATTAAAAAGAGTTGATAAATATGAATACAGAATAACAAAAAAAGAAATGATCAAACAAATTAATATAGCAAACTTTAATGGAGTATTTATTTTCATTATATATCAAATTTGTAACCAATACCTTTAACTGTTTTAATATGATTGCTTCCAATCTTTTCTCTAATTTTTCTTATATGAACATCAATTGTTCTATCTCCAACTATGGCATCTTTCCATATTTTATTTATAATTTCTTCCCTAGTAAAAACCTTGCCTGGAATGGTCATTAAAAGATATAAAAGATTGAATTCTTTTCTGGCAAGATAGATTTCCTTGTCTGAATATAAGAGTTTATGAGTTGATTTATTTATATTTATTTCCCCTATGCTAATTGGAGAATTTGTTTCGTTAGTCTTTCTTTTTCTCTTAAGAATTGCATTAACTCGACTAACAAGTAATTTTGGTTTAATAGGTTTTGTAATATAATCATCAGCTCCAGCAGAGAAGCCAGCAAGTTCAGAATAATCTTCACTTCTTGCTGTTAGAAATAGTATTAAAACATCATCATTTTTTTCATTTTTTCTAATATTTTCACAAACTTCAATTCCATCCATTTCAGGCATCATCACATCAAGTATAATAAGATCAGGATTAAACTTTTCAAGTATTTTTAATGCTGATTTCCCATTACTGGCAGTTTTAATTTTATAACCTTCTTTTCTTAAGTTATAAGAAAGGAATTCTAAAATATCTTCCTCATCATCAACTAATAAAATTCTGCCTTTATCTATCATTTTATAATATTATAAAAACAAATTTAGATAATTAGATATATTAATTAATTTTTTCTTATCCTTTATTTATAATATTTAACAATTACTTAATATTTTGATAAATATTTGTTTACAGAGTTATATAATTATCAATTTAAGTTTACAGTACAAAAAAACAAATCTTAACAATTACTTAACATTAGCTTAACAAAATATTAAAGAATAAGGTAAAAGCATACTTTATTTTTGTCAAAAATTATAACTATGAATAATACAAATACAAACAAGTCAATTGATTTATCATCATTAGTTTATCTTACTATAATGGTAGCAGTTTTTTTTATTAATCTTTAGAATAGATACTTTTTAAAAAATGAAAAAATTATTTAGGTCTTTTAGTTTTCCTGATGTTGTATGGTTTCCAAAAAGTGAGCATTCTTTTTTAGCATTTATTTGCGTATCCTTTATTGCAGTAATGTTTATTACTCCATATCCACAGTATGCAATGTGGGCTGGTTTTTTATTTGCTGCTTATGCTGCTATTGCTAATGATAGTATTCAGACAATAGGAACTTTTATTGCATCCAACCAAGACAAGAAATGGTGGGTATTATGGATTTTTATTGGTGGTATTTTCTTTTTTACAATGCTCTACAGTTGGGTTACTCTAGGTGGTGATGTTAGTCATGGTAGATTAACCTCTAAGGGTTTTGAAATTGCCCCCACTGAATTTCATTTTCTACAGATAGCTGCTCCAATTTTCCTCTTGATTCTTACTAGATTAAGAATGCCTGTTTCAACTACATTTATTCTACTTACTTCATTTGCTGCTACTCCTGCTGCAGTTGGTGGTGTACTTGCAAAGAGTATGAGTGGATATATATTGTCCTTTTTAATGGGTTTAATTTTCTTCTTAATAGTTGCTAAAGCATCAAAGAAATATTTTGTTGGCGAAGCTAAATTTGGATGGACAATTGCACAATGGATAACTTCTGGAACTCTATGGTCTGTATGGTTAATGCAAGATGCTGCAAATATTGCAGTATATCTGCCTAGAAGTCTAAATACGGGTGAATTTATTGGATTTACTTCTATTGTAGTAATTGGACTTGGACTATTACTTTATTACAAAGGTGGAAGAATTCAAAAGATTGTTACTGAGAAATCAGTAGTAACAGATGTTCGATTTGCCACACTGATTGACTTAATATATTGTATAATTCTATTTTACTTCAAACTTCATAGTAAAGTTCCTATGAGTACTACCTGGGTGTTTATTGGTTTATTAGCTGGTAGAGAGCTTGGTATGGCATTAATGAAAACAGGTGACAACTCATTATCCAAGAGTATTATGCTTGGCTTAAAGGACATGACTTACGCCTTATTAGGACTAGTTATATCAATTGCCATTGCTATTGGTGTAAATGATCAATTAACAGTTGCCTCTATGTTTAGTACTATTCCTCAGGAATTTGCTGCTGGAGTTGTTAAGTTCTTTTCAAGAATTGGATTTTAATTTAACATTAAGTTAAAACTTAGATAATATTATCTTTATTTTGCAATGATTTTAATTCACTTCTTTTGTACAAAAAATAACTAATTATGAAAAAAATAATAATAACACTTTCTTTAATAGTAGCATCTATTAGTCTCTTTGCTCAAGGTTCGCCTCATGTAAAAGTATTCAGCAATTTTAATTACGATATTGATGCAGATGCAGAGAATGCATTTTCGGAATTTGAAGTTAAAAGAGCTTATCTTGGATATGGTTACAAGCTAGCTGATGGGTTTACTGCTAAGGTAACTTTTGATGTTGGTAAAAATAGTGCAGGTAGTAATTATACTGCATTCTTAAAGATAGCATCTCTTAGCTGGCAAGCTTCTGATAAACTTAACCTTTCATTTGGTATGATTGGAAGCAAAAACTATAAGTTTATGGAAAAAGCCTGGGGTAAAAGATATATTTATAAATCATTCCAAGATCAAAATAAATGGGCTAGTTCTGCCGATGCTGGTGCTAATTTGACTTATAATTTATCTGATAACTTAATTATTGATGCTCAAATTTTAAATGGTGAGGGGTATAAGAGTTTACAAGGATCTGATGGATTAATGAGAGGAGGAGCTGGTTTAATTTATAGTGCTGATAATATATCATTTAGAGTAGCCAGAGATGTTGTTCCTAGAACAATGTATTCTGATGATTATGAATCTCAATACATTAATACTTTTGCTATGGCGTATTCTACTTCTAATCTTTCTGTTGGAGGCGAGTATAACTTAAGAGAAAACACATCTAATGTTATAGATAATACGAGTTCTGCTTTTTCTGTGTATGGTAATTTAGATATTGGAAATGGAGTTTCTTTATTTGGAAGATATGATTTATCTGAATCTGAAGATGCTAACGAAAACCAATGGAATATTGATAATGAAGGTGAATTAACAATTATTGGTGTTGAAAAGCAAATGACAAAAGGAGTGAAGGTTGCTCTGAATGTACAGTCTTATAAAGCTGCAACTCTTGAAGGAGCAACCGAAGCAGAAGCTGTTAATACTTTATACTTAAATCTAGAATATAAGTTCTAAGAATTTTCTTAAATACTAAAAATAAAAGGGCCAGTTTTACTGGCTCTTTTTTTTATTTTAAATGGCTTAATTTTGCAATATGAAGAAAATTTTGATTTTTTTAATATTCCCTTTTGTTTGTTTTGCTCAAAATAGTTTAAATATGAGTTTACTTGGAGAATATGATTATCCAAATTCTCAAGGAAATGATATATGGGGCTGGGTTTCGCCAGATGGCAGTGAATATGCTCTTGTTGGGCTTACTGACGGCTTTTCGGTTGTTAATGTTACTGACCCTCTAAATCCTAATGAGGAGTTTTTTATAGCTGACTTAAACTCTATATGGAGAGACGTTAAAACTTGGGGGCATTTTGCATATGTAACAACAGAGGAAGATGCAGGTCTTCTAATTGTTGATCTCAGTGATATGTCGGGAAATACTTACTATCATAAAACGGTATTTAGTAATCCTAATGGATCTAGTGTTGAATTTACAGCTGCTCACAATATTTATATTGACGAGAATGGAATTGCTTACATATTTGGAGCATCTTCCAACACAAGTAGTTTTCCAACAAATGGTGCGATATTTTTAGATTTAACTATTGACCCTATAAATCCAATTTATGTTGGTGAGTGGGATGATTATTACGTCCACGATGGAATGGCAAGAGGAGATACTCTTTATTTAGGATGTATTTATGAAGGAGATATGTATGTTGTAGATGTTTCCGATAAAGCAAATCCACAAAATATAGGTAATGTTTCCACACCAAATAATTTTACTCATAACGCTTGGGTATCTGATAATGGAGACTTTGTCTTTACAACTGATGAAAAGCCTGATGCATATATTGGATCATACGATATTTCTGATTTAAATAATATTCAGGAAGTTGATAGAATTCAGTCAAATCCTGGTTCTAATTCAATTCCTCATAATTCACATGTCGATGGAAACTTTTTAATTACATCTTATTACAGAGACGGAACAGTGGTTCATGATATTACAAATCCAGATCATTTAGTTGAAGTAGCTTATTACGACTCATATTCTGGTTCTGGTAACGGTTATGATGGTTGTTGGGGAACATATCCTTTCTTACCTTCTGGAAATATAATTTCATCTGATAGAAATAGTGGTAGTAACAACAATGCTAGATTGATGATTTACTCAAGAGAATTTCAACAGGCTTGTTATTTAAATGGTAATATTTACGATAGTAGTACCGGCTTAGCAGTTGCTAATGCTTCAATAGAAATTTTATCTACAACAAATACAGCAAACTCTAATCTACTTGGTTTCTATCAATCTTCTGTATTAGACTCTGGAATTTATCAGATAGTTTTTTCAGCTTTTGGATATGAAAATGATACCATTACGGCTACTTTTAATAATGGAATTACAACAACTGTAGATGCTTATTTAACTCCAAATTGTTTTACGCCAAAACCAGATAGTTTACATGTCTTTGATATTATTGATACAAGAGTAAAGATAGGGTGGAGGAATATGAATTCTTTAGAGTGTAAGGTATTAAAGTATTACGTTAGATTTCGAGAATTAGGATCTCCCTCATGGACAACAAAATCAGCAGGTGCTGGAAGTGGTCTATGTAATTTTGGTTTAAACACTACAATTAAGCAATTAATTAATCTACAAGCTAATACCACATATGAAATTAAAATGAAAGCATTTTATTGTGGTGGTTTATCATCTGGATATTCCTCTCCAATTCAATTTACTACTGCTAATGAATGTCCTTCAATGAACGCACTCTCTGTAAGTACTTTTAACAATAACCCTTCTAAGGCAAGATTTAGTTGGGACACTACAGGAGTATATGTTTTTGCAAGAGTTAAGTATCGTATTGATACTACAGGATCTACTTGGGAAAATGTTGGGGGATTTGGTATTTATTACCCTACTTTTTCAATTAATACATTTAATTTAGAATCAAGCATGAGCTATAGAGGTCATGGAAGATTATTCTGTGATTCTAGTATAACCGCCTATAGATCGCCCAGTTGGACTAATCCCCCAATTTATTGGACTCAACCAGGCTCGCCTATTAAACTTGCTGGCGGCTCTGTTTTTAAGACCTTAGAAATTTTTCCTAATCCATCAAATGGAATTTTTAATCTTAGCTTTTATTCTAATGAAATTGATGACTATAAAATTTCAATTAATAATATAGTTGGACAGGAGCTATCTTCAATAAAACTAAAAAATGTTATCGGTGAGGTAAATAAAAAAATTAACACGGAAAATTTATCATCCTCTGTGTATATAATTGAATTATCAAATAAAAATTATTCAATTACAAAAAACCTAATTATAAGGTAGTTTAAAATTCTTGATTAGAATCTTCTGAAACATCGTCATTCTTAATCTTTGATCTTTTAGAATTTGATTTAAAGTTTAGCTTTCCAAATGTATACTTAAAACTTAAACCAATGGAAGTAAATTTACTTGTTCTCTCAGATATTTGATTAAAATTATCTCCACTTAAATCAGTAGTCCAAATTTTATCACCATTTTTAGCAAAAGGCTCAACAAGTCTTATTCCTATTGATCCTCTTTTATTTTTAAATTCTTTTTTAATTCCAAAGCTCATCATTGAAAAGCTAGTTGATGTTCCTTGAAGGGTTTGTGATGGAGACCTAGCGAAACCAAAACCTTCTGCTTTCCAATTATTTTTTAGTTTGAGGGTAATTCCAAAATTGTAATTGTAGAGCATTGCTGTTCTATTTTCACTTGCAAATCTACTATCTTCAGCTTCATAGTTATAAAGGTTAAGCCCACCTCTTAAGGTCAACTTATCAAATCTAATCGATCCATAGTAATTAAAACCTAGCCTAGTACTACTTCCAATATTTTCATAAGTTGTTATAGAAATATCATCTTGAATCCTTAAAAAAGATTCAATTAAATCATCACTTTGTTTATAGTATACATAATAGCTACCTTGGTATTTTCTTCCAAAGCTATTATAACCAAATTCTAGTTGTTTAGTTGTAGATGGTGTTAAATTTGGATTACCAACAGTAATATTTTTATTATTTGTAATGTTTGTATTTGTATTTATGTAGCTACTGCTAGGTCTTGATATTCTTGAGCTATAACTTAATTTAAAGCTCTTTCCCATACTTAACTTTTTAGAAAAAGTTAAATTCGGTAGTATGTTATCGTAATTTTTCGAAAATGGATCCTCAGAATTATTTTCCCAATTTCCTTCAATATTAGTGTGTTCATATCTAGTGCCAGCCTTAAGGCTAAAATCATTTGGTAAATTAATATTTGTAGATAGATATAAAGCATTAACTGTTTGAATATAATTAAATATTTCATTTGGAAAAATAAAACTACTACTATCCGAATCAGTCTGATAATCCATTTCTTGATCTCTGATTATCATTTTTCCTCCTATTTCAACAATATGATCATTTATTGGATGCGTGTAATCAAGTTGGAATGTGTGTTCAAAGTTTTGTTCGTTGTTAATATTTTTTCTATTAATAAGGTTGTCATATTCACTGATATCAGTAACATTTTCTCTTATTCTACTACCTAGTTGATATGAAAGGCTTAGTTCTTTTTCTTCGTTATCTTCAAATGTTTTGGTATAATCAGTATTCCAACTAACATTGTTTCTAACACTTGTTGATTCTAAATAGGAATTATAATTATAGTTTGTATCAATTCCATTATAATTAACTGTTGTTGTATTTTCAGAAGGAGTGTTTCTTCCTCTAAAGTTTATATCAGATGAAATAGAATTGTAAGCATTTATATCATAAAACATATTAATTCCAGAGCCATACCCAATCCATTGGCTTTCACTAACTCCATCATTTGTTAAAATATTAGTATCACCGTTTTCATCCCAATCTTCTCTAATATAAGTAGTATTCCCTTCTCTTGGCCAGCTGTACCAAGCATTTCCTCTAGCTGATAAACTAAAACGTCCTTTTCCTAATGTGAGGTTAAAGCCATTCTTATTATTTCGTGTTCCAAATGATCCGTCAATTGATGCTTTATAGCCATCAATAATTTTTTTCTGAGTTATTATATTTACAATTCCTGCTTCACCTTCACCATCATATTTTGCACCAGGGGAGGTTATAATTTCAACACTCTTTATCTCATCAGCAGGAATCATTTGCAAAGCACTTGCTAAATCTCCAGTTAGAAATGAAGATGCTTTTCCATTTAAAAGAAATTTTATTTGTTTGGAGCCTCTTAATTCAACATTACCTTCAAAATCAACGGATAACATAGGAGCTTTTCTTAATACATCTGTGGCATCTTCATTTGCACCATTATTATCATTTTCAGCATTATATATAATCTTATCAAGTTTTGATTCATAAACAGGCTTTTGTTCATCAATAGTAATTTCTGAAAGCATTTCAGAACTAACTTCAAGCTTTATATCTTTTAAATTAATATCAGGATCTTTTTTTGTTAGCTTAAATTCAACTTCTTTTGCTTTATATCCTAAATAATTTATTTTTAAAATATATTCACCTATCAAAACTCCAGACATAGAAAATTTTCCGTTTTGTCCAGATATTGTTCCTTCAATTACTTTATTCCATTTTGCATTGGTAATACTGATGTTAGCATATTCCAATCCTTCACTTGTCTTTGAATCAATGATTTTACCACTAACATTTCCTCTAAAGTAAGATGATTTATTTTTCTTTCCAAATCCTGAGAAGTCTCCAGAAACTCCTTTACCTCCACCTCTTTGTCCAAATGAAACTAATGGTATCAAAAAAATGATTAAGATATATTTTTTCATTTTAGATTATTTTTTTACAAATATATAGTTTTTAGCAATAAAAGCTATACAGAAATTATTTAAAGAGTTATTAGATTTTACAACTCATTCCAAAAAGTGATTTATGCTTAATAATTTTTGCAACTCCTTTTGGAACCATTTCTTCCCATGTGCCAGATTCACAAGCTTTAATTCTTTTTAAAACTTCTCTTGAGTAAATATTAAGTAGTTCAGAATTATAATCTAAATCTTCAATCCTTTTATTGTTAAATAAATACGTGTAAATAGATTTAGCTCTTGGATGAATGGGGATGTTCTTACTATTTAAGAGTTCTTTTGTTGTATCTGACTTGTAAGGATATAGATAAATTTTAATATCTCTTGTCAACATTATACCAAATGCTTCCATAATACCACCATTAAGATTTCTATAATATTTCTCTTCAAACATTTCTATAAGGTTATCTACACCAATAATAAAACCTAATCTAGCATTTGTGTATCTTGATAAGTATTCACAAAGTTTATAATACTTTTTATAGTTTGATATCATAACTGTATATCCTAAAGAACATAAAATATCGGCTCTATCTAGAAAGTCTCTCTCATCTAACTCACCATCAGACATTAAATTTGATAACGTTATTTCAAATAGTAATTGAATATTATTTTCATCAACCTTTTTATTTTCCTTAAAACGCTTTAAGCCTTCAGTTAACATATCAATATTAACTTTTGTAACTGGACGAAAACTACCTCTAAGAGTTAAAATATTTTTTTCAAATAATACATCAGATGGATATTTGTTTTTACCCTCTGGAGTGAATATAACAGCATTAGTCATTCTCTCTTTTACTAGAGTAAGACTCAATAATCTATTATCTATATCTTCAAAATCAGGTCCTAATACTTCAACCATATCAATCTCAAAATTATCTCTTGAGAGATTATCAAACAATTGAGTTAAAATTAATTTAGGATCAGATTCATTGTAGCATCCGTACATTAAATTAGTTCCAATTACACCTATTGTCTCTTGCTGTAATCTAGCTTCTTGATCTTTTAGCCTAACATGAATTAAAAAATCATTAGGCTTCTTTTTAGGGTCAAGCTGAAATCTTAAACCAATCCATCCATGGCCTTTGTTTGTTTTTTTATAATTTATTGTTGTAACTGTATCTGCAAAGACAAAATATCTTGTTTCTTTATGGTCTTTTCTATTAAGTCTTTCCTCCAGCAAATCATATTCCTGATTAAGCATTTTGTTTAATCTTGACTTACATACATATCTTCCGTCATCTTCTTTGCCATAAATTGCATCAGAAAAATCTCTGTCATATGCAGACATTGTCTTTGCTATAGTTTTTGAGGCACTTCCTACACGGAAAAATTGCCTAGCAACCTCTTGACCAGCTCCAATCTCAACAAATGATCCATAAATAGATTTGTCTCGATTTATAGATGTAGCTTTTTGTCCAGCTGTTAAAACAATTTGTTTACTCATTACTGAATGTATTTAATAACAAAACTAATTAGATATTTTGATTAATGATAATTTTGGAAGTAATATTATTGTTTTTTTATGTATAATTTTACATAATTATTTTGTCATATGAAAATCACCTTTTTAGGAACAGGAACATCTCAAGGAGTGCCAGTAATTGCATGTAAATGTGAGGTATGTCTTTCAAAAAATTTAAAAGACAAAAGATTGCGTTCATCAGTATTGATAGAATTTCAAAATAAGACTATAGTTATTGATACAGGACCAGATTTTCGTCAACAAATGTTAAGGGAGAATGTAGAAAAACTTGATGCAGTTTTATATACTCATGCCCATAAGGACCATGTTGCTGGTTTGGATGACATACGATCTTTTAATTTTCATTCGAAAAAGCCAATGGCAATATATTGTACTAAAGATGTATTAAACGCTCTTAGAATGGAATATTCATATATTTTTTCTGAAAAAACCTATCCAGGTATTCCAAAAGTTAATATTAATATTATTGAAAATACTAACTTCTTAGTTGATGATATTGAAATACAACCCATTCAGGCATTACACTATAAACTTCCTGTTCTAGGGTTTAGAATTAAAAACTTTATTTATCTGACTGATTTGAGTGAAATTAATTCAACTGAAAAATCAAAAATGTTAAATGCTGATGTTATTGTTCTGGATTCTCTTAGAAAGGAACCTCATTTATCTCACCTTTCGCTTAATCAATCAATAACTCTTTTAAAAGAATTAAAACCTAAGCAAGCTTACTTAATTCATATTAGTCATTTAATGGGTTTACATGATGATGTTAATTCTGAAATTCCTAGCAACATACATTTATCATATGATGGTTTACAATTAAATATATAATTTTTAATAAAAAAAGTTATATTTTATTTATATTTGTAATAATATTATATTTGAAAAAACTAATTTATCATGAAGAATACTTTTTTATTATCAATACTTATCTTTTTTTCTTTTAATTCATTTGCTCATAAACATACTCATCATGATGATTATGAGATTAGGTATATTAAAGAGAGTATGCAAATGAATAATCAAATTCAAGAAAACTTAAGAAACAATTCTCCTTGGCAAAGCTTTTTATCTATTTATCCTCAATGGTTCACATACTTTAACGAATATAATTATAAACCGCATAGAGCATTTGGTTCTCCAATTCTTTTATCAAATGGGTATTCATCTGAGGAAAAGTTTTTGAGTTTTGTAAATTCTAATTTAAATGATTTTAATATTCCTCAAGATATTATTTTATCTAGAAAAACTGAAAATGATAAATACATAAATCTTGATTTTACTCAATATTATAATAATATTGAAATTATTGATAGCAGACTTTATGCTAAATTAACTTTAGATAACAAACTTGTTGCATTTGGTCTTGATGTTTTTTCAGATATTTCATTAGATGTAATTCCTACTATTTCAGAATCAATGGCAATAGAATCTGCCTCTGAGAATATTATTTCTTCCATTACTAAAAAATCTGTTGAAGATGATTTAAAAATATTACCAATTCCTTATAATGGAAAATATGATTTTCATCTTGTTTATGTTGTAAGAGTTTCTACCCAATTATCTCATGGTCCTGCAAATTATATATGTTATGTTGATGCCAATAATGGGAGCTTATTAATGAGAATGAATACAGTTTTATACGAAGCTCCTCCTCAAGCAAATATACATGTTGAAGGAGAAGTATATAGTACGCATCCTTTTAATCCTTCTTCTGTAGAAAATCTAATAAATTTAAGAGTACAGAAAGGTGGTGGGAATTATTATACTGATTCTCTTGGAAATGTTAATGTTCCAGGATCAGGTAGTGCTACATTTTCATTAGAAGGTTTATTTGCTGAAGTTCAAACAAATGGAGGTATTCCTTCTTTTATTAGTCAATTATCTAATGCTAATGTTAGTTTTGATAATTCTAATTCTACAATACAAGAAAGAACTGCATTTTATTCTGTAAACAAGATTCATGATCATTTAAAATCTGTATTTCCAACATTTACAGGTCTTGATTATGCACTAGAAACAAATATTGATGTCCAAGGAAGTTGTAATGCATATTATGATGGAACAATAAATTTCTTTGCTGAAGGTAATGGCTGCAATGCTACTGCAAAAATTCCTGATGTTGTTTACCATGAATATGGTCATGGCATTAATAACTACAGATACGGTTCTGGTATGTGGAATGGTGGTCTTAATGAAGGTTATGCTGATTTATGGGCTATTTCTTTAACAGAGAGTCCTGTACTTGGTTATGGTTGGGATATTTCTGACCCTTCTGTGTACGTTAGAAGATATGATCAGGACAGGAAAGTTTATCCTCAAGACTTAGTTGGTGAGGTTCATGCTGATGGTGAAATTATTGCTGGTGCCTTTTGGGATACCTATTTGAATCTTAATGATATGCAACAGATGTTAAATTTATTTAAATACACCTTCGATGGTGCTCCTGATGGACCTAATGGAACTGAAGGAATTATATACACAGATGTTTTAGTTGAAGTTTTATTTGCCGATGACAACGATGCTAATCTTACTAATGGAACCCCTAATGATATAGCTATCATACAAGCTTTTGCATTACATGGAATCACTTTGCTTTCAAATGCAGTAATAGCTCACTCTCCAGTTTCTTTAGCTCCTGGAAATATTGATATTAATATAAGTGCTAATATCTCTGCTACTTATTCTTGGGCACTCTCAAGCGCCAACTGTTTCTACAGGGTAAATGATAACCAAAATTGGAATTCATTGTCTATGACTTCAAATGGAAATAATTTTACTGCAACAATTCCAGCACAATCAAATGGTAATATTGTTGCTTATTATATTTCGTTAACAGATAACTATGGTTTTGAATCTGGTATTAACCCTCAAGAATCTAATATCATTCCATTAAAAGATGCTAATCTTCCTTATTTTACTATGGTTGGATATGAGCTATATAACGAAGAAGATTTTGATTTTAATGTTGGTTTTTGGCAAACAGGTGATCCAATAGACAATGCAACAACGGGATTATGGGAAATTGGTGCTCCTATAGGGTCTTATGATGATCCAAGTTCATTATCTGGAATTGTTCAAACTGCAACTCAGCATACTCAAAATGGCTATGCATGTGCATTTACAGGAAATGCATCATCCATAAACGATGGAATAGGTACAAATGATGTTGATGGAGGTCATACAACTTTATATTCTCCATATTATAATTTAACCTCATATATAAATCCTGCTTTTACATATTGGAGGTGGTATACCAATAATCCATCTAGTGGAGCTAACCCTGGTGCAGACTGGTGGCAAGTTCTAATAACTGATGATGGAGTTAATTGGGTATATGTTGAGAATACATTAAGTTCTGATTTAAGTTGGAGAAGAAATGCTTTTAGAGTTAAAGATTATGTAAATCTTTCTTCCTCTGTTCAATTAAAATTTATTGCTTCTGACAGTATAAGACCAGGTCAAAATCTTGATGGAGGAAGTTTAATTGAAGCCGCTGTTGATGATTTATATCTCTATGAAAGTCTTGGTAATGGAACTAATATTGAACAAAATATTTCTGATGGTAAGATGCCCAAAATTATAAGAATTACTGACTATTTAGGTAGGGAAGTTAATCCAAAATCTAAGTCTTTAAACATTAACAATTTGATATATTATTTTGATGATGGTTCTGTAAAGAAGAAGTCAATATATAGTAAATTATAGCTCCACAAACTTATTATTATTAACTAGAGCAAGAGCTTTACCTTTTAACTTCTCACCGATAAATGGTGTGTTTTTAGATTTTGAAATAATATCCTTCTTCTCAAAAATCCATTTTGTTTCTGGATTAAATATTGTAAGGTTAGCAATATTTCCTTCTTCTATACTAGTGTTTTTGATTCCTAAAATTTTTCGTGGATTATTAGATATTTTATCTATAATTTGATTTAAGCTTAAATGTTTTTCTAAATTTTTAATAATTAGTCCAAATGCACTTTCTAGTCCAATTATTCCAAATTTGGCATTATCAAACTCTAATTTTTTTGATTCTATCTCTATTGGATTATGATCACAACTTATTACATCTATAGTACCATCTTTTAGTCCATGAATAATAGCTTTATTATCATCCTCAGTTCTAAATGGAGGTAACACTTTAAATCTAGTATCAAAATTATTTGTGGTGCTATCAGTTAGAAAAATATTATGAAGAGCAACATCAGCTGAAATTTTTATTCCTTCATCTTTTGCATTTTTAATTTTTTGAATACTTTTTGTTGTACTTAAATAAGATTCATGAATTCTACTTTCAGTGTATCTGCATAAAGCAATATCTCTATCAAGCATTATTTCTTCTGCAATTGCAGGAATTCCTTTTAGTCCTAACTGTGTACTAGTTATTCCTTCATTTATAACTCCATTTTTCTGTACACTCTTATCATTTGGAAAATTCATTAATAGGGCAGATGTATTTTTTATATATAATAAAGCTATTTTCATTAATTCAGTACTTTGAATAGACTTTTTATCATCTGTAAAGGCAATACATCCATTTTTTATCATATCGTATATTTCAACCAAATTTTCTCCTTTTTGAGATTGAGATAGAGTTCCTGCAACATGAACATTAATAATTTTATTTTTTGTAATATTTTTTACAAAATCTATCATTGTGCTATTATCTATTGAAGGGTTTGTATTAGGCATTAACAAAACATCTGTAAAACCACCTTTTGCTGCTGCATTTAAACCATTTTCAATTGTTTCCCTATGTTCGTATCCAGGTTGCCCAAAATTAACGTGCATGTCAAACCATCCTTGCGAAATATGTAGATTATCTTCTTTGTAAACTTTTGTTTTTGTATCAATCTGTATTGATTTGGCAATTTTTTCTATCTTATTATTATTTATAAGTATATCACAAACTTTATTGTTATGGCTAGATGAGCTATCAATAATTTTAGTGTTTTTTATAAGTATTTTCATGTTTTTATTAGTTTTAATAAAAGAATTTCTATCCCAAAAAATAATAATGAAATTATTAAACAGCTTTTCCAATAATGAATATCACTAAATGTAGATTTAATAAATTTAGAGACATCTTTATTTTTTTCAATAAGCTTTATATTTTCATTAGTAATGTTTTTTATTTTTTCAATGCTAGTATTTTTTAATTGACTTTCATTACTATCATAATTATATGCAATAAAGTCAATAATTTTTTGATTGTCATATAATTTATATTGACCAGATTTTTGAATAAAATTATTAGTGTAGTATCTAGTTTGTCCATTAATACTTCTACAGTTTGGTATTATGTCAATTTTTTCATTTTTAAGATTAAAAACACCTTTATTGTTATTCTTAGATATAAAGTAATTATTACTTGAAATAGTGTTGTAGATTAGTGTTGGGTTAATAGATCTGTTTGCAATATTTAAAAAAACAGGAACAAATAATGCATGTTTTTTAAAGTTAGTAACTGTTGTGTTTATTGGAGTGTTAAATAGATATATATTTCCTTTGTCATAATTATAATGTGACAGAAACTGATTATTGTTCTCTAAACTGATAATTGGTTGCTTTATACTTTTACTTCCATTTTTTTGAGTATAATGATAGGATATTTCAGGTAGTTCGACATTCTTTATTTCCCCATCGAATACACTTTCAAATAGTGGGTGATTCTCATGAAGTTTATTAATTAAATAAGCATTTGTATCTTTTAATAAGAATGGATAAATATTAAATTTATCTAGAAGGTTATTATGTGAAGGTGAACTTAAATCTGTTGGGGGTATTATAACTAATGATCCTCCCTTTTTAATAAATGAATATAAAGTTTCTATTAAACCTGATGATAATTCTTTGTTTTCTTTTACAATGATAACATCTCTATTAAGTAGTTTTTGATAGTTTAAGTTATTAGAGTTTTTTTCTTCGAAATCATAATTTATAGTATCATTTCTGTAAAGATTTAATAAATAATTTTCTTGGTTAAAATCTACTATACTTGTCACTTTAATTTTGTTATTTCTGATTAAGTTAAAGTGTAATTCATTGTCAAAAACAATAGGGTAGTCTTGAATACTTACTTTGCAAATATTTATATTACTATCCAAATTAAAACTGAACTTAAATTCTTCTTCTTTCTTTTCTGTAAAATTTAGAAGTTGTTTTATTTTAATCTTGTTGTTAACTTCTAATGTTATAGGAATTTGCTTTTTAGTGTTGTCAAAATTTGTTACTCTTAAATAGACATCTTGATTTCTGTTTTTTAATAAAATGGGTCCTTCAATCCAAACACTATCAATACTCACGTTATTATTATTTGTAGTTTGAATAGGGATTATATGTATGATGTCATTAGTATCTAATATTTCATCAATTCTAATAGTTTCTTCCTGTAAATCAGATAGTATATAGATGTGATCTCTGTTCTTAGAAATAAGTTTTTTTTCATTTAAAATTTCTACTATTGATCTGATATTTCCATTAGTTTCTAATTCAGTAATTTTTTGAGATATATCTTCTTTGTTAAGAGGGTAATTGGTGGAGAAATTATTAGTTAATAGATAGAATGATGATGAAGATTCATAAGAGTTAATTATATCTTCAGATTTATTTTTTGCGATGTCTAGTAAACGTCCTTTGTCAGAAATTGCATCCATGCTTAATGAATTGTCAATGTATATAAATACATTTTTAATCGACTTTTCTTCTTTGTTTACTGGCTTGTAAGGTTTTGCAAAAGCTAGAACAAGAAAAGCAATAGCAATTATTCTACTTGCTAAGATTAAAAGATTTTTAATATTTCTTTTTTTGTTGTTTTTTAGTTTAACTTCATCTAGAAATCGAATACTACTAAAATAAACCTTCTCATGTTTGCGAAAATTAAATAGATGAATAATAATGGGAATTGCTATTGCAAAGAGGCCGAAGAGTAGCTGAGGGTTTTGATATATCATCAAAGTGCAAAACTACACATTTTGATATAATTGAGTTTGTTTTAAGAAATAAATTTACCGTCTACCATCTCTAATTTTTTTTGCGTCATATTAGCAAGTTCTAAATTATGGGTAACAATTATAAAAGTTTGATTTAGTTCTTTGTTTAGTTTTAAAAACAAATTATGCAGATTCATTGCGTTCATAGAATCTAAATTTCCTGAGGGTTCATCTGCAAGAATAATAGCTGGTGAATTTATTAATGCTCTTGCTATAGCTACTCGTTGTTGCTCTCCTCCAGATAATTCGTTTGGTTTATGGTCTTTACGATCTTTAATACCTAATAGTTCTAATAATTCAATCGCTTTTTTTTCAACATCTTTACTTTTTCTTCCAGAAACATAGCCTGGAATACAGATGTTTTCAAAAGCACTAAATTCAATAAGAAGATTATGAAATTGAAAAATAAAACCTATTTCTAAATTTCTAATTTTGGCTAATTCATTTGAAGAAAGGTTAGTCGTTGATTTACCATTTATAGTATATTTTCCGCTATCTGGTTTTTCTAGAGTTCCTAAAATATGTAATAATGTAGTTTTGCCAGCACCAGAGGCACCAACTATTGAAATTATTTCACCTTTGTTAATTTCTAAATCAATTCCTTTAAGAACAGGAAGATCTTCATAACTAAAGTGAATATCTTCTAATTTAATCATTTTTAAATCCCTTTTTAAGGTAAAGGTAATCCAAATAATACACAACTTTAAGTGACAAGCTATTTTCTTGTGACAAGCTGAACGAATCATTAACATTATCAAACCAATTTCTTTTCAGAATATTAGTTTGATTATCAATACCGTTTTTCCAAACTAAACTTAATTGACTTCCTGGTGCAAACCACCAACTTAGGCCAATGTCTGAGGTCCATGTAGAATAGTTAATATCATAAGAACTAACTTCTGGAATTAGACCATCGACAGATGTTAAATAACCATCATTTTCAAGTCTTCTATATTCTAAATTTTCTACTTGATCTATATGATATCTCAGTTTAAATGAAAAGTCTATTTTGTTATTTATGATGTATTCTCCAGAAAGTACATTTGTAATCATATATGTATTTCTTAGAGAAAGAATTGGCTCAGCTAATTCTTCATCATTGATAGCTATATCATCCAAATATCCTATATCATTATATCTATCTCTTACTGATAATACATATTTCATTGAGATTCTATCATTGAATCTAAATCTTGGAGATATTCTCCATCTTAATTCTCTAGCTGAATAAAGTGGTTCATGTACAATGCCTCCACCAAAATCTAAAGCAAATTTATTTCTGTAGTCACTGGAAAGGTACCCACTAAGCCTGTATTTTTTGGATCTTATAACAGGACTGTTTAAATCTTCTGTTCTTGCTTCATAGTAATCATTTATTTCATATGGATTAATGATGGTTTTAAGCATTAAAAAAAGATAGTTTTTGAGCATAAATTTAGTTTCTCCTTCAATCTCAAGATTAACGAATTTATTATCTGTAAAAAGACTTTGGTGTTTTATAAAAAGATAATATTTAGAAAAAATAAATTTATCATTTTCGTTCAGCTGCTCATAACCAATATCAATACCGTTCATAATTTCATTGTTAGAGTATAGAAATCCTAAATCATTTGGATTATATTTTTCATCCTCAAAAAATGTATATAATTTATATCTATAATTCCCACTATTTTTTGTTGCAGAAAGCAAGCCAGAAAAACCACTAATAGAACTATCTGTATACAACTCATTACTCATCTTTAGTTTTGCATCAAAGACATGTGTATTTTTAGTATTATTTATTCTTGCAAATAGTCCAGTAACATTAGCATCTTTATTGCTATTTGTATTTGTCATGTTGGTATTCATAAGACTAACAGACGAACTGTTTTCTAAGGCCTTGTCAATAATAAATACATTATAGTTTGTTAGCGGGTTTTCTTCAGTTTCATTAGTGATAGCGTTTAGCGCAGCTATTCCTAAACCATTTTTAGTTCTACCCGTTATTTTAGTTGCATTTATAAGGTCATTTTCTAATCTTCTACTGTAAAACATTTCTCCACCTTTATTAAAAAGTTCAATACCTTCATTAAAAAACTGTCTATTTTCCTCATACTTGACTTCAAAAGGAGATAGGTTTAAGACCATTGCATCCGAAGCTACCTGTCCAAAATCAGGGATTAATGTCATGTCCAAAGTAAAACTTTCATTAATTCCATATTTAAGATCCATACCGTAGTTATAAGGAAAATTAGTTTCTCCATCATAAGAATCAGCATATATAGAAGCATATGGCATAAAAGATAATCTTAGAGGACTCTCGACATTTTTAATCCCATTCATTAATCCAGATTGTAAAGCATAGTTTTCAAACTTTACATCTATTGGATTCCATGAATATTCTTCTCTGTATCGACGTATATTTCTAAACATGTTTAATGCCCATGCTTGATCATTATCCGGAAATCTTATTTGAGAAAGGGGAATAGCAATTTCAGCAGTCCATCCTCGATCATTTATGTCAACAGCTGAATTCCATACGGCATTCCAAGATTTGTCACCACCATCTTTGGACATTTTTTTATCAATTTGTACCCCAGATGCACTTACAATAAAATTGTATTCTACTTGAGTATTGTTAAAGGGATCTAATATTATTCCAAATAAATCAAAGTTTTTATTTTCATCATCTCTCTTTGCTAGTTCTTTCAAAATACTATCTGGAGCATTATCATAAGCTATAACTCCAAAATATATGTTTTGATTGTCATAGCATATCTTTACCTCTGTTTTGTGCGTAGGACGCTCTAATAAGCCGTTATTTGGTTTAAATTGAGTGAAATTATTAGCCGAATTAAGATTTTTCCAAACCATATCATTTACGACTCCATCAATTTTTGGTTTTATATCAGTTTTTCTTATCTCATAAACTTTCTTGTCAGAAAATTGAGAAATTGCTAAAAAGGGAAGTAAAACTAATGTTAAAATGAATTTTATTTTCATACTCAAAAAAATATCTGCAAAAATAGAATTTATTCTTTATAGATTATTGTATTTGAATTCAATAATATATTTTTACAACCTTAAATAAATAAGATGAATTTACACGAATATCAAGGAAAAGAATTGCTAAGTACTTTTGGGGTTAGAATACAAAGAGGCATTGTAGCTTCTACTGTTGAAGAAGCTGTTGAAGCAGCAAAAAAGTTAAATAAAGATACAGGTACAAGTTGGTGGGTAATTAAAGCTCAAATTCATGCTGGGGGTAGAGGAAAAGGTGGTGGTGTTAAATTAGCTAAGTCTTTGGAAGAAGTTAAATCTATTTCAAATGATATATTAGGTATGCATTTAATTACTCCTCAAACTTCTGCTGAAGGAAAATTAGTAAATCAAGTTTTAATTGCTGAAGATGTGTATTATCCAGGAGAATCAGAAACTGAAGAGTATTATATGTCAGTATTACTCAACAGATCAAATGGTAGGAATATGATTATGTATTCTACTGAAGGAGGAATGGATATTGAAACAGTAGCTGAAAAAACTCCACATTTAATTTTTACAGAGGAGATTGATCCATCAACAGGACTACAAGGCTTTCAGTGCAGAAAAATTGCTTTCAACCTTGGTCTTTCTGGGCTTGCTTTTAAAGAGATGACAAAGTTTGTGTATTCACTGTACAAAGCATATGACAATACAGATTCTTCATTATTTGAAATAAATCCTGTTTTAAAAACCTCTGATAATAAAATAATGGCAGTTGATTCTAAAGTATCTTTAGATGATAATGCTCTTTACAGACATAAAGATTATGCTGAATTAAGAGATAAGAGAGAGGAAGACCCTACAGAGGTTGAAGCTGGAGAATATGGCTTAAATTTTGTAAAACTAGATGGTAATGTTGGTTGTATGGTAAATGGTGCTGGCCTTGCTATGGCTACTATGGATATTATCAAGATGGCTGGAGGTAACCCTGCTAACTTTTTAGATGTTGGTGGTACTGCAGATGCAAAAAGAGTTGAGCAGGCATTTAGAATTATTTTAAAAGATAAAAATGTTAAAGCTATTCTGGTTAATATTTTTGGTGGTATTGTTAGATGTGATAGGGTTGCTCAAGGTATTGTAGATGCATATAAGAATATTGGAGAAATTGGAATTCCTTTGATTGTAAGACTTCAGGGTACTAATGCTGCTGAAGCAAAAAAGTTGATTGATGAAAGTGGTTTGAAAGTTGAGTCAGTAATTCTTTTACAAGAAGCTGCAGATAAAGTTGCAGAAGTAGTTTCTTAGCTGCAGCTACTAGCACACTTTTGGCCATCTATAGCAGCTGAAATTATTCCTCCTGCATATCCAGCTCCTTCACCACAAGGATATAAGCCTTTTACTTTTATGTGTTCCAAGCTTATTGGATCTCTAGGAATTCTTATAGGAGAGGAGGTTCTACTTTCTGGAGCATGAACCACTGCCTCATTAGTAAAGTATCCTTTCATGTGTTTGCCAAATTCTAGGAATCCTTTTTGGAGATTTTTTAATATAAAGTCTGGAAATAATTCTTTTAGGTTAGCAGATTCTAACCCAGGAAGATAAGACGTTTGAGGAACGTCTTTAGATATTTTTCCATTTACAAAATCAACTAATCTTTGTGCAGGAACCTTCTGAGTTTTTCCTCCCATTTCCCATGCTTTTTTTTCTATACTTTTTTGAAACTCTAAGCCAGCAAAAACTCCAGATAAAGAATGATTTTTAAAATCCTCAAGTTTTAGTTCAACAACTATACCAGAGTTTGAGCTAGGATAATCTCTTTTTGATGGAGACCATCCATTAGTTACAACCTCATTTTGAGAAGTTGCACATGGTGCAATTATTCCTCCAGGACACATGCAAAATGAATAAATTCCTCTTCCATTAATTTGTCTTGCAATAGAATATGGGGCAGGGGGAAGATATTCTCCTCTAGAATTATATTTATATTGAATTTGATCAATAAGTTCTTGAGAATGCTCCACTCTTACTCCTAAAGCAAAAGATTTTGCTTCCATTGCGATACCTTTATTTTCAAGTAATTCAAATATGTCTCTAGCAGAATGACCAGTTGCAAGAATTAATTTTTTACAATCAATGATTAAAGAATCATTGATCTTAATTCCTTTTACTTGATTATTTTTTAGAATTATATCGGTTAATCTGGAGTTAAAATGTATTTCGCCTCCATTGTCAATAATAGTGTTTCTAATGTTTTCTATAATTTTTGGAAGTTTATTAGTTCCAATATGAGGGTGAGCTTCAATTTTTATTTCTTTTGTAGCACCATGATTAACTAAAATATCTAAAATTTTATTTACATCACCTCTTTTTTTAGATCTTGTGTATAGCTTTCCATCAGAAAAAGTACCTGCTCCACCTTCACCAAAACAATAATTAGAATCATTGTTTACAATATGATTTTTTGTAAGTAAAGCTAAATCTCTCCTTCTATTTCTAACTTTTTTTCCTCTTTCAATAATTATTGGTTTGATTCCATTATCAATAAGTTGCAATGCTGCAAATAATCCAGCAGGTCCAGCTCCTATAATAACAACCTCTTTATTTGATTTAACTTTTTTATAACTAATGCTATTTTTTGTCTCTGTAAAACTTTGATTAATATATATATCTAATTTTAAATTGATCTTTATATTTCTTTGTCTAGCATCGATAGATCTTTTGATAATTTCAATATGTTTAATATCTACATTATTAATGTTAAAATCATTAGAAATCTTTTTTTTAAGTAAAGTTTTCTTTTGAGCCTGTTCTGGGCTAACTTGAATTTGAACTGTTTTTATCATTGTTGTAAAATTACATAATGCATTTTTTAAATCTAGTAATTTGAAATTTTATTCATCTTTTTAGTTCTAAATTTTTTAAAAATTTTAGTTTTGAATTATGAATAACTCCTTTTTATTCTTTTTTACTTTTATATTATTTTCTTTAAATTCTTATTCACAGGATACAATTTTAGTTTCTCCTTTTATTACTATTGATGGTGAAAAGATATTTACCTCAAATATTCCTCAATTAGATATAATTGAGTTTATTGATAATGCTGAGAGAAGACGCTTTTATAAATTAAAAAGAAGAGTATTAAAAGTTTACCCTTATGCACTACAAACTAAATTTAAAGTAGATTCATTAAATTTTGCATTAGATTCTATTGGTAAAAAAAGAAAAAAACGTAAACATATAAGAAGTGTTACTAAAATTATTAAAAAGCAATATTCTACTGCTTTAAAAAATCTATCCATGAAAGAAGGAAGGATACTTATTAAATTGATTTATAGAGAAACAGGAATAAGTACATATCGTTTATTAAGAGAATATAGAGGTTGGTGGAGTGCTACAATGTGGCAAACATTTGCAAAAATGTATGATCATGATTTAAAATCAACTTTTGATCCAGTTAATGTTAGAGAAGATATGTTTATCGATAAAATATTAGATCAAGCAAAAAAGGAAGGTATGTTTACTAATTTATAATTTAGTGAATTTCTTAGAGTAAACGGTTTCTTTGTTGTATAAATTAATTATATAGATGCCTTTATTTAATTTATTTAAAATCAAAGTTTTATCTATCTTATCAAAATGATAAGATTTACCTAGCTGATCAATAATTTCAATTTTATCAAATTTCATATTACTACTAATATTTATACTATTTGCTGCAGGATTTGGAAATATTTTTATTGATTCTAAAACTTCATTAATATCTGTGGAAGATGATCCATTTTCAAAATATAGAAAGTTATTACCGTAAAATCCTGAAGTAATTATATCTAGATCACCATCACCATCTAAATCAATCATTTCTGAATTAACTAAAATTCCCACATAGCTTGTGTCTGGACTTAAACCAAAAGGATTTTGAGCTTGTAGTGACATTACTGGATTTGTAGCTGAACCTTTATTTTGTTGATATAAAAAATCATATTCTGTATTACTATAATCTTTATATGGAGTAGTAAGTAGATCATAATCTCCGTCCAAATCAATATCTCCAAATGAAGGAATTACTGGATAAGATGAAGTAGGAAAGCTTATTCCAATTTGATTTGGTTGAGCAGTTGAAAATTGAGGATTTGAGGGACTTCCTATATTTTCGAGGAATATCATATCCTGATTTTGAATATATCCTTGATTTCCAAAACTTGATGAAGAGCATATAACATCATAATCTCCATCACCATCTATATCAACAACATCAGATATTGCAATAATTGAATCCACTTCTAATCCAAAAGGATTAGTTTGTTGAGCAGCAAATAATGGCATACTAGGATTTCCAATATTTTGATAGTATTTAAATTTAGTATTTGTACTATATGAATATGTATAGGTCTGATAGTTATAAGATTCATATAAGCCAGAATAAGTAGCTAAAATATCATAATCACCATCACCATCTAAATCAACTAAATTATGAGAAAGAATTGAAGTTCCAAGAGTAAAGTTTTGAGGAGATGTTAAATTAAAAGGATTTTTAATTCCTACTGAAAATTGAGGATTAGTAGTTGACCCAATATTTTCATGATAAATAAAGATATTATCTTGATAATAAGAATAATAGCTAGTATCAACTTCTAGAGTTTCATAAAACAAATCATAGTCCCCATCATTATCAATGTCAACAAATTGTGCTTTACCGGTGTAATAATTACTACCAACTATGCTACTGTTTAATGTTAACCCAAAAGGATTATAAGTTAGGGAGTTAAATGACTGTGCATTAATTTTATTGTTGTTGCTTAATCCAAATAAAATTGCAAAAGAGCCCACAATACTAAGAATTCTTTTGGATGAAAGTAAAGAAGATAATTGGCTAATTAGTTCTTTTATTTTGTGAATTAAAGATTTTATTTCATTTGAAAATAATCCACTACTTTTTTTAAGTAAAACATCTAGTTTTAAAATATGATTTTTTAGCTGCCTCTCTTTTCTAGAAAAATGAATGTTATTCATAAATTCAAAATTAGCTATTCTTTCTTTCTTTTCCAAAATGTAGACCCTGGAATAGATAAGCCCTCTTTGTAATCTTCATTTAGTGTATTTAGAATATTTGGACGAATTTTATCTGCTAAAATATGAACATCATATATTTCATCTAGAGATGAGAGATATGTTATTTTTCCTGAAAAACTTTTTGTAGGAAGATGAACGATAACTATTCCAGCCTGATTTGCATTTTTGGCAAAAGGAAGTTTGCCAAAAGTTGATGATTTCTCTCTAAGTTTTGACAGACCTATAAACAGATAGTCTTTATGTAGACACATTCCTCTTACAAATCCGTCAATCTTAACTATTACATCGTAAGAGCCATCATTTGGGTTAATTTTAATTAATTCTCCAGTGGCAGAAAGTAAAACATATAATTCATTGTTATAAATCCTTGGAGTGTGAGGCATAGCTAAGCCTTCAGATATTATTTTATTTTCTAAAATATCATAAACGACTCCAGATTTAGTAATGTTTTCTCTCCAACTTTGAGGAGAATTACCATTATTAAACGCTGTAGCATATTTAGGAAATCCATTTTGCATTGCCATTCCATTTAAGTGACACCTGTCCTCAGAAGTTATCTTATCAATCTGTGGGGGTGTCCAAAATGGGGTAAAATTATAATCTGTATCAATTTTTACAATTGAGGAAAAAAGAGTGTTAACGGCATATAGATTGCCATCTTTTCCAAATGAAAGATCATGAATATCTATTGTTCCGGTATGAAATGTAGCCCTAGGCATGTAAAGAGCGTCATATTTATTAGGAGACTTAGGATAGTAACTTGCTAGCTCTGAAGAATTTTTAAATACTATTATCTCATCCTTGCAAGCTAAAGCTAATTTCTGATTTTCAAAATCTTCAGCTATTCCCATAGCTTTATGAAAGTTTCTTGGCAACTGTGTTAAAGAATTTTCATCTTTTGCTGAGATAAATACTAATTTACCAGCTTGGTAAGTAGATATTGCAATGCTACAGTTTAGCTTTTGAAGTAGTTCTGGTACTTGGTGAGTAAATTGACAACTAAATGGTGCTAAGGCCTTATTTTGGGCGTCTTTTGCCATTTTATCTTATAAACTCCGAAGAAATCTTTTTATTTCTTGGTCCATCAGAATAATCATAAAATCCTTTTCCTGATTTAATTCCTAAATTTCCTTTGTTAACCATATCTACTAATAATGAACAGGGCTTATATTTATTATTCTCAAAACCATTATACATAACTTCTAAAATAGATAAACAAACATCTAAGCCTATAAAATCAGCTAGATGAAGAGGTCCCATTGGATGGGACATTCCAAGAATCATTACAGTATCAATTTCTTCTACTCCTGAAACATTTTCTTTTAGAGTATGAATTGCTTCGTTGATCATTGGCATTAATATTCTATTTGCAACAAATCCTGGAGCATCATTTACTTCTACAGGAATTTTATCTAATTTTTTACTTAACTCCATTATTTGTGAAGTAACTTCATCAGAAGTTTCCTTACCACGAATT
>CALJFR010000066.1 GCA_938073745.1 uncultured Flavobacteriales bacterium
TTTGATTCAGAAATTAAAGAAATAGCTAATGCTCTTTGAAAATAACTTTTTGATGAGTTAATATTTACACTGCCTTTATATCTAAAAGGGCTAATAATTCTATTCATCTAATATCTTATCTATCAGAATACTTTTTACCTCTGCATCTCCAATATTATTTAAAACAACAAAATCAATATATTTTCCTTTTGATTTCTTGTCTTTAGTAATGTAATACAATAGAGATTCTTTATCATAACATTTAATGTCTGTTGGTAAATTAAATTTATTTAGAAGATTTATAATTCTAGTAATTGCACTATTATCATTTAAATAACCAAACTTAATAGAGATATTAGTGGCTAAAATAATTCCAAGACTTATAGCTTCACCATGAGAAATCTTATACTTTGCCTCAATAGCATGCCCAAAAGTATGTCCAAAATTTAGTAGCTTTCTAGAGTTTTTCTCATTTAAATCATTATTAATAACAGAGATTTTAATCTTTATAGAATCCTTTAAAATCTCTTTGAATGAATTCTTTTTATAAGCAATTTCAGCTTTTTCAAGCATAGAGAAAAGTTTATTAGAAGAAATACATGCATGCTTAATGATTTCTGAATATCCATTACTCAACTCAAAATCACTTAATGTTTTAAGAAAAGAAAAATCAATTAAAAGAAATTCCGGCTCATTTATTGTGCCTATTATATTTTTAATTCCTTTAAAATTCACACCATTTTTACCTCCAATTGAAGCATCAGTAATAGATAATAGTGTAGTTGGCACAAATCCAAACCTTACCCCTCTCATATAAATTGATGCTACAAAACCAGTAATATCACTTATTACTCCTCCTCCAACACCAACAATAAATGAGCTTCTATTACAACCTAAAAGAAGAAGTTTATCAATAAGAGTATCTAAATAAGTTAATGATTTAGAATCTTCAACACTTTCTACAACTAATATGTTTTTATATTCATAAAATTTTTTAGGATTAAGATCATAAATAATAGAATCTACAATTAAAAATATATTAGAAAAGTCTAAATCAATATATTTAACTAATGAAGAAAAACTATCATCAAAGTAAATTGATGTATTTGTGTAAGGTATTTTTTCCAATTATAATTTTTAATAATCATACAAATTTAATGAAATCTATCACTTATAAAATTATCTTTGTGGCATGAAAAATGAGAATTTTTACATGCTAGCAAAAACAATGTATGGATTAGAGGAGGTGCTTGCTAATGAACTCAAAGATCTCGGTGCTCAAAATATAAAAATTCAAAACAGAGCAGTCAGCTTTAAAGGAGATACTGGATTTATGTACAAAGCCAATCTTAATCTTAGAACATGCTTACGAATACTTAAACCTATAGCTACCTTTCAAGCTCATGATGAAAAAGAACTATATAAGAATATCCTAAAAATAAATTGGGAAGAATATTTTGAATTAGACAATACTTTTGCAACTCATGCTACAACTAATTCTGAAGTATTTAACCATAGTAAATATGCTTCTTTACTAGTTAAAGACGGAATAGCTGATTTTTTCAGAAATAAACACAATAAACGTCCTAATGTTGATCCTGATAATCCTGATGTTACTATTAATTTACACATTAATAAACATACTTGCACCGTATCTTTAGACAGCTCCGGAAAATCATTACATAGAAGAGGGTATAAAACTGAAACTATTATAGCTCCAATTAATGAAGTATTAGCAGCTGGAATGATTTTATTAAGTGGATGGAATAAAAAAGATAATTTTCATGATCCAATGTGCGGCTCTGGCACCTTGCTAATTGAAGCTGCCTTAATTGCCTATAATATACCGGCAAATATTTTCAGAGATCAATTTGGATTTGAACATTGGAAAGATTTTGATGCTGATTTATTTGAAAAAATTAAAGATGTTTCGTTGGATAAAGAAATTGATTATAATGGATTAATTACAGGCGGAGATAATTTTCAAAAAGCAGTAAGGTCTTCGAGAAAAAATATTGAAAATGCATTAATGTTTGAAAGTATTAAAGTGAAAAACGAGGACTTTTTTGAAACCAAAATAAATGAGAATACCTTTGTAATTTTCAATCCACCATATGGTGAAAGAATTGAATTAGGAGTAAATGAATTTTATGAAAAAGTTGGAGATACTCTTAAAAACAATTATATGAACTGTACAGTTTGGCTTATTTCCTCTGACATTGAAAATTTAAAAATGATTGGACTAAAACCAACAAAAAAAATTGAGCTAATGAATAGTAACTTAAAGTGTAGCTTTAGAGAGTTTAAGATATACTCCGGCAGTAAAAAAGCAAAATATCTTAATGATTCTAGTTCAAGTTAAGTGCCTTTTCTAAAGATATTTCTTTACCATTTAAAGTAGACAAAATGAAGGCATCAGCAAAACCAATTGATTTAATCTTCTGTAATTTAGAAGCAGCAAGTGAGTATTCACTAAAATTTTTGGAGTAATACTTATAAAAACTTCCTGAAATTTCCTTTTTTACATTATTAATCTTGCTCATCATGGACAAGTCTTCTGGTGATAAAATCTCTGGAAAAACCCCAATTTGTATTACAAAAACAAGATCATTTTTCTTTTTGACATTCTTTTTAACTTGCTTCTTTTTCTTAGCAGGCTTGTTAGATTTTACAACATTCTTTTTTGTAGAGATAGATTTATTTAATGGAACTCTCTCACCATCTTTAAATGTTACTACAAAAGCATCTTCAAAACCTCTTGAACGCATTTGAGATCTATAGCTAATAGCATCAGAATAATTATCAAAAGAACCAGTCATATATCTAATCAAACCATCATTTCCTTTAAAAGACACAACATTTTCTACCCCTTCAAAAATCTTATTTGATAATACAACTTTATATGCTCCGATTTGAACTCTGTAGACTGTTGATGGTGCTTTTATTTCAGCAACTATTGGTTTACTATCAACTTTGTTAGTGTCATTATCTGATAAAGATGGTATTGGCGGATCTTGTGGAGTTTTCTCATCGTTTTCTTTCACTACAGATGGTTTGTATAAACTCAAAACACCATTTTCATATTCTAATAACTCTAAATTTTTAAATCCTTTTTTCTCCAATTCAAACTCTCTACCTAAAGCATCATCAATTGTGAGATAATTACCTACAACATATATGACATCTCCATTATTTTCTGTATGGCTCTCAAGATCTTCTAAGCTTAGTAATTTATTAATAACTCTAGGAGATACTCCATCATTATAAACACCTAATTGAACTTTAAACCTAAGGCCTAATTCTTCATTTGATGAATTATTGGAGTTATATAGATTGTTAAAAGAATTTGCTTTAGCAATTAAATATGCATTGATTGATTTAAAATCATCTCTAGAGATTTCATTATCATTATAAAAGTTTGCAAACTCTCTAGATGCAACCTTATTTTTATCAAATTTACTTTTAAACTTATCTTCTTTTAATGTTACTCCTTTTTCATCAACGATTGCACCCGCAATAGTATTTTTTTCTTTGTCAAGATAATCCGCGATTCCATCATTATCAGAATCCAATGGACAGCCAGACTCATCAACCTTAACTCCAGATGGAGTTTCTGGACAATAATCATTAACATCTAAAACTAAATCTCCATCCTGATCAGCTAAGTCCATTTTGTCATAATCAACATCTAAATAATACTTTTCCTTTAATGTATTAATACCTGAGGGCTTTGGTGTAAATAGATCATAACTTATTGAAAAGTTAACAACCACAAAATTATCATTAAGCTCTTCAGCAGTCTTATCAATATCAACTTGCGACAGGGCATAATTTAAGGATGCATCAAATGACATTCTATCTGACATTTCTAATGTTATTCCAGCTCCTACAGGTATAACAAGACCTGTTTCTTTTGCAGAATATTGTGATGAAATATCATTATTAAGTGTTTTAAAAGTTATGCCTTGCAATCCCAAACTGATAAAAGGGTTAAATATAGATTTTGTCTTAAAATCGTATTTTAAACTCAAACCAAGTGTGCTAAATTCAGATCTAAACTCGCTAACCAATGAACCATCTATTGTGCTAAATTCTTTTTCATAAAACGTGGATGGACTTGAAAATAAAAATGATAATGAAATTTTATCATCAACATCTAAACTTAGCCCTGCGTTAAAACCAACATCACCAGATAAAAAATTAGATTCAGTTCCTGCAATACCACCTTGATAATTATAAAAATTTGAACCAAAAACAAATCGTGGATTGAATGGAATAGTATTTTTTTCTGTTTTAGGAACAGATTGAGCAAAAATTGAGAACGAGAAAAATACAAGTGAAATGAGAAGAATCTTTTGCAAATAATTATTCATCTTAATAATTTTATGATGCTGTAAAAATAGGAAAAAATTAAGAAACATATTTTTTTTATTTAAGTTGATAAAATCTACAATTCGTGCTTTAGAAAATCTGCTGTATAACTATTATTAGATTTAATAATTTTTTCAGGTGTTCCTTCACACAAAATATAGCCTCCTTTTTCACCACCCTCTTTTCCTAAATCGATGATATAATCTGCTACTTTTATAACATCTAAATTATGCTCAATAATTAAAACTGAATTTCCTTTATCTACAATAGTCTCAATAACATCAAGCAAAACTTTTATATCTTGAAAATGCAGTCCTGTTGTTGGCTCATCTAAAATATAAAAAGTGTTTCCAGTACTCTTTTTCGATAATTCGGAAGCCAATTTAATTCTTTGGGCTTCACCACCAGATAATGTTGTTGCAGATTGACCTAATGTAATATATCCTAAACCCACATCTTTCAATGTTTTTATCTTTCTAATTATCTTAGGAATATTTTCAAAAAATTCAACTGCTTGATCAATAGTAAGATTTAAAACATCTGAAATAGATTTTCCTTTAAATCTAACATCTAATGTTTCTCTATTATACCTTAGACCATCACAATCATCACAATGAACCATTATATCAGGCAAAAAATTCATTTCAATTGTTTTCTTTCCAGCGCCTTTACATATCTCACACCTACC
>CALJFR010000067.1 GCA_938073745.1 uncultured Flavobacteriales bacterium
TTCCTCTATTCATACTTAGTCTAATAGTCCTTGTAGGTTAAATACATCTGTCATCCCATTATTCATTAATTGCATCTGTTTTTGCTCATCCATCATTATAGCTGGAGCAAGATTTAATGTGTTTGGGTTCTCATACCAATTATTAATATTCATTTCAATAGCGTATTCTAAATTATTTGTTGAGTTATTAATATTAATTGGCAAATCAAAACTACATAAGAAAGAATGATCCATTTCCATTGTAGGTCCTGTGTGAGTATTGTAAAATGTTGAGTCATTGGTATACGAACCTTCTAATTTCATATAATGATAGCCACCCCCCATCATTTCTGGCCATGACATCGATGTGTGAAAAGCTTCATTAACAAAGCTGTTAGTTACATTAGTTGTTGCATCTAAACCAAATCTAACCTGAAGAGTGTATGAGCCATTTTCTATAATATCACTTTCAATAAACATGGTTGATGGGTCGCTTAAATCTACAAAGTGAACATCCTTAATTATTTTTTCATGATCTTTTTCATTACTAATTAATTTTATATCTGAAATCAAATACTTTAATGTTAAAACATTATAATTCTCTCCAGCTAGATTAGTGTGCGATAAATCGTCCATAGAAATAGGATTTCCATCTACATTATGGGAAAAGTTTAAAAATATTTTTGTGTCATTAATTTCTTGATCAGAGCCACATGAAATTAAAATTAATGCAGCAAAAACTACTGATAGTAAATTCTTCATAATTTGTATATTTAATTAAAAACAAATTTAATTATTTAGATTATTATTATAACACTACTTTTTATTTTCTGTAATTTTTTCTTATTTAATTTAAAAGTTTCCATCTATTTTAATCATTTTTGTTAGATGCATAATAAGTTGAAATATATTGATGTTATTGTTCCTTTATCTGTAGAGGGTGTTTTTCAATACTCAGTAAATACGGATCTTATTATAAATGTTGGCCAGCGTGTGATTGTTCAATTTGGAGCTAGAAAATTATACACTGCTATTGTAGTTAATATTAGTGATAAAAAAACTACAAAACATAAGTTAAAGAACATTTTATCTTCTGTAGATGATTCACCCATTGTAAATATTTTCCAAATTAAGTTATGGTCTTGGATTGCAAAGTATTATATGTCTAACCTTGGTGAGATTATGAATACTGCTTTGCCTTCATCTTTAAAATTAGCCAGTGAATCAAGAATTATTTTGAATGATGGGGAATTAATAAATAAGAATTTAAGTTCTAGAGAACAAAAGGTTTTGGAATTGATAAAAAATGGTAAATCGGTCACTGTAAGGCAAATAAATAAGAAACTCTCTATAAGTGATTCCTTTTCTGTTATCAATCAATTAATTAAAAAAGATATTGTTACTGTTCATGAATATATCTCGGAAAAATATTCACCCAAATATTTAAATGTAATTAAGATTATTAATGATAATGAAGATTTGTTATCAAAAACACAAAAAAAATTATATAAAATATTATTAGAAAATAATGATGTATTAATATTAAATGATTTAATAAAAGAAACCTCGATTTCTAGATCAGTATTTAAGGCTCTTGAAAAAAAGGAAGTTATTTCAATTAATAAAATACCATTCAGTAGAATTGATAGTTTTAATAATAAGGTTTATCCTATTAATAAGCTTTCTTCAGCTCAGGATAATGCATACAATGAAATAATTAAAAGTTTCATTAAAAAAGATGTTTGCTTATTGCATGGTGTTACTTCTAGTGGGAAAACAGAGATTTACATAAAACTTATTGAAGATCAAATTAAAGAGGGAAAACAAGTTTTATATCTACTTCCAGAGATTGCATTAACAATTCAAATTATTAAAAGATTAAAAAAACATTTTGGTAGTAAAGTTGGTGTGTCTCATTCAAATTTGAATAATTCAGAGAGGGTAGAGGTTTGGAAAACAATTCAAAATAGTGATAATGCAAAATGTTCAATCATTTTAGGTGCTCGATCTTCTATTTTCTTGCCTTTTGATAAGCTTGGATTGATTATTATTGATGAAGAACACGATACTTCTTATAAGCAACAACAGCCTTCTCCAAGATATCATTCAAGAGATGCTGCAATTTATTTAGCAAGTTTACATAAAGCTAAAGTTCTTCTTGGTTCTGCTACTCCATCTATTGAAACGTATTATAATGCTCAAAATGGAAAATATGGATTTGTGGAGCTATTAAAAAGATATGCTGATATAAAACTACCAAAAATTAATGCTATTGATATTAGCAGAGCATTTAAGAAAAAACAGATGCAATCTTTTCTTTCCAATGATCTTATTAATGAAATGCAAAGACACTTGGATAGAAACAAGCAGATTATACTATTTCAAAATAGGAGAGGATATTCTAAAGTTTTAAGCTGTAAATCGTGCGGGGAATCAGTTTGTTGTAAATATTGTTCTGTTAGTTTAACTCATCATAAAATAAATAATAACCTTCGCTGTCATTATTGTGGTTACATAAAGGAAATACCAAAATCTTGTTCTTCATGCAGTGATAGTTCCTTAGAGATGAAAGGATATGGAACAGAGCAAATATGTGAATTATTAGAAGCTTTTTTCCCTGATCATAAAATTCAAAGAATGGATCATGATACTACCAGAAAAAAGAACGCTTATGAGGAAATTATTCAAGATTTTCAAGCCTTAAAAATTGATATTCTGGTTGGTACTCAAATGATTGCCAAGGGATTTGATTTTGAGAATGTTTCACTTGTTGGAATAGTAGACTCAGATAGCATGTTAAATTTTCCAGACTTTAGATCACATGAAAGAGCATTTCAATTAATGTCTCAAGTTGCAGGAAGAGCTGGTAGAAAAAATAAGCAAGGCTCGGTTTATTTACAAACTTCTAATCCAGATCATGAAATAATAAGACAAGTTTCTATTCACTCCTACACAAATTTTTACAACATCCAATTAAAGGAAAGGAAATCATTTAATTACCCTCCATTTTGCAAATTAATTATTCTTAGATTTAAACATACAGATTATCATATTTTAGATGAAGTTTCTCAAAAATTTGCCCAAATAATGAGAAGTAGTTTTAAAGATAGAGTTCTTGGTCCTGAGTATCCTGTGGTTTCTAAGATTAAGAATTATTTTATTAAAAATATTTTATTAAAAATTGAGGGCAATAAATCTTCATCAAAAGCTAAAAAAATTATTTCTCATGTACTTGAATATATGAAGAAAAATAAGTTATTAAAACAATGTGTTATTCAGATTGACATTGATCCTAATTAAATTTTAAATTATTTAAAAAAACTAGTTATTCCAGATTTTGTTTTGTGGAGTTGGAGCTATAATTTTTAACTTCTCTTTAGTTACAGGGTGTTTAAAGATAATTTCTCTAGCATGTAGACATATACTTCCATCTTTATTACTTCTTTTTGCTCCATATTTAAGATCTCCTTTTATGGGTGAGCCAATATTAGATAACTGTACTCTTATTTGATGATGTCTGCCAGTCTCTGGTTTTATTTCATATTGATAATAATTGTCTAAGGACTTAATTATATTATAGTTTAACTTCGAATATTTACCATCTTTTCCCTTAGTGACAAAAGATTTGTTTTTTTTATTGTTTTTTGATAAATAATTTTCAAGAATATCTGATTGTTTTGGGAGTTTATTTTTTACAATTGCCCAGTAAGTCTTTGAGATTTCATTATTACGAAATTTCTCATTCATTCTACTAAGAGCCTTGCTAGTTTTAGCATATATAATAACTCCAGTAGTTGGTCTGTCAATTCTGTGTATTGTTCCTAAATAAACATTACCTGGCTTATGATATTTATTTTTTAAAAATTCTTTTACGATTTCAGAAAGTGGAATATCACCCGTTTTGTCTGCTTGGCAAATGTCGCCAGACTTCTTATTTATTGCTATAAGATGATTATCTTCATATAAAACATGAAGTTTAGTATTGTTCATCTTGATTAGGGAAATCAACTTTTTTGACATCAGAAATATACTGTTTAACTCCTTTTGTGATTTCATCATAAAGATTTAAATATCTTCTTAAAAATCTTGGGTTAAATTCATGATTCATTCCTAACATATCATGCAAGACTAGTACTTGTCCATCAACATCCGGTCCTGCGCCAATACCGATGACTGGAATGTTTAAAATCTCTGCAACTTTTTTTGCAAGTTTTGAAGGGATTTTCTCTAAAACAATTGCGTAACAACCGGCTTCTTCTAAGAGTTTAGCATCTTCAATGAGTTTATTAGCTTCTTCTTCTTCCTTAGCTCTTACTGTGTATGTACCAAACTTATAAATGGATTGAGGTGTAAGGCCTAGATGCCCCATCACAGGAATACCTGCGCTTAATATTCTTTTAACAGAATCTATTATTTCTGACCCTCCTTCTAGCTTTACTGTATGTCCCCCTGTTTCTTTCATTATTCGTATTGCAGAGTCTAAAGCTTTTTTTGAATTACCTTGGTATGTTCCAAATGGCATATCTACAACAACTAAAGCTCTGTCAACAGCTCTTACAACTGATGATGCATGATAAATCATTTCATCAAGAGTAATTGGTAATGTGGTTTCATGTCCAGCCATAACATTAGAAGCAGAATCTCCAACAAGAATAATATCAATTCCAGCATTATCGATAATCTTTGCCAATGTATAGTCATATGCTGTTAACATAGATATCTTCTCTCCATTGTTTTTAAATTCAAGAAGAGAATTTGTAGTTATTCTTTTATAATTTTTATTATTTGTCACCATTTACTTACTTGTTTTTATTATATAAGCATTTTTAAATCCAAAATTATTAATTTTTCTCATTGCTGCATTAGCATCATTTAAATCAATGTATTTACCAACAAGATACTTATATAAGCCATTTGCAATCTCTACTTTTAAACCATCTAGATGGTTAAATTCAGTTGTTGGAAATTTTAAAATTGCCAATTGAATTGAGTATGTCGAATCACTTTGTGCAATTTCTTTTTCTTTTTCAGTTTCTATTTGTTCAATTAATTTATTAACAACTAAATCTGTAGGGTTTACCTCATTGAGTTCAAAATCTTTATAGACAAAAATTTCTTTTATATATTTATTTTCTGCAACTTGTTTTTCAAGTGAATTCTTTAAATCTTTATTCTTTTTTACGACAATACTAATATTGTTTTTTAATGATTTGTTTTTAGTTGATATTGCATTTAATTGATTTTTTAGTAATGTTATTTCATTATACAAGATTTCTCTTTCATTTTTTAATGATTTAATCTCATTACTTAAATTATTTTTTTCTTTAAAAATGACCGTATTTTCCTCTTGAATTTTATTTATACTATTTTCTAGTAAGGATAATTTTTTACTGTTTTCTTCTTTTGACTTATCAGCACTATTTTTTGTTTTTTTAAGATCCTCTTGTAAGGCTTTTATTTTGTTTGAATTTGATTTTAAACTTTTTAATTGAAGTAGATTTTTATCTGAAATTTTCTCAGAACTCGAATTTAATTTGGCAATCTCTTCATTTAATTTTACTATTTTCTTTTCTAATTTTTCTTGATTATTTAAAAGTTCTAAATTTCTTTTTTCTATTGTTTCTAATGAATTGTTTTTATCTTTAAGAATTAATTCTAAATCAGATATTAATAAGTTTGATTTTGTTTCATTATCTTCAATTTCTTTAATCCAATTTTCAAGCTGAGTAATATCATATTCTTTTTCTGATAATTGTTCAGCTTGTAATTCAATTTTTGAATTACTTTGTTCGATCTTATTCTTTAAATCAAGAATTATAATTGAATCTTTATTTTCTTTAATAATATCAACTTTAATACTGTTTTCTGCTATAATCTTTTTATTTGTATTTACTATAGGAACTTCTTGTACTTTGTCTTTTTTAATTTGTTTTTGTTTATCAGTGTTAAGATAAAAATATTTTAATCTTGATTTTGTATCAGGTCCAATTAAAATTCCAGAGTATCCTTTTTTGATAATATTTGATTCAAATTCTTCAATAATGGAACTATTTGTTTTAAAAGTTATCTTGTTCTTATTATCTATAATTTCAATTGTGTTATAAATATTTTGTTTGTTAATAGATCTGTGTTTAATCCATTTTCCTTTTCTGTTTTTTTTTGATAAATAACTGTATTTATTATTCTTAAACTGTTTGATTCTATATTTACCATTATTGTTGACTTCTATAATCAATGCTTCAGAAAAATCTATATTTGCTCTAACAATAAATCCTATGCTTGAATTGATATTTTCTGAAGGGCCAAGCTTGAAAGCACTTTCTAATAATGAGTTTTCAGTGTAGCTTTCCTCTAAAATTATTACGTATTCACTTTCATTATTTTCTCTTAAAATAAGATACTCATTTTCATCAATAATAAAATAATTGTCATTTTCTCTAACTATTGGAAAATCATCTTGTTTCTCAGAAAAATTAATGTTTAGAACATTATATTGGAAGTTATTATTTTGGGCATAATTAGAAACGGTTAAGGTAGAGAATAGTAATGTGAGAATAATATGTTTTACTTGCATCTAATTTTTTTTACAAATTTACAAATATTGAGTATATCATAAGATTTAAATCAATAAGTTTGTATTATGAAATTATATCAATTATTTTTTTGTTTTTTAATTGTTTTTTCTTCTTGTGAGACTGATTTTGATGTTAATGCTGAATGGGATGATGTTACTATTGTTTATGGATTATTAGATCCAAATAGTGAAATTCAACTCATTAAAATTAATAAAGCATATTTAGGTGTTGGAGATGCAATTCAAATGGCATCTGTTTCGGATTCATTAAATTATACACCATCTGATTTAGATGTAAAGCTTTACAGAATTAAATCACTTGGATTTGGTCAATATGATACTCTTGCTACTGTTACTTTATATGATACTATATTGGAAAAGGATGATGGACTTTTTTCAACTGAAGAAAATATTATTTATGCATTTACAAAGCCAAATTCTTTCTACAATACAAATTCTTTTTATGTATTAGAGATAACTAATTTAAATACTAACGATAAAGTTTTTTCTCAAACAGAAATAATTAACAATTTTAATTTTGAATCTCTAAACTCTAGTTTTGAGTGGGGCTTGTATAACGGTGATTTGGTAGATAGTTTAAGATTTAGAACTAAAAATATTGAATGGACTAAATCAACAAATGGAGAAATTTATCAGCTAGACATAATCATTAATTACTTGGAAGATGGTGAAAACAAAAATTTGGTATGGAGTCAGCCTTTAATTGAATATACAAGTGGTAATATGAGTGTTAAAATTAAAGGTGATCAATTTTTTTTATTCTTGACCAATAACCTATCCAATAACACAACTAAACAATTTCTTAATTTGGATCTTTTAATGACTGTAGGGACAAATGACTTAAAGACTTATATAAATGTAAATAAGCCTTTTTCTGGTATTGTCCAAGAAAGACCAGTTTTTTCAAATATTAATAATGGTATCGGATTGTTTTCTTCCAGGTTTACATATGACGATATAAATGGTATTGAATTAACTAATGCTACTGTTAATTATATTATTAATGATTTAGACTTAGGTTTTGAATAAATGACAATGTGTCACTACTCTTAGCAGATAATTTCTAATATTTCCCTTTTTTGTCAGTTGTTTTCGATTTTCTATATTCTGGAATACTTATTGCATTATTAATTGTTGAAACAAATTTTGAAAAATTAAAATATAAAAAAATGAGTAAAATAATAGGTATAGATTTAGGTACAACAAATTCATGTGTTTCTGTAATGGAAGGAAATGAGCCTGTTGTAATTCCAAATGCTGAAGGGGCAAGAACTACTCCTTCTATAGTTGCTTTTATTGAAGGTGGTGAAAGAAAAGTAGGTGATAGCGCTAAAAGACAAGCAATTACAAATCCAGAAAAAACTATTTCTTCTATAAAAAGATTTATGGGGGAAAGCTTTTCATCAATGAGTAAGGAAATTAAAAATGTCTCTTACAAAGTAGTAAAAGGAGATAATAATACCGCAAGGGTAAAAATTGACGACAGACTTTATACGCCTCAAGAAATTTCTGCAATGGTTTTACAAAAAATGAAGAAAACTGCAGAAGATTATCTTGGACAATCGGTTTCTGAAGCTGTTGTTACGGTTCCTGCTTACTTTAATGATGCACAAAGACAAGCAACTAAGGAAGCAGGTGAAATTGCAGGATTAACAGTTAAAAGAATTATTAATGAGCCTACTGCAGCAGCATTAGCTTATGGCTTAGATAAATCAGATAAAGATAGAACAATTGCAGTATTTGATCTTGGAGGTGGAACTTTTGATATTTCAATATTAGAATTAGGAGATGGTGTTTTTGAAGTAAAATCTACTAATGGAGATACACATCTTGGTGGTGATGATTTTGATCAAGTTATTATAGATTGGTTAGCAGAAGAATTTAAAAAGGATGAAAGTATGGACTTAAGAGAAGATCCAATGGCTTTACAACGTTTAAAAGAGGCAGCTGAGAAAGCAAAAGTAGAACTATCTAGTTCAACTCAAACCGAAATTAATCTTCCTTATGTAACTGCAACAGCATCAGGACCTAAACATTTAGTTAGAACTCTAACTAGAGCTCAGTTTGAGCAATTAGCTGACAAGCTTATTCAAAATACTATTAAGCCTTGTCAAAGTGCTCTAAAAGACGCAGGAATGACTGCATCTGATATTGATGAGGTAATTTTAGGTGGTGGTTCTACAAGAATCCCTGCTATTCAAGAAGTTGTTGAGAAGCACTTCAAGAAAGCGCCTTCCAAAGGAGTTAATCCTGACGAAGTTGTTGCCGTTGGAGCAGCTATCCAGGGTGGTGTTCTTTCTGGCGATGTGAAAGATGTATTACTACTTGATGTTACTCCATTATCACTAGGAATTGAAACAATGGGAGGTGTGATGACAAGATTAATTGACTCTAACACTACTATTCCAACAAAAAAGTCTGAAACATTTTCTACCGCAGCTGATAATCAACCTGCAGTAGATATTCATGTTTTACAAGGTGAGAGGCCGATGGCTGCGGATAATAAATCAATTGGAAGATTTCAATTAGCTGATATTCCACCTGCACCTAGGGGAGTACCTCAAATTGAAGTGACTTTTGATATTGATGCAAATGGGATTTTAAATGTTTCTGCCAAAGATAAAGCTACTGGTAAGGAGCAAAATATTAAAATTGAAGCTTCTTCAGGATTATCAGATGAAGAAATTGATAAAATGAAGAAAGAAGCTGAAGCAAATGCAGATGCTGATAAAACAGCAAAAGAATCAATCGATAAGATTAATGGTGCAGATGCAATGATTTTCCAAACAGAAAAACAATTAAAAGAGTTTGGTGAAAAATTATCTGAGGATAAAAAAGCACCAATTGAAGAAGCTTTAACTGAATTAAAGTCAGCTCATTCAAGTAAAGATCTTAATGCAATTGATTCTGCAATGGAAAAAATTAATGCAGCATGGAAAGTTGCTTCTGAAGAGATGTATAAAGCTACAGAGGAAGCTAAAAATGCCGGTGGTGCCTCAGCAGATTCTCAAGCGGATAATGCTGATGATGTTACTGATGTTGATTTTGAAGAAGTAGATGAAGAAAAAAAGTAATTTGTTAATTAATTTTTGAATTTAAAAAGAGCTCTTTATTAGAGCTCTTTTTTTTATTCGATTTATCAAAGATTCATCATTTTTTATATCTGTTCAATTTTTTCATAATTAGTAATGTTTAAATTTTTCAAAAGATTTAATTAAGAAAATTATTACAAGTGATT
>CALJFR010000068.1 GCA_938073745.1 uncultured Flavobacteriales bacterium
AAAAGAATGAGATAATAGAAACTAAAATTCTAAAAGATGGAGATAATTTTAATATAAGTTGGAACTCAAAGTATGTAACCATCAAAATATGGGACAGCAATCAAGAAGATGGCGATCAAATTAACCTATTAATTAATGACGATAGAATTTTAGATCAGTATGAAACTACAAATAAATCTAAAAAGATAAAATACAAACTTATTGAAGGAAGGAACAAAATCGTTATTCAAGCTACTAGCCTAGGAAGTTCTCCGCCAAATACAAGTAGAATTGAATTGATTGATAAAAATCAAAAATACCCTATCATTACTCAATTAGATTTAAATAAATCTGTAACTATTTATATTGAAAATTGAACTCAACAAAGAACCCTATAGAATTTTATAACTTAATTTTCTGTTCTTCTAAAGAATTATTATAAGCTTCAACTTCTCTATTAAACGCAACACCGTCTGAGAAATGATACTCTTCAGCTATTAAATCACCATCCCACTTATATGAAAGATGAACCATATTGTTAACTGTATCTCCTGTATAATTTCCAGTAGCATGCCAAATAAACCAAACTTGCGTCCATGTTTCTCCTGTAGGATATGCTATTGTTTGGCTTATTATTCCATTTTCATTTTCAACACCTGGTTTTGTTGTGTATATATTAGAATAAAGAGAATGATGCATATTTATAGCCTCCATAACACCATCTAGATCATATGGCTTATCTTGTCCTGAAACAATAACTCGAAAATCTTTAGAAAACAAACTTTTCATAGCATCAAAATCCTTATTAATATAATTCTCCATGTGCTTATTCACTGCAATACTTTTAGGATCATCCCAGGTAACTTTAGTAACATCAGATGAGCAACTAAACAATAGTGCTGAAATAAATAATAAAATATAATTTTTCATTTTTTTAGTTTTTTAACAAATTAACAAATAATAGTAAATAATAGTAAATAATTAAATAAAAATTCTCACATATATGAGTGAGAAAAGTGACTCTGAAGGGATTCGAACCCCTAACCTCCTGATCCGTAGTCAGGTGCTCTATCCAGTTAAGCTACAGAGCCGTATTTATTAAAATTTATAAGATTTGAACGTTTAGACCATATAACTCAAGATCTTCTTGAAAAGCTTTTAGCTCAGGGATTTCTCCACGAACGATATCACACTTTCCGTTTATATGAGTTAATAGAGCGCATTGTTCGGCTTGTATAGGCGTATGATCACAAATAGCAACAAGACAGTCAATAACATGATCAAAAGTATTAAAGTTATCATCGATAAGATATAATGTTTTAATAGCAACACTTTTCTTATGAATTTTATTTTGTTCGTTGTAATCTAATGCCATATGCTCTATTTGAATTTTATTTTTCGCTCCTTCCCTCTTAAAAGTCTTCTAATGTTCTTGTGGTGAGTTGAAAGAGCAAGTAATGGAACAAAAATAGAAAATATTATTAACGAAACATCAGAAGATTCTGAGAAAAAATAAATAATAATTGGAAATGCAATAGCTGAAAAAATAGAAGCTAATGAAACATATCTAAAAGCTAGTAAGACAGTAATAAAAACCATACAAGAAACAAAAGCACTAAATGAATGTAGGCCAATTAATATCCCTAACAATGTGGCAATACCTTTACCACCTCTAAATCTAGTAAATATTGGAAAAAGATGTCCTAAAACTGCAAATACCCCAAATAAAAGCTGATACTCAAATATTAATTCAGGATTAATATAAATTGATGGAAATAAATACACAAAATTTACTACTAACCACCCCTTAAAGACATCTATAATTAAAACAATTGTACCTGCAGCTTTGCCTAAAACTCGAAATGTATTTGTAGCTCCTGCATTACCACTTCCATGCTGCCTAATATCAATACTAAAAAAACTTTTTCCAACAATAAATGCAGAAGGAAAAGCTCCGGTTAGATAAGACAACAGAATTAGAAGTATAGTCATGTTATTATCCATAATGATTAAAATCCTTTTTTAATTCGTTTTAAAAACTTCTCTGGAGCATCTTCATTAGCTAGCATATATCTGTATGGATCTATACCTTTAACAGATTCTGATTTTCTTTTAGAGTCTTTAACTTCTAGTATAGCAGAATTAAATTCAGGATTAGTTGAAATAGCTCTCATTAAACCATTTTTATAAACAAAGAAATACTCATCGTAAAATTCTGTTTGCAAATAGATGGTTAATACATCAGAATTTCTTCCCTTCTCAATTAAAATATGACCATTTAAAACACCATTGATTTGAGTGTTTTTTATATTTCCTAAACCTAAATTACCCTTTGTAACAAATGCTTTATTTTTTTTATCCCATACTAAATTAAGATCTGTAAAAGAAAGGGTGTAGTTCATTGATTTTGGAAGTTCCTCAAAAGCATCATTCATTTCTAAATCAATCATCAAATCTTCTTTTTGCTCTCTACCAACTAACTTTGAAAGATTATTTTCATAATCCTTATCATATTCAAAAATTTCTTCACCAGGAGCTGAAAAAATGTCTTGCGCCATAATCTCCATAGCATCTTTTGAAAAATCAAAATCAAACATTAAAAAACCATCTATTTCTAATTGATTTTTATTTTTGTTTAAAATCTTACCAATAGATTTTGTTTTAATTCTACCAAGATTTAAATTTAAATCAATAATTGCATCACCTGACACAGTACATGTGTTCTCATCTAGAAGTAAGATATTTGACACTGAGTCTTGACCTCCTATAACATAAGAAGAATTGCTTTTATTATAATAAACAGATGAAGTAGCCGAGAAAAACTCTAAATCCTTTGCCCTTTTTTTAGTACTCATAAAAGTAGGGTAAAAAATTGTGCTATCTTTATTATAAAAAATACCTGAATATAATTTATCATCTGTATCACTAAATAATTTTTCCTTTAAATCAAATGAAATATATGATGGATCTATCTCAGATGAAAAAGCTATCCATTGGGTTGAGAAGTTAGAACAGTTATGATTTATCTTAAAGAAACCATTGTATGTTAGATTTTTTCTATCTCCTAAAATTTTAATATCACCTTTAAAATCATATCTATTTCCTATTTTAAATACCTTTTTTTCATTTACACTAGCTGTGGCCAAAGTAATGGTGTCAGGATTAACTTTAATTTCAGAAAAATAAATATCCTGTTTATTTCCTAAAGAATCTATGTAAACATAATCAGCAGAAGCAGAATACTTATTAGCACTAAAAATGTCAATTCTAGCATTATTAAAAGAATGATATCTTATTAGCGGATCCAATAATAAGCTTGAATTATTAAGAGTTCTAATCCTTGCTCCTCGCTCAACAATTAATTCTCCAGAGTCTGGAAAAATAACGGCATCTGCAATATTTAAACTATCAACACCATGAGCATTAATAATAAAATCCTTTAAACTGTAATCCGCGCTACTAGCAATAAACGATAAAGAATCTTGATCACTATTTATTGAAATAAACTTAGACCCTTTACTGTTGTTCCACTCTTTTTCACCAAAAGTTAATTGTTCTTTATCCATCTCCCATTTTAATTTGTCTATATAACTAATATATTCGCTAGCAGGGAAAGTAACATAAGAACCCGATCCGTTTGAATAAAAAACACCTTCCCTATCAGAAAGATCAATATTAGCTCTTAGATTTTGGGCATTAAAAGCTATGGAATTATTATTATCAAAAACATTTAAGTTTGCAGTGTCAGCTTTGAACCAAGTAGAATTAAATGAAAAGAAATTTGAAGATACTTCTGCTAAATCAAGTTTCATAATTCCATTACCAGTTAATCCAATTGGTTGTAATAATAAATTACCATTTAAGCTTGATTTCTTAGAATACATACTGAACATATCATGAGTTTGAGAAATAGACAGCTTATCTAAGTAAGGCTGATAAAAACAATATGTCTTGGTATTTGATACTTGAGGAAATTCAATCCCTTTATTAACCTCACTTATTGAAATTGCATTTGAAAGCATTGCAGTGGAGTCTGGATAGAAAATAATATCTTCAGAATAAACTACAGATGTTAAATACTCAAATTTCCCACTTCCTCTTAAACCATCATTTCCAAGTTCAATTTCATCAAAATATCTCGCTTTACCCGAATACAATGGGAATCCATCTTCAGGTGTATTTCTATTAAAGCCTAAAGAATAATCATTTTTTAAACGTAAAGTATCCTCAAAAACAGGAAAAATATTAGATGAAGTAAAAGTACCAGCAAACCATAGTCCATTTCCATTATAACTTTCTAAGCTATCAATAGAAAAAGGTTTTAAATGAAAAGAAAACTTATCTCTATTATATACTCCATCAAAAATCTTAGGACTATCATAATACACATACGAATCATTAAAACTTTTAAATATTGGATACTCTGGATGTTCACCTTTTCTTAATCCCGATTTATTAGTAGAATCATCTATAATTAATTCACCAGTTACAGATTCAATAACAGTTTTGATTCTAGTCAATAAAGGATTATTATATAAATCAAATCGCAAAGGTTTTAAAGGAACAGATAATTGAACGGAATCGATTTTATTTAAGTCAACTTTAAACTCATCATATTTAAAATGAAAATCACTTCCATAGAGATTCACTCTTCCATTTCCAGCGAAAATTCTACCGTTAAAAACAAAATCTCGATTTTTTAAAATTTTAACCTCCCCTCCTCTAGGGTAAAAAGCAACTTTTTGAGAGTCGCTTACAGCAATTTGATTGATACCTCTAATAATTAAGTCTTTTGATTTAATATTTAAAGCTGCATTAACAATGACTAAAGAATTTCCAACAACTTTTGAATTAAATTGAATAACATCATAATCGCCTTGTTTAGATTTTGCCATAACATATCTTGAAAGACTTGGAAGAACAGTAATTCTTTCTTCACCAAAATCATAAAATAAGAATCCTTTATTAGCTAAATCCATTAAAAAATGTTGAATTTGAACAAGAGGGAATTTTGCATATCTAGCAAAGTCTTCTACAAAAAACTGATCTTCTTTTTTCTCATTAACATAATTTTCAATTAATATCAACGGATGAATAGCGTCGATACCTTGCATCTCATCAAATCTTTTTTCTAAATACATATCTACAGATTCAAAATTAACTTCCGATACAGAAGTTCCAGGTAAAGAACCAAAAGTAATGATATCCTCATCTATTTCCCATTCAAGTAATTCAAATTGCATGTTTAATTTATGATAAGTATTTAGCATAGTGGAATTAAATTTTCCACTTTTAGTAAGTTTTAGCTTTCTTTTATTGTTATTGTAATTAAACTTAAGGTTAGAATGGTAAAGAGAATCATTATCAAAATAAATTTTAATTCCAACTTGCTGAGAAGAAATAATATCCCCACCTAATTGAAACTTATTTGCATTTGCTACAAATATCTTTTTTCCATTATTATTAAAAATTAATCTTGCATCAGCGTATTTTCCACCATCAGCAATAAAAGAAGATCCTTGAAGTTTATAGCCCCCTTTATAATCCACTTCTGGATAAACATTCTCAATTATAATGTCTTTAGAGTATGAAACAAATTTTGGATAATTTTCTACTTGCTTTCCCTTTGTAATTTTATCTGTAAAAAAACCTTGTAAAGGAAAATCAAACATTAATTTATTTGTAAAAGAAACTGAATCTGCTTTTACTAAAGTAGTTCTTGTATCAATAATATAGTTCTTTAAATTAATATAAATACTATCTGGACTTAAGCCCTTTTTTTCCCAATTCATTATGCCTTCTAATCCATTAAGCCTGTAGTTATATGGGTAATAATCTGCAAGTGCATTATAAATAGATAGTTTATCACCATCAGATAGACATATAATATTGGTGAAGCTATTAAAAACAATATATGGTCCTATATCGTCAATTTTAAATGAATAATCATTGCTAGAGGTTTTCCATTTTGTTGTTTTTGTTTCTCGTAATGTATTACTCTCAATAAGGTCTAGTGTGAAATAGTAAAACACCATTATTTTTTTACTGGAAAAATCATCTATAATTTTTGAAACGACTATTAACCAGTCGTCAATATTTTCATTTGATATATTTTTATTTTTTAAAGATGATAAACAAAGAACAAAATAATTAAAATGTGAGGACGCTTTAAGTCTCTTTTTAAGCATCTTATTAGAAATATCAATGATTTGATTAACTTGCTTTTCAGAAAAACTATTATTTGATGAGAGCTTTTTAAAATCTTTGAAATTAGACTTTAAATCTGAATTATCAGAGGAAGTCATTACACTTTCAAGCTCCTGAATGTAAGACTTAAAATCTTCAGAAAAACTTGTTATTTTTTTCTGAGCACTAGTTTGAGTATTACTTATTAAAAACAGAAAAAGGAAAAGAAATTTTATTTTCTTAAATGCACCATTGACCATTGACCTTTATTTTTTATATTAATTACATTAAATCTATTATTAATCGACAAATTAATAATAAAATCTACATCTTCTTCTAAAAAACCACTAATGAGTAAATCACCTTTATCAATCAGTAGATTATAATATCCTTCAATATCTTTTTCAATAATATTACGATTAATATTTGCTAAAATAATATCAAAATCTTGGTTTTCTATTAAGTTAATATCCCCATGTAAAAAAGAAATATTCTCAGTATTATTTAACTTTGCATTATCAATTGAATTCTGAAAAGCCCATTCATCAATATCAATACCTACTACTTGCTTAGCACCATTTTTTGAGGCAACAATTGATAAAACCCCTGTGCCACTTCCCATGTCAAGTATTGATTTATCATTCAAATCAAGATTATATAATTCATTAATCATTAAAAATGTTGTTTCATGGTGCCCTGTTCCAAATGACATTTTTGGGGTTATTATAATTTCATCTTTAAAATTGCCAATATTATTGTGAAACTCAGATCGAATTAAACAATGAGAATTAATCTGTACCGGTTTAAAATTTTTTTCCCACTCTTCATTCCAGTTTTTTTGAGCTACATGATTAATATTAAAGTTTAGCTTCGTGTTTTGCTTGATTTTATCTAACTCGATATCAAGTTTCTTTTTATCAAACAATGTTGCTTGTATATAACACCTAACACCATTATCGTTTTCTAAAAATGTTTCAAACTCAATTTCGTTTAATCTTGCAACAACAATATCAGAAAAAAACTCAGATTTTTCAATCTTAATATCAACTTCAATATATTCCATTAAAAAGAATTAATGATTGAGACAAAATCAGACGACTGTAGGGAAGCTCCCCCTATTAAACCTCCATCAATGTCAGACTGCGAAAATAATTCTTTAGAGTTTGTTGGTTTGCAAGAACCTCCATATAGTATGGAAGTATTATTACTTATTTCTGTTCCAAACTTATTTGATATTAAAGAACGAATAAAGGAATGCATTTCCTGTGCTTGCACTGAGCTTGCAGTTTTTCCAGTACCTATAGCCCAAATAGGTTCATAAGCAATAACTATCTTACTTAAACTTTTTTGGTCTAAAGAAAGAATAGTTTCCTCTAACTGCTTTCTTATAACTTGTAAATACTCCCCTGATTCTCTTTGTTCTAAATTTTCTCCACAACAAAAAATAATCTTTAAATTATTTTGTAGTGCTTGAGTAATTTTCAAATTCAAATTTTCATTGGATTCATTAAAGATAGAACGACGTTCAGAATGCCCAATAATAACATAATTAACGCCCAATGAATTTAACATACTTGCGGAGACTTCACCGGTATATGCACCGTTATTATATTCACTACAGTTTTGACTAGCTATAAAAACATGATCATGATTTGCACAAGATCTTACAACTTTATCTAAGTATACAAATGGTGGAGATAAAATCACTTCAACATTATCATCACTTGAATGCAATTTTAAAATTTCATCAACAAGTGAACTAACTTCGTCGTAATTAAGATTCATTTTCCAATTACCAGCTACTATTTTTTTTCTCATAAATTATTCTATTCTAACGCGAGGATCTACCCAAGCATATATTAAATCAACTAAAATATTAATTATCACAAAAATCATTGAAATAAAAATAACTGAACCCATAACTACAGGTAAATCCATGTTATTTAAAGCGTCAACAATTTCTTTTCCTAATCCATTCCATGCAAAAATATACTCTACAAAAACTGCACCAGCTAATAAAGAAGCAAACCATCCAGATACAACAGTCACAACTGGATTTAGAGAATTACGAAGAGCATGTTTAAACACCACAACAAACTTATTAAGACCTTTTGCTTTTGCCGTACGAATATAGTCCATTGACAATACATCTAACAATGAGCTTCGACATAGTTGTATAATAACTGCAAGGGGTCTTATACCAAGAGTTAAAGCTGGTAAAATAACATTCTTAAATTGTATAGTTTTACTAATACCATAATCATCAATTTCATATAAACTACCAGTCATAGATAGACCTGTATAGGCATTAAGTAGGTAACCAAATACCCAAGCAATAAGTATAGCACTAAAAAAAGAAGGTAGCGCCATTCCAAGAACAGAAAAATACATGATAGATTTATCAATAATTGAATCTTTATTTAGAGCAGAAAAAACTCCAAAAATCAAACCAAAAATAAGAGCAAATAAAATTGCTAAAAATGCTAATAAAAAGGTATTTGGAAAAGTTGATTTTATTATTGAAGATACTTTTAAATTAGATTTAACGAATGAAGTTCGTAAATAAGGAGACTTTGCAACAACATTATAATTTTTAAAATCAAAAATTTTAACCGCATTATATTTTTTATCATCTAGAAATGTAAAAGATGATTTAGATTTATTATGTAAAGAAATGATAGAGAGATCATTCAGATAATATAAATATTGAACATATATAGGCCTGTCAAAACCATACTTCTTTTTTATAAGCTCTAGCTGTTTTGAATCTTCTCTTTTATCAAGCATCATACGTGCTGGATCTCCAGGTAAAACATTAAATAAGAAAAAAACTATAGTAAGAACTCCAAATATTACCAGAACTGAATAAAATAATTTTTTAATAAGATAATTAAACAAGTAATTAAATATTAATTAAATAAACTTTCAAAATCCTTTGCATCATATTCATTAGGTCCTGTACCATCGTAAAATCTCATTTGATTTCCATTATTATAATATATGACAACAGGATTTTCATATTCATAACCCAAAACTTCTAAATAACTATTTATTTCATCGTCAGGGTTATAAAACTCCATTATTTGGTATGAATACTCCTTACCAGAATATTTTAGAAAATCAGGTATCTTACCTTCTTCTGTATCTGAAAATACAATATGTACATCTGGAAAGTCTGTTGAGTTACTTGCAATTTCTGTTAGTGATTTTGCAGCATCCATGCAGTGCTCACAACCAGCATCAAAAAAGCATAATATTTTTTTTCCATCGTTAATATTAAAGGAGTCATCTACATATGTAGAATATGAAGAAACCTGCTTACCAATTGAATTCGTAGCAATTGGCAATAATGAGAACATTAGAACAGAAATTATTAAATAACTATTAAAAAGTAATAAAAAACTACTTTCTTTCTTATCATTCACATTTCTATAAATAAAGATTAATAAGAGTATTGTAAAAATGTTTTTAATGAATGCTTCAGTTGGAGTCATAGGTATTAATTGACCAAAACACCCACAGTTTTCATCATTACCAACAAAAATATCTAAAGCCAAATCAACATTAAAAATTATTAATAATATAATAGTTGATGGAATAATTAACTTTTTAATATAATGTGTTTGAAGAATAGCAAATGCAATAAAAAACTCAAAAGCGATAATCAACCTAGATAAAAAAGGAGCAACATCTTCACTAAAACCCATGGGAATTAATTGTCCTTCTTCAAAAACCTTTGTAATACCGTATAAAGGAGTTGGATAAAGCTTTGCTATCGCAGATAAAAGAAATAATGCAGATATTAGTAATCTTGAAATTAAGGTAATATTCTTCATAAATTATTTGTTTAATTTAATAAGTGCAAAAACAGCATAATTTAGCATATCAAGGTAATTTGCATCAATACCTTCTGACATAATAGTACTTCCGTTATTATCTTCAATTTGTTTAACCCTTAACAACTTTTGTAAGATAAGATCCGTTAATGAACTAACACGCATATCTCTCCACGCTTCACCATAATCATGATTTTTATTAATCATTAAATCCTTAGAGGCAAGTACATGCTTATTAAATAGGTTCATTACTTTCTCGTATTTTAGATCTTCAGGTTGTTCAGATACACCTAAATCAATTTGAATTAAACCAATAACAGAATAATTTACAATTCCAATAAATTCATTTATTACACCCTCATCAATTCTCTGAACTCCTTTACTTTCAATGCTTCTTATACGTTGAGCTTTAATAAAAATTTGATCTGTTAAAGAACTAATTCTAAGAATTCTCCAGGCGCTGCCATAATCTTTCATTTTTTTTGCAAAAATGTCCTCACATTTTTTTATTATTGAATCATATTCAGCAATTGTTTCATTCATATAATCAAATTTTAATCAAAGTTTAAATATAAAATATTTAAAGTGTCAAAAATAGCAAAAGATAAAACTAATTATATTGATTTTTCAACACCAGTTGTAATGGGAATATTAAACATTACAACAGATTCTTTTTTTGATGGAGGAAAGTTTTTAACTAAAGAAAATATCATCAAACAGGCTCAAAAAATTGAAGAAGAAGGTGCTAAAATAATTGACATTGGTGCTTCATCTTCACGCCCTGGTTCAACTCCTGTTTCAGAGGAAATAGAATTAGAAAGATTATTACCTGCAATAAAGCTAATTCAAAAAAATTCCAAAAACTTAAAAATTTCAATAGATACTTTTAGAGCTAAAGTAGCAGAAGAATGCATCAAAAATGGCGCTCACATAATAAATGATATTAGTGCCGGGGACAAGGATTTAAAAATGTTTGAAACAATAATAAATTTAGATGTTCCTTATATTATGATGCATATGCAAGGAGATTCTAAAAATATGCAAGTCAATCCAAAATATGAAGATGTAAATTCTGATATTATTAGTTTTTTTGAGCAAAAAGTTAAATATCTAAATACAAAAGGATTTAAAAAGATAATTATTGATCCCGGATTCGGTTTTGGAAAAACAATAGAGCATAATTATGAAATCCTTAAAAACCTCAAAAAGTTTAGAGAACTTAATTTACCAATACTAGCTGGATTGTCAAGAAAATCAATGATTTATAATTTACTTGAAATATCTGCGGAAGAAGCTCTAAATGGAACAAGTATAGCAAATACAATTAGTTTGTTGAATGGCGCAAACATCTTAAGAGTACATGATGTAAAACAGGCAGTAGAATGTATAAGAATTTATAGTATGATTAAATAAATGGCTTATCCACCAAAATCGTCAAAACGAACATTTTCATCAGGAATACCCCAATCATCAGCCATTTTAATAACTGCTTGATTCATTAGTGGAGGACCACAAAAATATAGTTCTAAATCTTCAGGAGCTTCATGATTATTTAAAAATTTATCAATAACAACTTGATGTACAAAACCTGAAAAACCATCACCATTAGGATCATTAAGATCTTTTTTCTCTATCCAGTTATCTTCAGGTAAAGCATCAGATAAAACTAAATGAAATTTAAAATTTGGATAATCTTTTTCTAAATCCCTAAAATAATGAATGTAGAAAAGCTCAGCTTTAGATCTTCCACCATAAAAGAAAGTAACTTTCCTTCCAGTTTTAATAGTTCTAAATAACTCGTATAAGTGGGAGCGCATGGGAGCCATACCAGCTCCACCACCAATATATAACATTTCAGCATCTGAATCATTTATAAAAAATTCTCCATAAGGACCAGAAATGGTTACTTTCTCACCTTCTTTTAATCCAAATATATAAGATGAAGCAACACCAGGGTTAATATCTGCCCATGTATTTTTGGCTCTATCCCAAGGAGGTGCTGCAACTCTAACATTTAGCATAATTCTTTTACCCTCAGCAGGGTATGAAGCCATAGAGTAAGCTCTTACTATTTCCTCATCATTACGCATGACTAAATTCCGCATAGCATAGGGACCTTCAGACCAATCTTTTTCAAATTTTTCAGGTTCTCCAGGGTGATCTTGTGGATGCGCAGCAATATCCATTTCAGAAAATTTAACTTCACCTTCAGGAATTTTTATTTGAATATAACCACCAGCTAAATATTCCATATCTTGTGGAATTTCTACAATAAATTCTTTGATGTATGTAGCAACATTGTAGTTAGAAACAACAGTTGCCTCCCATTCTTTTACACCAAATACCTCCTCTGGAATTGTAATATCCATATCTTCCTTAACCTTTACCTGACAACCAAGTCTCCAGTTATTAGCAATCTTTTTTCTTGAAAAATGTGGCTCCTCCGTAGGTAAAATACCACCACCGCCTGAATTTACTTGACATGTACACTGTACACAAGTACCACCACCACCACATGCAGATGGAAGAAAAATTCCTTCATTACTTAATGTTGTTAATAATGTACTTCCACCATCAACTTCAATTTCCTTTTCCCCATTAATCATTATTTTTATTTTTCCAGAAGGAGAAAGTTTAGTTTTAACGAATAAAATAACAGTAATTAATGTTAAAATTAACAACAGAAAAACTGAAATACTACTTATTACTTTTAGTGTACTTAAAATAATCATTTAATTATAATTTAATTCCCATAAAACTCATAAATGCAATTCCCATTAATCCAGTAATGATAAATGTAATTCCTAAACCACGCAATGCTGGAGGAACATGAGAATATCTAATTTTTTCTCTAATTGCAGCAATACCAACAATAGCTAAGAACCAACCGATTCCAGATCCAACGCCAAATACAACTGCCTCAGTAATATTATTATATGCTCTTTCTTGCATAAAAAGAGAACCTCCTAAAATTGCACAGTTAACTGCAATAAGTGGAAGAAACACTCCAAGTGAGCTATATAAAGCAGGAGAAAACTTTTCTACAATCATTTCAACAAGTTGAACCATTGAGGCGATAACTGCAATAAACATTATAAATGATAAAAAACTTAAATCTATATCTTTAAATTCATCACCAAGCCAAACTAGAGCTCCCTTTTCTAAAACATAATTCACCAACAAATAATTTATAGGAACAGTAATAGAAAGAACAAAAATTACTGCAAGACCCATACCAACAGATGTTTTAACAGTTTTTGAAATAGCAAGGTAAGAACACATACCTAAAAAATATGCAAAAACCATATTATCAATAAATATTGATTTTATAAAAATATTTGCTAACTCTTGCATGTTATTAGTTTGTTTCTATTAATTTTTGATTTCTCATTCTCTGTATCCAAATAATAACTCCAACAGTGACAAGAGCCATAGGAGGTAAAATCATCATTCCATTGTTTTCGTAACCAAGTTCATAAACACCTAATTTTTCAAGTACAGGATAACCATATAAAGTACCAGCACCAAGGAGTTCTCTAAAAAAGGCAACAGCAATCAAAATCCATCCATAACCAAAGGCATTTCCTAAACCGTCTAAAAACGATTCCCATGGCGAATTTGCAAGTGCAAATGCTTCTAATCTGCCCATTATAATACAATTGGTAATAATTAATCCAACAAAAACAGAAAGTTCTTTACTAACATCATATACATAGGCTTTCAACACCTCATCAACAATTATTACTAGAGATGCAATTACAACTAATTGAACAATAATCCGAATTCTAGAAGGGATAAATTTTCTCATTAAAGAAACCACTACGTTGGCAACACACATAACAAAAATTACAGAAAGTGCCATTACTACTGCAGGCTTAAGCTGAACAGTTATTGCAAGAGCAGAGCATATACCAAGTACCTGCACAGTAACTGGATTGTTATCGTCTAAAGGATCCGTTAATAATGATTTATTTTTTTTTGAAAACAAGCTATTTTTACCCATTTACTTGTGATATTAAATTTGTAATAATTATTGAATCTTTTTCGACAGCTTTATTTTGCTCTAAATAAGGAATATATCTACCAACACGCTCCTTAATCATATCTGTTACTCCATCTGATGTTATCGTCCCACCAGAAATACCATCAACTTCATGCATACTGCCCTCTGTTGCACCTCCTTTCTTGACAGTAATTGAAACAAACTCATTATTTTCATTAAATATTAATTTGTCTCTAAAAGGTTCTTGAAAAAAAGATTGGTTAATTTCAGCACCAAGACCTGGAGTTTCACTCTTATGAGCAAAAACTGCCCCAAAAACAGTATTGATATCTTCTTTAAGTGCAATATACCCCCATATAGGACCCCATAAACCTTTTCCTCTTAGAGGAATAATATAACATTCTGAACTATCTTCTAATATGCTAATGTAAAGTGGTAGGTTTTGATTCTTAATATCTTTTTTAAGTTCATCACCAAGATCAATATCAAAAGCTGATCCTGGAAGAATATTTCCGTTATTATCAACAACCAATTCTTCTTTAATAAATTGACTGTAATACTTTTCTGATTCATCTCTATCAACAAATACTCCTACAGATTGTAAAATATTTTGTTTTTTCTCTAATTCTATGTTTCTATCTTGTAAAGGAGTTAATTGTATTGACATTGAGGCAAGTAATGCAGCTACGAAGACTACCATCACACAAGCAAAACCAATTGTGTATGAATTTTTATTTACATTCATGATGTTGCAATTTTAGTTCTACTAAGTCTTTTCTTAATATTTGATTCTATGATGTAGTGATCAATTAATGGAGCAAATACATTCATAAATAAAATAGCAAGCATCATACCTTCAGGATAGGCAGGATTAAATACTCGAATAACAATTGCAAAGAAACCAACAAGTAAACCGTATATTATCTTACCTTGATTAGTTTGAGTTGCTGTAACTGGATCAGTAGCCATAAAAACCGCGCCAAAAGCAAATCCACCAATTATTAAATGAATATGAGCAGGCGTAGACATTAATGCATTAACTCCCCATAAATTAAAAAGTAGAGCAGTTAAATAACCTCCTAAAAACGTAAATAGAATAATTCTCCATGAACCAATACCACTAAAAATTAATATGGCAGCTCCTAACAATATGGCTATAAAAGAAGTTTCTCCCACAGAACCAGGGATAAAGCCATAAAAAGCATCAGTAGCATTCCATAAAAGACTATTCCAGTTTTGTGTGTTGGCAGCTAATGCTCCTAAAATTGTTTCTCCTGAATAACCATCAACAGAAGCTCCATGAACCCAAACCTTATCTCCAGACATATAAGAAGGATAAGCAAAAAACAAAAAGGCACGAGCTGTTAAAGCAGGATTAAGAATATTCATGCCAGTACCACCAAAAACTTCTTTACCGATAACAACGGCAAACACAACTGAGACTGCTAACATCCATAATGGAACATCAACTGGCATTATAAGAGGAATCAACATTCCTGAAACTAAATAACCTTCATTTACAGAATGTCCTCTTGAAATTGCAAAGGTAAATTCAACAGTTAATCCAACCGCATATGAAACAATCAGTAATGGTAAAAATTTCCAAAATCCAAAAATTAAATTTTCAAAAAAAGTTGCCTCAACATTTATTGCATTATAATACTGATCTCCAATATTCCACATACCAAATAATATGCAAGGCAGCATAGCTAAAACAACAAATGCCATAGTTCTTTTTAAATCAATAGCATCTTTTATGTGTGTTCCTTTATGTGTCGTATGATCAGGAACAAATAAAAAAGTTTCAAAAGCATCATAAGCAGGATATAATTTTTCAAGCTTACCGCCTGCTTCAAAGTGAGGTTTTACAGAATTTAAAATATTTTTAAATAACTTCATTTCTACAAGTTTTCTTTTCTTAATAAATCTAAACCATGCCTAATAATTGATTGAACTTCAATTTTGGAAGTACAAACAAATTCACAGAGTGCCATATCTTCAGGTGAGACTTCATACATTCCTAGTTTTTCCATTAAATCAATGTCTTCAATCATTATTGCCTTTATTAATTGTTGAGGATATATGTCCATTGGTAATACTTTTTCATATTGTCCTGTTACAACATAAGCTCTTTCTTCACCTCTCATATTTGTATCTATCTCGAACTTTTTTGTAGGAAACAACCAAGAGAAATAAGATCTTGATAATGAGAATTTATTTACACCAGGTAAAATCCACCCAAGAAATTCTTGTTCATTTCCTTCTTTAATAATAGTGAGCTGGGTGTCATAGAAACCTAAATAACCATCTTTCTCAATTTTATTTCCACTTAAAACATCGCCACCAATTATACGATTGTTTTCACCTTTAACATTATCATTTACTAAATTTGAAACACAGCTTCCAGAAATAGTTCTGTAGTATCTTGGCTTAATTACTTCTGATCCACAAAGAGAAATAATTCTAGAAACATCATATTTTCCTTCATTAAAAAGACGTGCAATAACGACGACATCTTGAGGTTCTAAATACCAAACAACATCACCCTTATTGATGGGGTCAATATGATGTACCTGAACACCAACATTTCCTGCGGGATGTGGACCGCTAAACTTATTTATTTCTACACCTTTAGCATTTGAAAAGACTTTGGAAGAATTAGTATTTCCATCTAAATTTAAATGAGTTTTTCCGTTTGAAAGTTTAGCAATTAAATCAAGACCTTTTTGAAACAACTCATCCATACCGTAAAGAGCAAAATCATTATCAATAGCTAAAGGGCCAGAT
>CALJFR010000069.1 GCA_938073745.1 uncultured Flavobacteriales bacterium
CCTAATTATATTTTGTCTATTGATTCCATTATTACTTCTGAGATTACATGTTATTCAGCAAATAATGGTACTATTGCTGTATACGCCTCAGGAGGTTTAGCTTTAGAGTATTTTAAATCAGATGGTTTTACAACATCCTCTCAAACAAATAATTTATTTACAAGTGTTGCTCCAGCAACATACACAATTACTGTTAAAGATTTTAAAGGTTGTCTTGATAGTCAGACTTTAACAATGTCTCAGCCAGATTCACTATATATTGATACTACAATTTTTTCTCACGTACAATGTTTTGGCTTAAGTAATGGATCAATTGATAATATTATAGCAATGGGCGGAACTGGTTCTTATCAATTTTCTGTGAATGGAGGTCCTGTATATTCCAATACAGCTTACTTTAACGGCTATGGTGCAGGCTCATATACGGTAGAGGTTTTTGATGATAATAATTGCATTGCCCAGGATGTTATTATAATTGATGAGCCACCAGTTTTAAATGTAGCAATAAACTCATCACTATGGAACAATTATCAGATTAGATGTTTTGGTGATAGTTCTGGAACAGCTGATTTTAGTATTAATGGGGGGGCAGCACCATATTTAAAAACAACAATATCTAACGGAGATACGCTAGCATCATCATATTTATCTAATGTTTCTGGATTAGTTGCAGGAACGTATGATTTTATTGTTGAAGATTCATATGGTTGTATTTATCTGGAAAGCATTACATATAATCAACCAGATACAATATTACATTCATTTGTTGCAAACCATGTTACTTGCAACGGTTGGAATAATGGTTCACTAACAGATGTAGTTTCAGGTGGTGTTGGTAATCCCACAACATATCAATATCTTTGGGATACAGGAGATACAACATATTCTCTAACTAATTTATCAGTAGGGGTTTATGGTATTACAGTTACTGATGAAAATGGATGTGCAAACTACGATCAGTTTGAGATTAATGACACTAATAAATTATATGCAGAAATTGATTTATTACTAACTAATGATGTAACCTGTTTTGATTATTGTGATGGCGAAATAGCTTTGAACATTTCCGGAGGAATTCCAAATATTACTCCAAACGGTAATCCTATATATCTATATCAATGGAACGATACTTTATTACAAACTAATTCTACAGCTGTAGGTCTTTGTGTAAATAATAATGTTAATTCAACAATCTATACATGTATTATTTCTGATGCTCAAGGGTGTTACGATACAGTATCATATTCTCTTTCTCAACCGGAACCAATGCATACAACAATAGATATTGTTGAACCGATAGCTTGTTTTGGAGAGAGTTCAGGAAAAATTAAAGCTGAGGCTCAAGGAGGAAATACCCCTCCTCCATATACTTATATATGGAATAACGGTATAAATACTTCAACTAATTACAATATTATAGCTGGAAATTATGTTGTAGTGGTTACAGACAATAAAGGATGTAGCGACACTGCCGAGGTTATGTTAGAAGAACCAACCTCATTGTCGGTTACTATATCGGAGTCTGATGTAACATGTTTTGGTTCAGACGACGGAGAAATTACTGCAACACCAAGCGGTGGAACTCCAGAGCCTGGTATACCTCCAACCTACTATTATCTTTGGGATGATGCAAATGGTCAGACTACCCAAAAAGCAACAGGATTATCTCCAAATATATACACTGTAACAGTCACTGATGCCAATGGGTGTACAGTAACAAGTCAAACGGTAAATATTAATGGACCTACTAATGAGTTAGTTGTAACTGCTGATTCTACTGATGAAACATGCTTGTTAAATGACGGTTCAGCTCAAGTCTTTGTACTTGGTGGCGTGCCAGATTACGACTTTACTTGGAGTGGTCCTAATGGATATAACAATACAAATTCAAATATTTCAAACTTAATTCCTGGATTATATTCAGTTACGGTTACAGATGCAAATGGTTGTGAAGTTTCTACTATTACTACTGTTAATGGAGTAAATGAGATATTTTTACCAGATAATGTTAGTTTATTAGACACTACTATATGTTTAGGAACTACTATTATTTTGGACGTTCAACAAAAGCCGGGATTATTTTATACATGGGATGATGGATCTACAAATGCAGATAGAGAAGTTTCTCCCACAAATCCACTTAATAATTATTTTTTAACCGTTGTTGATCCTAACTGTTTAAATCCTTATACAGTGGAAGCTATTGTAAGAGTTACTCAAGTCGAAAACACTATTTTAAATGATGCTAATAATATGGTTGGTAATAATCCAATTATAATTTTGGATGATCAAATTAATCTACAATCTGAAAATTTGTTTGATGCTTACTTATGGTCAGATGGTAGCTCTTCTAATAATATTTCAGTACAACCCTTAGAATCTACATGGTATTCTTTAATGGTAGACTCCTCTGGATGTTTAGGTATAGATTCTATATATGTTGTTTTAGGAGTAATTCCATATGATGCAATTACACCTAATGGAGACCAGATGAATGATGTTTGGGAAATTTTAGATATAGAAAACTATCCTACAGCTGTTGTAAAAGTATTTAATCGTTGGGGAGAAATAGTTTTTGAGAGTAATGGTGGAGATGCTTACATTCCTTGGGATGGAATGTTTGAATCTGAAGAATTGCCAGTTGGAACTTATTATTATGTCATAGATTTAAATAATGGCGAGGATGCTCAAACTGGCCCAATAACAATTGTAAGATAAATAAAATAAATATGAAAAAAATATCTTTTTTACTCTTAGCTTTTATTTTTAGTGGATCAATTTACAGTCAGCAATTACCTCAGCTTACACAATTTATGGATAATGGCTATGTGTTAAACCCTGCATTTGCTGGTATGGATGATTACTATCAAGTCCGTACCACTATAAGAAATCAATGGACAGGCATAACTGATGCTCCAAGTACAACAATTTTAAGTATTTACGGAAAGCAAGAAGATAATGTAGGCTTGGGAGGAGTGATCTTTAACGATCAGTATGGCCACACAAGTAGAGCGGGAGGAGCAATTTCATATGCATACCACTTATCTTTGAATGAAAAGATTAAACTTTCTCTAGCTTTATCTGGTGGGTTTACCCAATTTAAAATTGATAAAAATGGATGGAATGTATCAAATCCAAATGATCCATTGACACAAGGAGATGTTATAGTTGAAACAGTTCCAGATGCAACATTTGGATTCAATTTGTATTCCAAGGATTGGTATCTTGGAGTTTCAATACCACAACTTCTTACCAGTAATCTTAATTTGTTAGATAATAATTTGTCTAACACATTATCGGTTGATCAATCTGGAACTCTCTCAAGACATATATATGTTATGGGTGCCTATATGTATTCTGCTAGTAAAAATTGGAATATTGAACCTTCTTTATTATTAAAGTCTATAACACCATCTCCTTTACAGTTTGATTTTGCTGTAAAAGCAATTTATGATAAGAAGCTATGGTTTGGGACAAACTATAGATCTACAGGAGATATAGGTGCATTATTTGGTTATTCAATAAATGATAGATATCTAATAGGATATTCTTATGATATTTTAAATTCAGAATTATCTGACTATTCTACAGGATCGCATGAATTTATGTTTGCTATTAAGCTTAAAACAGTTCAACCAAATTTAGTTAAATAGTAAGAAAAATAATATAATGAAAAAGCCCTCTTTTAAAGAGGGCTTTTAAGTTGTACGGTTAAGTTGGGAAAGAATTGCACAACTAAAACAAGTTATTACGACACCGCAAATATATATTAATGTATAGCTATAAATATTTAAGATTATACAAGCTATTAACACTAAATTGTTAATTATCAATATTTTAAACCTTACTCTATGTTAAGACTACTTTTGTTTTTTGTTCTAATATCTTCTATTTCATGTGGTGATAAGAATACTTTGATTTATGAAAAAATAGATATTCTAAAATTAGATAAGATTTTGAATGACAAGGATATTATTATTTTAGATGTAAGAACTTTAGAAGAAATAAATGCTGGATATATTCCTAATTCAACATTTATAGATTATTATGATGAAAATTTTGAAAGTAAAATAAATTTAATTGATCGTAGCAAAAAGATTTATACTCTATGTAAAAGTGGAGGGAGAAGTGTTAAGGCTGCAAATATTTTATCCCAAAAAGGATTTCATAAGGTTTATAATTTAGACGGAGGATTTATGCGATGGAAAGCTAATAAGATGCCTTACGATAAAAATTTAGTAAATAATGATTCGTCAACTTTTGAACTTATAAGTGAAAACACTTTAGACTCGCTCATTGAAAATAACATTAATACCTTAATTTATATTTATACTAAATGGTGTTCTCCGTGTAAAAAGATGGAGCCTACAATTGATAAGTTAGTAGATAACAATAACTCACTAAATGTAATAAAGATTGATTTAGATGCTAATATTTACGCTCAAGAAAGGTTTGGTGTCAAATCGTTACCGGCTCTTGTTTTGTATGAGAATAGTTCAGTTGTTTGGCACAAAAATGGTATAATTGCATACGATGATTTAATTAGTTTTTTTTAGTCTTTTTCTTTAAAAATTAATTGTTCTAGCTCTATAAAAAATGAAAATAGCAATCTTAGGTACTAGAGGTATTCCTAATAATTATGGTGGTTTTGAGCAATGTGCTGAATCACTTTCTATTGGCTTAGTAAAAAGAGGGCATGAGGTTGCAGTGTATAATCCCAATTTTCATCCGTTTAAAGAGAATAATTATAAAGGGGTTAAAATAGAGCATATTTATAGTCCACAAAATATTATAGGAACAGCCCCAGCTAATTTTGTTTTTGACTATTTGTGTTTGAAGCATGCTATAAAAAATCAATACGATATAATCCTTGAACTTGGATTAATTACTGCTGCTCCAGCTATTATTTTATGTGATAAAAAATCTAGTATTGTTGTTACTAATTTAGATGGGCTTGAATGGAAGCGCGCTAAATGGAGTTCAGCAGTTAGAGTAATTACTAAGGCTTTAGAAAAGTTTGGAGTTCTCAATTCAAATTTTTTAGTTGCTGATAATATTGCTATACAAGAATACATCAAGTATAATTATAATGTTGCTTCTGAATTTATAGCATATGGTACAGAAAAAGTAGGTCAGTTAACTAAAAAAACAATTGAGAAATATCTTCTTCATCCAGATAATTATATTCTAACAATTGCACGACTTGAGCCAGAAAATAATTTAGAGCTAATGTGTGATGGATATTTATTATCCGATAATCAACATCCATATTATATAATTGGAAATTACAATACTAAATATGGAGCTTTTTTAAAAGAGAAATATAAAAACACTAATATTCATTTTCTTGGTGCTATTTTTAATAAAGAAGAATTAGATACATTTAGATATTATGCCTCATACTATTTACATGGTCATTCTGTTGGTGGAACTAATCCTGCACTTATAGAAGCGATGGCTGCTCAAGCTTTTGTGATAGTTCATGACAATCCATTTAATAAATCAGTTGTAAGTGAAAATACATTTTCATTTAATAATAAGGAAGAATTAAAATTAATATTTGAAGAAGATAGCTTGTTAGAACAAAGAGAAGTGATTGCTCGCGAAAATCTTAAAATCATTAATTCAAGATACAGATGGGATTTGATTGTTGGTAAGTATGAAAAATACTTTTTTAAAATATTAGCTGATAAAAAGATCTGAAGAAATAGCATCAGCTAATAGCATTCCATCTTTAGTTAACTCATAATTTTTGTTATAAATAACTTTCTTTTGTTTTATCCATTTCTGTATTTCTTTCTTAAAATGATTTTGAATATCAACATCAAATTTTTTGTTTAGATAATCAAAGCTTACTCCCCATTTAGTTCTCAAGCAGGTTAATATATATTCATTATATTTTTGTTTTTGATTTAGTAGCTCAAACTCATAGTAAACTTGATTGTTTTTAACCATTGAAATATATTTTGAATTACTATTTATATTCCATCTTCTTTCTTTTCCATTAAAAGAATGAGCAGAGGGTCCTATTCCCAAATACCATTTGTCTTCCCAGTAAGAGGAATTGTGTTTTGACATCATATTTTTTTTGCAAAAATTAGATATTTCGTATTGAATAAAATTCATTTTTTCAGACATATATTGTAATAGTTTAAATTGACTTTCAATAACAGAATCTTCTACTTGAGATATCTTTTTATTTTTAACTAAATAATGAAGATGTGTATTAGGCTCAACGGTTAAGGCATATGCTGAGAAGTGAACAATATTTAATGTGGATAATTGATTTAAATTTTCTTTCCACTGTCTCATGCTTTGGCCAGGAATACCATATATTAAATCAATAGTAATGTTTTTAATGCCAGCATCATATGCAAGATTAACTGCATTTATTGCCTGAGTAGAATTATGACTTCGATTCATAAATTCCAGGTCGCTATCATGAAAAGATTGAACACCAATACTGAGTCTATTAACCCCAATATTTTTTAATGCTGTAATTTTCTTTTCTGTAATATCATCCGGATTAAGCTCTAATGTGATTTCTACATCTTTACTTACTTTATATGTAGACTGAATCTTTTCTAATAAATATTTAATCTTTTCGCTCTCTATAAGTGAAGGAGTACCTCCACCAAAGTAAATTGTCTCTACTTTTTTCCCATCTAAATAATTTTTTCTTTTTTCAATTTCTATATACAAACACTCAATCATTTGCCCCATACTCTTCATATTTGTTGAGAAATGAAAATCACAGTACGTACACTTTTGTTTACAATAAGGGATATGTATATAAATTCCAGCCAAGGATTAGGAGTGAAAGGTTCAAGAGTAAATTTACAAACTATTTAGTCTAAAAATCTGGAAATGTTTTTTTTCTCAGCAATAGAGCATTTTTCTAATTTGCCAAACCAACGATTTCTATTAGAAGCAATATAGTCGTATAAAACATTAAGAATTTTTATCGGTAGTATTTTGAAAAGAAGCGCTAATTTATATAGCCCTCCTAATTCACATATAATATTTATAATTGCTTCAGATTTAACATAAATTTTTTTGTTGTAAAATACTACTGAATCAACTTTTTTAAATTGATCAGCAGATTTTTCAAATATTTTTTTTGCGGTCACTCCTTTTGTTGAGGCAAATTTAAAAACCTCACCTTTATCCAGTTTAATCAGAGATTTAACAAAATTATTACACATCAAACATGTCGAGTCAAATAAGATTATTTTCTTCAAAATTTAATTTTATTTAAATTTAGTCTAAATAAAAAGCTTAAACACTTTGTAAAGTTAAAAAACTATTTAATTTTTATGTAATACTTGATAAGCAAAGAAATATCAGTAAAGTAGAAATATTAAAATATAGAGAAAATTGGGGATATGAAATAAGCAATAAAAAATGGTTAAGACAGTTTAAAAAATTATATGATAGCAAATTAGGATCTAGACATCAAGTTAAGGCAATTTCTGGAGCAACAATATCTGTAACCTCTCTATGTCATTATATTTATAAAATCCTAGATCATTTAAAATCGATTTAAAATAAAGTAATATTTTGCACAGTACTTTTATTAGCTTTGCATTATGTATTCTACTATTTTAATATTACATATTATATTAAGTATTCTTCTTTCTATTGTATCTACCTATATTGTTTTTAGATCATTTTTTGGAATAATTTGGGAATATAACTTTTCCGTATATCATGATTTTTATGTGCCAGTAGCTGCAGTTTCATTACTATATCTTGAATTAATTTTAGGATTATTATTGTATTCTCTGCATATGAACAAATTAGAAGATTTCATTAGTCAGACTAATGCTAACGATTATTTTTCATCCAGATTTTGGGCTGTAGAGCATACTATTTTAATGTTCTTTGCAATAATTTTTGGTCATTTAGGTCTAGTGTATGCAAAAAACCTAAAAAACAGTTCAGCGAAGTTCAAAAAGAATTTTATTTATTTTGGTCTATCTTTTGTATTAATAATGATTTCCCTTTTAATGAATATTCCTAATAATGCATAATAGAAATAAAATTTTACTCGTAGAAGACGAAAAATCTTTGGCTAATGATGTGATTAATTATTTGAGTAAAAATAATTATAAATGTGTCCATACTAATAAATTATCTAAGGCGCGTGATTTGATAAAAACAAATAATTACGATGCGGTTTTATTAGATTTGGGTCTTCCAGATGGAGACGGTTTATCACTTATAAGTAATATAAAGAATAATGATTCTTCATGTGGAGTAATTATCATTTCAGCCAAAGATGCTGTAGATAAAAAGGTGGAAGGTCTTGAGCTTGGGGCTGATGATTATTTAACAAAACCTTTTTTTATGCCTGAACTTAATGCACGCATAAAGTCACTAATAAGAAGATTAAATTTTGAAGGAAATAATGAAATTAATGCAGGTAAACTTAGAGTAATCCCTGATCAAATGAGACTTGTTGTTAATGATAAAGATATAGAGCTTACTAATACTGAGTTTAACTTATTATTATACTTTGTATCAAATAGAAATAGAGTTCTTAGTAAAACAAATTTAGCAGAGTATATGTCTTCTAAATATTATGATTATGGTTTTTCTAATGATGTAATATATGGACATATTAAAAATTTGAAAAAGAAAATAGAGAAGTCTGGCGCTCCTGATTATATAAAAAATGTTTATGGAGTGGGATATAAATTTATTTCTGAATGAAGTTAACTACTAAAACAGGTTTAAGCTTTATTTCTTCAAGTGCTATCTTTTTTTTATTTGGAAGTGTATTTATGTACTATGCCGTTCGTGTCATTTTAGCTGAAGATCTTTCTTCAAGATTATATCAAATGCAAAATGATTTTATTGAAAATCTAAATGAGAATAATGATATTAATTTGCTTAAAAGCAAGCATGTTTTTATTAATAAAACGGATAAGAATAATATTACTAGCTTTTCTGATACAGTTTTAATTGAATATGATCAGTATGTGTTATATCGTAAAATTAGATTTTATCATAGCTTCAATCAATCTAATTATAAAATTGAAATTCTTCAATCTCAAGCTCAAACAGATCTCTTGATATGGAGAATTGTAATATTAAACGTAGCTCTTGCAATGAGCTTTTTCTTAATCATATTTTTTTTAAATCATTTAAGTGTCAAAAGAGGATTAAGGATTTTTTATAAAACAGTAAGGAAATTGGAAAACTACAACATAGGTAAACCCGAGCTAATTTTCTTTGAAAACTCTGAGATTGATGAGCTTAATAAGCTTACAGATGTTTTTAAAAAAATGACACATAAGATTAGTAATGATTATAAAGAACAAAAAGAATATACCGAAAACGTATCACATGAAATTCAAACTCCTTTAGCAATTATAAGTGCCAAAGCAGATGAGTTATTACAGTCAGAGAATTTAAAAAAAACAGAATTAGAGCAGCTTGAAATAATAATGAATACAACAACACGTCTAGCAAAAATTAATCAAGCCTTAATACTATTAACTAAAATTGACAATAGATTTTACACTAATGAAGAATCAATCCCTCTTTTGAAATTAATAAATGAAAAGCTAAATTTCTTTAAAGATTTATTGTCAGAAAAGAAGGTTAAAGTGAAGCTAGATATTGATAGCACCTATACTTTATTAATGAATAGTTATCTAGCAGACACCTTATTTCTAAATTTAATAAAGAATGCAATTATGCATAATGTTGTAAATGGTGAAATAATTATTAAATTAGATTCATCTACCTTGTCAATTATTAACACAGGTCAAAAATTAAATATTACGGGTGATATCTTTAAAAGATTTATAAGAAGTGATAATAAAGATAGTTTGGGTATCGGCTTGTCAATTGTTAAAAAGATATGCGGCTATTATTTAATTCCTATTAGCTATACTTTTAATAAAGATCATGAATTTACATTAATCTTAAAAGATGGAAAATAAATATTTTAAAAACTTAACTAATGAAGAAAGAAAAATTCTAGCTAATAAGGGAACCGAGGCTCCTTTTTCTGGAGAATATAATGATCATTTTGAACAAGGTTTTTTTGTTTGTAGAGCATGTAATAACAAATTATATGAATCAAAAACAAAGTTTGATTCAGGCTGTGGGTGGCCATCATTTGATGATGAAGTTCCCGGAGCAATAGTTAGGTATGAAGATAATTCACTTGGAAGGCAAAGAACTGAAATATGTTGTTCTAAATGTGATGGACATTTAGGACATGTTTTTCATGGTGAAAAAATTACTCCCAAAGACACAAGACATTGTGTAAATTCTTTAAGTATAAGATTTATTTCAATTTCTTCTTTAGAAAATTAATTTCTATTAGATTAAGCAATACTCTGCACTTTTGGTAAAGAGATTGCAAAGCTTGTTCCTTCTTTTATTGTGGATTCCACAATATATAATTTTCCTTTATGATAATCCTTAATAATTCGTTTAGATAACGAAAGACCTAATCCCCATCCCCTTGTTTTTGTTGTAACACCCGGCTTAAATACATCATTAAACATCATCCTGTCTATTCCTTTTCCGGTATCTTTAATAATGATTTCTACTTCATGTTTTTTCTCTATAAAACTTATATGAATCTTACCCTTACCTTGCATTGCATCTACTGCATTTTTACAAATATTTTCTATAACCCACTCAAGCAATGTTTTATTAACCTTAGCAAACAAAGGTGCTTCGGTTTTTTGAACTAAAAACTCAGTATTTTCTGATAATCTTGATTTAAGATATTTTACAGATTTATCAATTATTTCTACTATATCATATTGTTCTAATTTTGGTTTAGACCCAATTTTAGAAAATCTATCAGCAATGGTTTCTAGGCGATTTAAATCCTTTTTCATTTCAAAAACCATATCATTATTATCTTGACTTTTAATTAACTCAATCCAAGCCATTAAGGAAGAAAGGGGGGTGGCAATTTGATGAGCTGTTTCTTTTGCCATTCCTGCCCAAACCTGATTTTGCTCAGATTTTCTAGCTGAGCTAAACACCATATATCCAATTAATATAAATATAGTAATAAAAAAAAGTTGATAAATTGGATAGTATCTTAGATTGTTCAATAGTTCAGAATCGCTATAATAAATCCATTGTTTATCTCCAATAAAATTAATTTCAATTGGTTTATCATTACCATCTCGCATTTCTTTTAAAGCAGACTTTAAGAAATTTCTGTACTTGTTCTGAAGCTTTTTAGCTTTTGTAATAATTAAGCTATCATTACTATTTTTGATTACTTCATCTTTGATTTTTTTATAATCGTTAAGAATTAGACTATCATTTTTTGTAAAAAATTTAATATTTCTTGTTTCAAGAATACTATCGCATTCATCAATAAGTATTACAGGTATATTAGTGTTTTCGGAAATTACTTTAATTGCAAGAGAGAAATCACCTTGGCTTGAGGCACTTACTAGCTGTTTAGTTGCTTGAGCCCAAGTCTCTATCTTTTTTCTTTCTTCATTTTTTAGTTCTTTTACTAATCTACTTGTTATGAAAAGTGAAGCAACACTAATAATTATTGCCAATAAGGAAAGCACTAATTTCCATCGTTGTTTATTTGAATAAATATTCATTTCAAGTAAATTTAATTAAAAATTGTCATCCCATTCAATTTCTAATTCATCATCATCTTCAACAGCTTCTTTT
>CALJFR010000070.1 GCA_938073745.1 uncultured Flavobacteriales bacterium
ATGTATATCAATTGTTTCTTGAGGTATGTTAATAGAAGGGTTTACCAACCAAGTTTTAGATTCTTTATTTCCGTTTGGATGTATTTTCAGTAATGATATTTCAACAATCCTATCATTTACAATATTTACACCTGTAGTTTCTAAATCAAAGAAAACAATTGGTTTATTTAGGCTTAATTTCATATTTGAATAAAAAAAAACTCCAATAAAGGAGTTTTATTTTTTTAAACTATTGTTGTAGTATCAAACTGTTCTAGGTAATCAGCAACTTTTCTTACAAATTGTCCTCCCAATGCACCATCAACAACCCTATGATCGTAAGAAAGCGAGAGGAACATCATGTACCTTATTGCTATAACATCTCCATGCTCTGTTTCTAACACTACAGGTTTCTTTTTAATCACTCCACAAGCCATTATAGCAACTTGTGGTTGATTGATTATTGGTGTTCCCATTAGGTTGCCAAATGTTCCAACATTAGTCATTGTAATAGTTCCACCTTGAATGTCATCCGGATTGAGCTTTCCAGCTCTAGCTCTAGTTGCTAAATCATTAACTGATTTAGTTATTCCAACTAAATTTTTATTTTGACATTCTTTTATAACTGGAACAATTAAGTTTCCATCAGGTAAAGCAGCTGCCATACCAACATTTACATTTTTATGAATGTGGATGTTTGTTCCATCTACAGAAACATTTATCATTGGAAAGTCTTTGACAGCTTTTGCCATTGCTTCAATAATGATAGGTGTAAATGTTATGTTTTGACCTTCTCTAGCTTTAAAATCTTCCTTGACAGAATTTCTCCAATTTACAATATTTGTCATATCCGCTTCAACGAATGAAGTAATGTGTGCTGAAGTTGATTTCGACATAGTCATATGAGCAGAAATTAATTTTCTCATTCTATCCATTTCAACTATTTCAACATCGCCAGTATTTGGAATTTTTGTAGTAGATTTTGGTTGGGTTGTTTCTTTAGGTGTTTCAATTTTGTTTTCCATCTTTGGAGCTTCTTCAACTTTTACAGAAGAAGTTTCAGCTACAGTTGAAATTGGAGTTGTTGAAACGCTTCTATTTTTAAGATAGCTAATCATATCAGATTTTGAAACTCTACCATCTTTGCCAGAACCTGGAATTTTATTTAATTCATCAATGCCTATTCCTTCTTTAGTAGCCATACTTCTAACTAGTGGAGAGTAAAATCTATCTCCACTATTTTTTACAACTACTTTTTCTTGTGTTGTGTTAGTGCTAGTTTGTTCTTGTAGTTTACTTACAGCTTCACTTTTTTCTACAACAATTGGAGTTTCAATGGAAGTTTCCTTTATTTCTTCTCCACCTTCAGTTTCAAGAATTGCAAATGCCTCACCAACTTGTACCAAGTCGTCTGCTTCAAATAATTTTTCTACAAGTTTTCCTTCATGAGTAGAGGGAACTTCTGAATCAACTTTATCTGTTGCAATTTCAATAATTGTTTCATCTAATTCTACATGTTCTCCTACTTCTTTAGACCATGTAATTATTGTTGCTTCAGAAACACTTTCACCCATTTTGGGCATTATCAATTCTACTCTAGCCATTTTTTAAAATTTTTATGCAAAATTAGTAAATCTTGATTAATTAAATGTTTTTTAATTAGTGAGTTTTAATGCTATCAGAATACGGTAGCCTACTAGAAATCGCTGTTCCTAAAGTTACTTCATCTGTATATTCTAATTCGTCACCAATTGCAATTCCTCTAGCAATTGATGAAATTTTTATTGATTTTTCTTTAAGCCTTTTAAAAAGATAGAAATTTGTAGTGTCTCCTTCCATTGTTGTGCTTAATGCAAAAATAACTTCACTAATATTACCTTTATCTATTTTGGAGATTAGTTCTTCAATTTTTAAATCATCAGGTGCTATTCCATCTAAAGGAGATATCAAGCCGCCAAGTACATGATAGACACCTTTATACTGTAATGTATTCTCAATAGCCATCATTGTTCTAATATCCTCAACTACGCATATAATTCCTTTATCTCTATTAGGATTTGTACATACTTGACATAGATCAAAGTCAGAAATGGTAAAACATTCATTACAATAATTAATGTTATTAATTAAATCGATGAAGGACTGTCCAAACTTTTCAACTTTTTCTTTATCTTTTTTAAGCAAATGAAGCGCTAATCTAAGTGCAGAACGCTTTCCTACTCCAGGAAGTGTAGATAATTGATCAACGGCATTTTTAACAAGTTGTGAGGGAAATTCCATGCACGTAAAATTAAATAAATATTTAAAAATTCTACATTTGTATAAATTAATTATACACATGAACCCAACAATAATTTTAAGTTGTATTGCAGCATATTTTTTATTGCTTTTTTTTATTTCTTATGTAACAGGTAAAAATGATAGTAACGATACTTTCTTTTTAGGAAATAGAGATTCTCCATGGTTTGTTATTGCTTATGGAATGATTGGAACTACCTTGTCAGGTATTACATTTATTTCTGTTCCTGGCTGGGTTGCTTCTAGTCAATTTTCTTACATGCAAATGGTATTTGGGTTCTTTTTTGGTTATTTTATAATTTCAAGAATTTTATTACCTCTTTATTACAGATTAGAATTAACTTCTATTTATACCTATCTAAGAGATAGATTTGGTAATAGTAGTTATAAAACTGGTTCTTCATTTTTTTTGCTCTCAAGAACTATTGGTGCTTCATTTAGACTTTTCCTGATTGCAACTGTATTGCAATTTGCTGTTTTTGAATCTTGGAATATTCCTTTTTATATAACAGTGATCATTACAATATCTCTCATTTGGCTCTACACCTACAGAAGTGGTATGAAAACAATTATTTGGACTGATACTCTGCAAACTACATTCATGCTATCGACTGTCATAATAATAGCATATACATTAATGCAAAAGATGGATTTAAATTTTTCATCAGTTATTTCGTTAATAGGAGATTCTGATTATTCTAAAACTTTCTTTTTTGATGATTGGACAGATAAAAAATACTTTTTTAAGCAGTTTTTCTCTGGAATGTTTATGGCAATTGTTATGACTGGATTAGATCAAGATCAAATGCAAAAAAATCTAAGTTGTAGAAATTTAAAAGATGCTCAAAAGAACATGACCGTCTTTAGTACCATATTGATTTTTGTTGATCTTATATTTTTATCATTAGGAGCATTACTATATATATATTCAGATACTTTTAATATAATACCACCGGAAAATGCTGATATGTTGTTTCCAAATATTGCACTTAACTCAGGACTACCTATATATGTTGGGATACTATTTATTATTGGCATAATTGCTGCTGCTTATTCTAGTGCTGATTCTGCTTTAACATCTCTAACAACAGCATTTTGTGTTGATATTATTGAATTTGAAAAACAAGATGCAGATCAACAAATAAAAACTAGAAAAATTGTTCACTTATTTATGTCACTAGTTTTATTAGCTGTTATATTAGTATTTAATGCTATTAACGATCAGAGTGTTATCAAATCATTATTTACTGTTGCTGGTTATACCTATGGACCATTGCTTGGAATGTTTTCTTTTGGACTTTTTACAAAATATCAAGTAAAGGATAAGCTTGTACCAATAATTTGCATTTCTTCTCCTGTAGTATGTTATATATTAAATCTTTATATTCCTTTTGGTTTTGAACTCTTAATTCTTAATGGATTTATAACTTTCTTAGGATTATTTTTAATAAAAAAATAAAAAATTAAACTTGAGAAAGTGATATGGCGTAAAATGGATTTTTAGATTTTGTACTGTTTTTACCACATATGTAATTTTCTAGTGGTGTAAGATTGTTTTTTTCTAATAATTTAGATATTTCTAATTCTACATTATTATCCATGTTTATTGTAAAGTTCCAATTTTCTCCAAACTTTTTGATAAGTTTTTTGCCTTTTTTTACTCTTTGAAATTCGTCTTGGTGTAAAAATCTTGTGGAGTATAGATCCTGAATAACAATACTTTTTTTTGCACTAATTCTTGTTAAATTACTTAATATGTTATTTACAATTTTCTCATCTAAATAACAACTAACACTTTCAAATAGAAACAAGGTTTTTTTATTCTTTTTAAATCCTTTTTTTATTAAATCTATACTCCAATCACTACTGTTTAAATCACATTCAATATAGGTAATGTTATTAGTTATTATTTTAGCTTTTTTAAGAGTTTCAAGTTTAAAATTTTGAGTGTTTTTTTTGTCTAATTCAAATGTTTTTAATTTATCATTATTAAATTTTATTGATCTAAGATCAAAGCCTGCTCCCAAAACAACAAATTGTTCAACTTTTTTTATATTTTCTTTAACTAATTGATCAATTTTTTTTGTTCTAAAAAATAAAAATGAATATGATGATATGTCATCAAGATTGTTTTTAATTAATGCTTTAGGAACGAAATTTACTAGCTTATTTGCAAGAATTGCTGCAGAAAACATCATATAAAATCCAATATGTGATTCAGCAGGAAATTTTTTTATAAAGTTTATAATATTATTATCTTTTCTTATATTGAAAAAATGCAGTATCCATTGTCCTTGGATAACCTGACCAGCTGTATATGATATTTTTGCTTTTTTACTGTTTTTTTGCTGTTTATAGTTAGCATAAATCATACCAATTAGACTAATTGGCAATAAAATTATTTGTAGTAGAATATATGTAAAGTTCTGTAATATTATAATCATTAATAAATAAAGAAGGATTACTTAATTATTTTTTTTGACAATAAGTAAGATAAAATTAAGCCAGTAATAATCAAGCAAAATGAAATTATTTCAGCTTGAGTAATACCTCCAAGAATATTATATTCCGTATTAACTCTTATTTTTTCAATAAAGAACCTTTCAATTCCATTCATAATTAAGTAAATGGCAAAAAGCATACCTGCTACTTTGATTTTTTTTCTGATTAGCCATAAAACAAAAAATAAAGTAATACATATTACAACTTCATATAATGCAGTAGGCCAAACAGCTTGTGGTAAAACAGAACAGAACTTTCCTGTACATCCTTCAATGTATACACCAGCATTAATAACATTATTTGGGAAATTATAACTCCATATCCAATCTGGGAATAAGCTAAGCCATTCAGGTTTTGGAGCTAAATTTACAATTCCCCAATCTCCATCACCAGACATTTGACATCCAATCCTCCCAATTCCGTAAGCTAGCATTAGGGCAGGGGCAGCACTATCCATCAAATGTAAAACATTGATTTTATACTTTCTACAATAAACGACCACTGATATAGCACCAAAAATTAAACCACCATAAAATGTTAAGCCACTAAAAGCAATTAATTGCCCAATTGGATCAGCAAGGAAATCTTGAAAGTTTTCTAAATTATGGAAAATTTTTGCTCCAATGATACCAGAGATAGCTGCTATAATAGTAATATTTCCAACCAAATCGTAAGGATGAATTTCCTCTTTTATCATTTTTGGTTTTACTAATTCTTGCTTTTTATTTTCTTTTTTCTTGTTGTAATAAGAAAGGAAAGCAAATATTAATCCTCCAAAAAAGCTACCTCTTGTAGATAAAACGAATGCTTGAGGATTATCAACTAAATCTCCATAATTCAAAACTCCTTCAACTAATTTAAATCCAATTAAAAAGCCGCTAGCTATACTTATTATGACATCAATAAAGCTTAATTTTTTACCAACTATTTTTTCATTTATGTAGACTGATAATTTTCCTTCTTCTTCCTTTCTTTTTAATTCAATTTGAATGATATATGCTGCTGCTAAGAATGCAATTGCAACCCAAAACCCAAAAGTTTGAATTGGTAATGGAATATA
>CALJFR010000071.1 GCA_938073745.1 uncultured Flavobacteriales bacterium
AATTGTTAAAACAAATAAAAATAGAATTGAAATTTTTTTTATATCCATATTACTTTTTCTTTAATTGATTTTTTTTTGAGATTATTTTGTGGTAGCTCATCGTATTTACCCATATAAAAAAGACCTAAACATCTTTGATTAGATTTTAATTCTAAGAAATTATTAAGACTACTTATAATTGCAGGACTACTCCAATAACAGCCTACTTCATTTGCAGTACAAGTCAACCACATGTTTTGCACACTCATAGAAACTGCAGCTATTTCTTCCCATTCAGGAATCAGATTTTCAGTATTTCTGTCCATACATATACAAATAATATGACTTGATAATATAAACTTATTTAATAAGTTACTTTTTGCTTTTTCAGGAACTTTGTTTCCAAACTTTAACTTTAAGATTTCCTCAGCCAATTTAAATTTTGAATTTTTATCAAAAACTTTAAAAAGCCATGGTTGTGTGATTCTATGAGTGGGAGCAGTATTTGCATTATATAATATTTCATTTACAATATTATCATCAATTACATCTCCGTTATATTGAACAGGAAATACAGATCTCCTACTTCTAATTATATTGTTTAATATGTCTTTCATCTTTTAATTGCTTGGATAAAATTAAAGGATTGTTCTGTGTTGAATGGAGTTTGATGAATGGAATTAATCATTTTTTCAATAAGAAATTGATCTCCAATTTTTTTTTCTAAATCGTTAAATGAATACCTTTTTACATCAAGGGCACAACATCTTATGGGGCCATTTTCAGCAAAAGTACCAAGCACTAGCCTTCCATCTGCTGCAGTACCATTGTTTAAAGATTTTAAATAGGAATTAATTTCTTGCTCTTTTCTTAAAAAATGAAAAACTGCCCTATCATGCCAAACAGAATATATTCTCTCTGGCAAGAAATTTGTAATATCTGAAACAATCCAATTTATCTTATTAGCATTTTTAGCTAATCGAATTTTTGCTCTTTCAATTGCTACTTTAGAAATGTCTAGCACAGTCAAATCAGTGTACCCTTCATTTAATAAAGAGTCTACTAAAAAACTATCTCCACCTCCAACATCTATAATTGGAGAATCCTTTGGAAGACCCAAGGATAATATAAAATCTAGAGATATTTTAGGAATAGGTTGATGCCAACTAACTTCTTGTAAGGTTTTAGTGGAATAAATATTATCCCAATGTTCTTTTTTGGACATAATTACTTAACAACTTCTCCATCCCATGACAGCATACCTCCCATTAAATTATAAGTTGTAAAACCTTTGTCATACATATACATGCAGGCTTGAGCACTTCTTTTTCCACTTCTACAATAAAGAAAATATGTGTTTGATTTATCTAACGAATCTATTTCACTTAAAAAATCTACTAAAGACAAAAAATTAATTTGTTTGGCATTAGGCTGAACTCCTTCAGCCCATTCTTCAGGTGTTCTTACATCAATTACAACTGCATTGTCAGTTTCCTTAACTAATTTTTTCCAATCTTCTTTTGTAATATTTTTCATATGATTAAAATTTAATTTGTACAGATATTTTCTTTAATAGGAATATCTGAATTTCTAATTGATGAGAAACCTCCAAGAACATCTATTAAATTGTGATAGCCTTTTGATTTTAAAATTGAATTAGCAATAATTGATCTATAACCACCGGCACAATGTATATAAACTTCTCCATCTTTATTATACATATCATAATTAGAATCAATATCATTTAGTGGGGCATTAATAGCATTAATAATATGTGCAGAATCATATTCTGTAGATTTTCTCACATCAAAAATTTTAAGTTGATTAGATAAATTAATTTTTGCAAAATCGTGAGCCGAAATAGTTTCAATGGAAGCAATAGGTTTGTCAGCCAATTTCCAACTTTCAAATCCTCCTCTTAGAAAACCAATAACATTATCAAACCCAACTCTAGAAAGCCTTGTAATTGCTTCTTCAAGCCTATCTTCATCAACTATTAATAAAATGGGTTGATTAACATTTGAAAGAATCGTCCCAACCCAAGGAGCAAAACCTCCGTCAAGTCCAATAAAAATAGAATTTGGAATATGTTCTTTGACAAAAATACTTTGGTGTCTAACATCAAGCATAATTATGTCATTTTCTTTTGAAGCATTTTCAAATTCTTCAACTGAAAGAGATTTTTTACTTTTTTTAAGAATCGCAGATAAATCATCATAACCTTCTTTGTTCAACTGAACATTTGATGGAAAATAAGAAGGAGGTTCTTGTAAATCATGTGTTAATTCAAAAATAAATTCTTCTTTAGATAATGAACCGTTGAGCACGTAATTAATATCTTTTTGGTTCTTTAAAGTATCAACAGTTTCTTTCATCATATTTTTCCCACATGCTGAGCCAGCACCATGACCGGGATATATTAAGATATTATCGGGCAACGGTTTAATCTTATTATTTACAGATTCATAGAGTACACCAGCTAACTCTTCTTTGGTCATTTGCATATCTTTTTGAGCTAAATCTGGCCTTCCCACATCTCCTAAAAAAAGTGTGTCTCCAGTAAACAAACAGTGTTCTATACCTTCCTCGTCCTTTAGCAAATAACATGTGCTTTCTAAAGTGTGCCCAGGGGTATGCAAAACAGTGATGCTTATATTGCCAATCTTAAATTGCTGATTATCTTTAGCTATAATACAGTCAAAATCAGGATTTGCATTTGGACCATACACAATATGGGAATCAGTTAATTTTGACAGCGTAAGATGTCCGCTAATAAAATCTGCATGAAAATGAGTTTCAAAAACGTATTTTATTTTAGCATTACCAACTGCCGCTAAGTCTGTATAATGAGACACATCTCTAAGAGGATCAATTACAGCAGCTTCACCATTACTTTCAATATAATACGATCCTTGAGCAAGGCAATTGGTATAAATCTGTTTAACTTTCATCTATTCAAAATTTTCAGTTCAAAGATAATACTATTACTATTATTAAAAAAAGGAAAACTTATATAATCTCCTTTAAAACAATACAAACTCCCATTATTAAAATAAACCAGCCAAAACCTTTTTTAAGTTTATTACCTTCAATAAATTTATTAAAATACAATCCGATAAAAATCCCAATTATAGATAAGAAAGTAAATCCACCTAATAATAACCAATCAATTATTATATTAATATTTTGAAGATCCCCTATAAATCCAAAAAGTGATTTAATAGCAATAATCATCAAAGATGTTCCAATAGCATTTTTCATTGGCAATCCGGCAAATAGAACTAATGCTGGAATGATAATAAATCCACCCCCTGCCCCAACTATTCCAGTTAAAACACCAACAATAAAACCTTCAATAATTAAAATATAGATATTGTTACTAAATTTTTTATTGATGTTCTGTTCCTTTTGATCTTTTATCATAAAGTAAGAAGCAAGAATCATAATGAGGGCAAAAAACATCATTATCCCCATATCTTTTGTCAAAGAAAAATCTCCTAACTTAAAAATTACATTTGGAATAAGATCTAACAGAAATCTTCGTGCAATATACACTCCAATAAAAGCAGGAATTGCAAAAACAAAACCTGTTTTATACTCAACAAGATTTCCTTTAGCATTTTTAATTGTTCCAAATAATGCAGCAATGCCGACGACAAATAAGGAATAAGCGGTGGCCAATACAGGTTTAACATCTAATACATAAACAAAAATCGGAACTGTAAGTATCGAGCCTCCAGCTCCAATTAGACCAAGGACAACACCAATTAATAAAGCGCCAAAAACTCCAATTAAATTCATTTATATGACTTAGCTGATTTAAACAAATTTAAGAAAAAGCAATTAATACGATTCTGAGTATTATTATGTATTTTACATCATAAATTTTGTGATGTTTAAATAAATTTCTTTCTTTTGGGTACTTATAATTAATAAATAAAAAAATGAAAATCACAAACCTATTATTCGCATGTAGTTTTTTAATAATTTCATGTTCTTCACCAGAAAAAAACATCCAATATGAAACTAAAGTATTACTAAATGGAATCACAACAGATGTCATTGGGGAAACAATTAATTTTCCTGATTCAAATGCAGCCATTACATCTGCTATAAGAGTTTTAACTCCAGGAGAAACAACTGGAATGCATATGCATGAAGGAATACCTGTTGTTTACATGATTGAAGGTGAAATATCAATTAAATCTGAAAATGGAGAGATACAAAAAGTTATTAAAAAAGGAGAGGCTTTTATAGGTTCTACAAATAGTTGGCATGAAACTATCAATACTGGAAAAACAAATGCTGTTGCTCAAGTAGTATTTATTGGTTCGACTGATTTAAAGAATACAGTTAACAAAGAATAAAAAATTCTCTTGGAAAAATTGATTGAGTTTTTTTTGGGATTACTTGTTTGCATACCCCTTTTACCATTTAACGATTTGATTTTAAAATGGGCAAAGAAGGACCCTCAAAAGTCACTAGCAATAGTTACGTTTATGATGGCTATAAATGCAATCATAGTACTTGGGTATGGCTATATAATGAAGCCCGAAGAATCTAAAATATTTATACTTGGATTATTTGTGGCCATCTTATTAGTTATGTTTAGAAAAATAAAAAAACTTATAGGTCAAGACAAATAAAAAAAATGCTACAAAAATTTGACCCTAGAAATAAAAACATCAAAGTTTGGATTGATGGCTCTCTATACAGAAGAGATGATGCAAAAATATCAGTTTTTGATAGTTTATCTCAAGGTGGAGATGCTGTTTGGGAAGGACTTCGTGTATATGATGGACGTATCTTTAGTTTAGATGAACATTTAAATAGATTAATGGAATCTGCTAAGAGTTTAGCATTTGAAAAAATACCTTCAATTGTATTTATAAAAGATGCAATATTTACTACACTCAAGGCAAATAAAATGTATGATGAAACTCATATAAGATTAACGCTCACACGCGGTAAGAAAATTACATCGGGCATGAATCCTCAACTTAATCAATGTGGTTGTACTTTAATTATACTAGCAGAGTGGAAACCAGCAATTTATAGTGGTAAAAAATTAAAATTAGTTACATCTAGTATTAGAAGAAACTCTCCGCTATGTTTAGATTCAAAAATTCATCACAATAATTTATTAAATAATATCCTTGCAAAAATTGAAGCAAATCATGCAAAAGCCGATGATGCATTAATGTTAGACTTAAACGGATTTGTAGCAGAAACTAATGCAACCAATATTTTCATGATTAAAAATGGTGATGTATTTACACCATTTGCTGATGCCTGCCTTCCAGGAATTACAAGAGGATTAATTATACAGATTTGTAAAGAAAATAAAATACCAATTTTTGAAAAAAATATCTCAGTCACAGAATTTTATAATGCAGATCAAGTTTTTACTACAGGTACTATGGGTGAACTTGCTCAAGTAATCGAAATTGATAAAAGACAAATTAATAATACTGGAAGATTATTAAATACGATTAATAGCTACTTTAAGGTTTTAACTGAAACAACAGGAGAAAAGATAATTTAACTTTCTTTCTACGTATAATTACTTATTTTGAATAAAAGAATTATTTCTCATATTTGATTATTAATATTTTAATAATGATTGATTCTTTTATAGCATTTATTATAAATACTCTTTTTGGAAGTATTTATTCAATTCCATTTTTATATATTATTTGTATTTTAATCATTAAAATATTTGGAATTTGGAAGCACAAAAGAAATATTAATAATAAAGTTAATTGCCCAAAATGTGAAAATACCGTTAAAAGAATATCATCTAATTCTTTAGACGAATTGTATACTAAATTAAGTTTGAACTTATTTAAATTTAAAAGGTATTCTTGCTTTTCTTGCTATTGGGAGGGAAGACTTTGGTAAATCAAGCTATTCCTTTTTTATAACTCTCTAATGCTCTTTGTCGAGCATATTTATGATCAACAATATAGTCTAGATAGTGGTCACCCTTAAATTCATTAATCCATCTTTTTATATAAACATAGTCTTTATCAAACTTCTTTTGCTGTGTAAATGGATTAAATATTCTAAAATATGGAGCCGCATCGCATCCAGTACCTGCAGCCCATTGCCAATTCCCGTTATTTGAAGATAGCTCATAATCTAATAGCTTTTGACTAAAGTATTTTTCACCCCACCTCCAATCAATTAACAAATGCTTACATAAAAAGCCCGCTACAATCATACGAACTCTATTATGCATATATCCAGTTTGATTTAATTGTCGCATTCCCGCATCAACAATAGGATAACCAGTCTTACCTTCACACCATTGCTTAAACTCATCTTTATTATTTCTCCAAACTATATTGTCATATTTCCTTTTAAAGCTATTGGAAACAACATGAGGGAAATTAAATAGAATTTGCATGAAAAATTCTCTCCAAATAAGTTCTGAAAGAAAAACAGGATCTGAGTCTGAAATCTGTCTAATAATTTCTCTAACACTCACTGTTCCAAATCTTAAATGAACACTCAGATAGCTTGTCTTATCTAAAGCTGGGAAATCTCTATTATCTTTATAAGAACCTATAATATCAAGGCTATAGTCAGAAACTTTAATTTCTGAATCAACAAAACCAATATCATTCAAATCTGGGAAATTAAAAATTTCTTTATAAAAATTATCATTACGTAAACTTGTACTAACTGAAATTAATGATGTGTTAAACTTTGTCAGCCATTTGTTTTTATATGGCGTATATACAGTGTAGGGATTACCATCGTCCTTTAAAATTTCTTTTGGACCAAATATTACTTGATCTTTAAATTGCAAGTGTGGTATATTAAATTTCTCTAAAGAATCTGTGATTTTTTTATCTCTTTCTAAAGCATATGGTTCATAATCTAAATTTGAATATAGAGCACCTATATCTTTCTTTTGCACAAGTTCTAATATTAACTTTTCAGGATCACCATGTAGAACTAATAAAGAGGAATTAAAGCTTTTTAAAAGTGTATTTATTCTAACTAATTGATTGTATATAAAACTAATACGTGCATCATCTTTTGAAAGATTTTTTATTATACTATTATCAAAAATAAAAATAGGAATAATACTATTTGATGAATTTAGTGCTTTATTTAAAGCGGTATTATCTTCTAATCTCAAATCTCTTCTAAACCAAAATATATTTGATTTCATATTTACAAGAATTTCTTTATTAATTTAGGCAAGTATAATAAGTCAAAGACAATAGCAATAACAGCAGAAATTATAGTTATAATACTTAATTGACTTACAGATTTAAACTCGGATAACAAAAGAGGTAATAGGCTAACTATTACAATTATAGTTGTCTTAATAACTGCGCGAGCAGTAATATTCATAGAGTTTGAAATTGCTAATTCTTTATCCATACCTTTTTTGATATTAAAGCGATATGAGCTTAAAATATGAATTGAATCATCAACTATTAAACCAAAAACTATGGCAAAAATAAATGCATTAGATAAACTGAAATAAAAATTAGATAAGCATAGGATTCCAATTGCAACTAAAATTGGAAAAATATTTGGAATTAGTGCAACAAAAAAATAATTAATATTAAAACCATTTATCAGAACAAATAAAGTACCTATGGTTAAAATTGCAATAAGTAGTCCATACAAAATTTCTCTTGTTAGCTGATTACTTACTTGGTCAAATAAATAACCAGCACCTCCTACTTTTAATTCTAATGCTAATTCTTTAGCTTTTAATGTTATCTTTTCAAAAACTCCAAAACTATATTTTGAGCCTAAATCATTCATCCTAGTCTGTATCTTATAATTTTCTTTAGTAATTTTCTGTAGCATACTTTTATTTACAAGTTCGGGATTTTCAACTAAGCTACTTAAAGAAAAATCTAATGAGAAATTATTGCTTTGCAAAAAATCTTCAAAATTTAATAAACTTTTAATATTAACATTATTATCCATTGGGATTTTAAAAGTTACTGGCTTTATACCTCCAAAATTGTCATTAAAAAAACTCATTTCTTTGTATAGTTTTGAGTTTGTATTGACCTCATCAGTTAAATAATTATCTATACGAAAGCTGGAAACACCATAAATAGATAAAGCAAATAGTACTAATAAAAGCATGTAAAAACTAAACTTATTTTTATAATTAACAATAGAAGAAATAAAATTGTTTATTAGTTTATTTAAGTACTGATTCCCCTTAATTAAATGAAAATTTAAATCAACACATATTGAATAACTAACTAAAATAATAAAGAGAGATACTATAATACCCAACGTTGTTATGAAACCAAAACGTGTTATTGGAAGAACATCTGAAAAACAGAAACTTAGAAAACCAATTGCAGTTGTTAAAGAAGTAAGACCAACAGGAACACCAATATTTTTAATCTTTTGTTTGAAAAATTCCTTCTTATCACTAATAAACTGCTGATTATCATTTATAAGATGCATTAAATCAGAAACACATACTATAAAAATAATTGCAGGCATAATAATCATAACTAGCTCTATCCCTCCGTAAATAAATTGAGAGATTGATATACTAATTACCACACTGAATATAACACTTAGTAGTGTTAAGAAAACAAACTTAAGATTCATTGTAAAAAACCATAAAATCAAAAAGCAAAATACTGCGCTTAGTACTGTAAGTAGAAACAACTCTTTCACAACATTTTTTTGCATGTATAATTCACTTGGAATTTGTCCAGAAACAAAGACATTTTTTGTTTTAAGTTTCTGAAAACTTTGTTGAATATTCAAAATCAAATTTTCTTGGATTTTACTTTCTATGTTATCTTTCATTTCAAGAATAAAAAAAAGTTTTTTAAAATCCTTAGAGAGAAATAAACTGGGTTTTTCTTTTAGTTTATCTATTGAAGTATTATATTTAGTTTCAGAAGATATATTTAAAACATTAAAAGAATGAAAAAAAAGACCTGAAAAAATCATTCTCTTTTCACTAAATATGCTTCTCTCAAACTTAATTAACGTATCATCGCTAATAAGACTATAAGCAGAGTCAATTTTTTGTATTTCTTCAAATGATATTTCATCTTCAAACTCTACACCTAAAAGAAGTAAATTCTTATCATTAAATGATTCTTTTAACTCAATCTGAATATCATCAGCGTATTTTAATATTCTTTCAGTATCAAAAAAAATTTTAGGATTTGAAATTAAATATAAAGAATAAAAGAAAATCAGAAATATAATTGAGTAAAAAACATATTTATATTTCCAAATAAAATCAAGCATGTAA
>CALJFR010000072.1 GCA_938073745.1 uncultured Flavobacteriales bacterium
TTCATTAGTAGGGTCAATGTACATTTTAGATGAACCAAGTATTGGACTTCATCCTAAAGACACAAATAAATTAATCAAAATCTTAAAAAATTTAAGAGATATAGGTAATACTGTAGTGGTAGTTGAGCATGATGAAGAGATAATGCTAAACTCAGATTTTATTATTGACATTGGACCTGAAGCAGGTATAAATGGAGGGGAAATCATTTATAATGGTAAGACAAGTGACATTTTAAAATCAAAATCAAGTCTTACAACAAAATACCTTACAAATAAGTTGCAAATTGATGTACCTCAAAGGAGAAGAAAATGGACAGATTATATAACACTAAAAAATGTTAAGAAAAATAATTTATTAGGTATAGATGTGAAGTTTCCTTTAAACTGTTTAACAGTGGTTAGTGGAGTTAGTGGCTCAGGAAAATCATCTTTAATAAAAGATGTTTTAAAACCTGCTTTTAATAATAAAATTGGAATCTATGAAAAAGATGAAAACAATTATAGTTCTATAAATATTACTAGCAATAAAATCACTAAGCTAGAGTTTATCAATCAGAATCCATTAGGAAAGTCATCAAGATCAAATCCTATTACATATATAAAAGCATATGACGAAATAAGAACACTATATGCTAATCAAGCATTGGCTAAAGCCAGAAAATATAAGACTGGAGCATTTTCTTTTAATGTAGATGGAGGAAGATGTGAAGCCTGTAAAGGAGAGGGAGAAATAGCAGTAGAAATGCAATTTATGGCAGATGTTCACTTAATTTGTGAACAGTGTAAAGGTAAAAGATTTAAGAATGAGGTTCTTGAAATTAAATTTGAACAAAAAAACATTTCTGATATACTTGATATGTCTGTAGATGAAGCTATTAGTTTTTTTACAGAGCATGATAAATTAAGCATCGTAAATAAAATCCTACCTTTAAATAGTGTAGGTTTAGGATACATAAAACTTGGACAATCGTCAAATACATTAAGTGGTGGGGAGGCCCAAAGAACAAAGATTGCTTCTTTTCTTTCAAAAGGAAATAGTCCAAATAAAATTTTATTCATATTTGATGAACCAACTACAGGATTACATTTTCATGATATAAACAAGTTGTTAAATTCATTCTATTCGTTACTAGAAAAAGGACACTCAATTATTTGTATTGAGCATAATCTTGATATCATTAAATGTGCAGACTGGATAATTGATTTAGGACCAGAAGGAGGCAGTAAAGGTGGAAAAATAATTTTTAATGGAACACCTGAAGATATAATATTAGAAGGCAAATCTCATACTGGCAAGTTCTTAAGAGAGAAACTATCTTTGTAAAGAATCAAGATAGCTTTGAAGAATAATTGTTGCACTAACTTTATCAACCAAGGATTTATTTTGACGCTTTTGCTTGCCAATTCCGGAATTTAATATTGTTTTTTTTGCAATTAGTGATGTAAATCTTTCGTCGTATTTTTCAATTATTATTTCAGGAATCTTTTGGCTTAATTTATTTATAAAAACATTTATTTCATGAGAAATATCATTTAAAGAGCCATCGAGATTAACTGGAAAACCAATAACAACTATATAAGTTTTTTCAGCAGCAACTAATTCTATTATATATTTAAGAACTAATTCAGTAGAGATAGTTTTTAATGCGAATGCAATTTTATTTTCAGGATCTGAAATTGCAACTCCTACCCTTTTACTTCCATAATCAAGAGCAACAATTTTAGGCACTATTGCTTGATAATTTGAAATATTAAATTATCAGGCATGATATTTATTAAATATGTACCAGGGGCGTAATCAGACATATCAAACTGATTAGTATTGTTAATGTCTTCAAAATAATCTAATCTTTTACCAAAAACATCTGTAATCTCTAATGATTTATTCTTATTTGTTCCAAAATCAATATTAAACAAGCCCATAGTTGGATTAGGGAATATTTTTATGTCTGCAAAATTATTATCTAAGGAAGTTTGAGTAATTACTATTGGAGGGAAAACAATATAATCTATCCATGCACAATCATCTCCGTCGCTCCAGGAAGCATCTTTATCGTATTCCCACTTAAAAGTATGTAATCCGGTATTAACAACAGGAAAAGAAACAAAACTCCATACACTATCTTCACCCGACCATTCCCCAACTTTATTACCATTAATTTTAAACTTTAAAAAATCAAAATTAAGTTCAGATGAAACAAACTTATAAAAAGAAATATCTCCAGGTGTAAGGACATCAACTTCAATAGAAAGCTCTGATTCTTGATTATCTGGCAAATTGTCTGCTGAACGAGAACTATATACGCCCTCATATATTTGATTAACATCTACAGTCCAAGGATAAGTACCTTGTATCCAAGAATAATTTGTAAAATCACCTGTCTCATAATCTTCATTTATAATCCCCACGTTTTCAGTAAAATCAGTTTGGTGTGTATATATTTGATCGGTTAAATCAAAAGGAAAAATAACATTTGTTCCAACTGGGGTGTTAGGATCTACAGAAATATTAAAAGTAACATTCTGAGACTGAGTAGTATTTAATAAAGGTAAAGAAGCAATTACATTATTTATTGTAATATAACTACTGAGTGAAGACAATGTTGCTGTTAATCCGTAGCAATCAGCATGTCCTAAATTTTGAACTTCTACAATTAAATCTAAATTCTCACCAGCATCCAATTTACCATTTCCATTTCCTAAGAATAAATCATCAACTATGAAATTTAGATGATTTAAAATTGGGGAGTTCAAAGTAATATTAATAGTAGAATTCCAAATGTTAGAGGAAGCATCTGTTATAGTTAAAATAAAATTAGCGATGTGTTGATCAGGCACAAAATCAGCTACTTGAAAACTAAATGCATTTGTTGTTGCAATTGTTTGGCTTGAGGTAATAGAGCTAATGGAATGAACTGAATCAATTATTGTAATATACTGATCATTTGATGATAATACTAAATTAAGATTTTGTGAATTACCTCCTCCTAAGTTAAATAAATCTACATCCAAATTAATAATTTCACTATAATCAGCAAGTGAATTGTTATTACCATTTAAGTCAGAAACCAAATTATTTGTTACTGTTACATATGGACCATTTGGCGATATAGATTGAATAGTGTTTATATAAGGTTGCTTAAATTGTTTAGTAACAACAATATCAATAGAGCCTGCATTCGAAATAGGATTAAAAGTTAAATTAACTATTCCAGTAGCATCACATAATTTAGCATCTAATAAAACACCGTTCATTGATAAAGCTACATATGAATTCTCTTCAGAGTTAACAGTTAAAGATGTAGCTCCAATTGGAATTATATTATTATGTGAAACAGTTAATGGTGTTGGCACACCAATATATGGCATTAATGATGGATCGCCCATCAAATGATAAATTTCCCAATAATATTCCTCTGCTCCACCAGCCTCTGTAACAGCTAAATTTCCAGCATGTAAAATTTGAGCCTGAGTAATAAACCAATCATCCTGATGCTCCCCATTTTCGTGCATCCAGGAATCATATGCTCCCAAGCCAGTGCCAGAATAAGTAGGATTAGATGTAATATTAGATGTGTTTCCTACAGACCACCAATAATCTTCATCCCAATAGGTATTATTACTTGCTCCAATATGACCTAAAGCACCTTTATTATCCTCTCTTAGCAATGCTTCTCCAAAACAAATTGGTTCGTCAAATTTGTTAGGCAAGCAACAATTACTAATAATTAATCCGTACTCACCATTATTTTGCAAAGTATAAACATCACTAGTATTAAAACTAGGATCTCCCCATCCACTAGGACCACAGTGAGCGGTATAGTTAGCTAAACCAACTCCTTCACTTATATTACTAATAATATTTGATGATGCCTGAGGCATGTCAGATGTAATTGGAGTTCCAGAACCATATAAATAGTTATGAACTGTTAAATTATGAGCAATATTGAAATAATTATCAGTGGCATAATTAATCTGACCATTTCCATAAGTAGGTGCATATGCTCCGTCAACTCCAGCTACTAAAACAATTCCATCTAAGAAACTGGGGTCAGCAAATAAATACTTTTCATGAGTTAAGGTTTTTGCAACCTGTATTTCTACTTCAGCAACTGTTGTTGCCGAAAATCTACCATAATACATCTCTGGATAAAAATCTCCAGACCCATCAAATTCACAATAAAATAAGTCCGTAATATGGGAGCCAGAATTACCACTAAATGAAGGAATTTGCATAAGATCACCTACTAATAGTAAATAAGTTGGCGCAGGATCTGTTAATGTTGCATTATCGTATAAGTTTTTCACATAAGCTTTAATTGAGTTGGTTGTAGTTCCAACATTAGGATCATTTGTGTATGCTTCAATAACATTAAATCCTTTTTTAGTTTTCCATTCAATAAGTGGCTGTAAAGCAGTTTGAAATAATGGGTCTGAAACAATAACATATTTAACTGGGTAGGTTGTAATAATATCTTCTGGACTTGGTGGTAAGTAGTTAATACATTTTTTATAAAGATGTTCAAATTCAGGAGAATAATATCCAGGATTATTGATTGCCTTATTTTTTACAGAAAAATTTACTTCCAATTCTAGTTTAGTAACTACTTCTATCTCATTTGCAACAGGATTATAAGAGATAGGTGATATAATAATTCTAGCTAACTGGACTTCACGCATACTTCCTAAAATCTCAAAAGATACTAGCTCATCATTAGTAAAGACATCTTTACTGTAAGATTCCTTGTTATAAAAAAACACTATTTCCTCTGCACTTTTTGATTTTGAAATGGAAGGTTGGTTTGGTAAAATAAAATTTTGAATACCGAAATCATCTAAAGGAATAATTTTTGAGACTTTATTTAAAACATTTACAGAAATATTAGCTCCCGCAGGTATATTGATTAATTTCTTTAAAGATGGAAGTTCCGGTGATCCAATATCAGAATTTGTTGAATAATATGGAATAGTAAGTTTTGTAAAATCTCCATCTTCAGTCTTAATAATATTAGTATTGATTACATTAAGATGATTATAAACTTTAAAGCTAGCAGAAGTTTTTTCTTTAACAGTAAAACTATTTTCACCCTTAGAAACAACTATCTCATTGGAAAAACATTCAAATGAAAAAAATATAAACAGAAAAAAAATGTGTAAAAATCTCATAAATCGTTTTTTACAAATATAAGTTAATTAAAAAGGAAAACTAAAATTAAATTAAACTAATACTACATAGACAGCTCTAGATGTGAACAGTATTTGCATGAATCCAAATTTTCTCCAACTTTAAAATCACTCTCTATAATTTTCTTTATTAGAATTTGTAAATGTTGCTCAAAATCTAGCAACAATTGCTTATTAAAAATTAGTTCAGAATCAGAACTTAAAATTTCAAGCCCATCTTCAATATTTCTTAAAGAGTAAATCCCCACAGTAATTTTCCTATTTAAAAACTGAGGATATTTTATTAGAAGAAGATATGCATACATTAACAATTGGAATGCCTTGTCTTTTTTAGGATTTTCAAATAAATCTTTAAGATTATCAAAATGTAACTCATTTTTTATTAATGATTTCCCACTCTTATAATCTATTATTCTTAATGTGCCATTATAAAAATCAACTCTATCAACAATTCCAGTTAAATTAAAATCTATACCATTAACATTTATTGAATGAGTAAGTTTTTGCTCTTTAGCAAAAACATCAATAGTATTTTTTATGCATATTTTCTTTTCAAAACTAATTAAGTCATAAATTAATTTTTCAGCTACTTTTAGAGATAAATAATTTTTTCCTTCTTTAAAATTACTGTCTGACAAAGCATCCCTATAGAATAATTTTAATCTTGAAAGAATATCTTTTTTTGCAATCTCAAGAATTTTTAGAGTTAAATTACCCGATGGTAAAACTTCTTCTAAAATTGAATGTATAGCATTTCCCATTAGACTATTATCAGCAAATTCATCTACTTCAAAAGGTTCTTTAATTTGAGCTAAATAATAATAATAAAAATCAAGCGGACAATTTTTATACTTATTTAATGCTGACGGTGAAACCCCTCTTTTAGCCCAATTTAACACCTCAGATTCTAAATTTTTGTTTTCTACGATAATATCTTTCGAAACATTAGATTGAAAATTATTGTCTTGAAAAATAAACTCATCGATTTTGCTGGCCTTAAATTCGGATAATAATTGAGTTATAAATCTACTTTTTTCACCAAAACCAAAATTGTCAAGCTTAGAATTGTATGTTAGAGTTATATTTTCTGCTCTTTGTAAAATTCTATAAAAATGATATGAAAAAACCGCATCTTTTTCAGTATGGGTTGGAATACTAAAATATTTTTTTAGCTCATAGGGAATAAAAGAATTAAAATTTTTCCCTTTTGGTATTATTCCTTCATTTACACCTAGAATAATTACATTTTTAAAGTCTAATGTTCTACTTTCTAATATCCCCATTAACTGTACCCCTTCTAAAGGCTCTCCCTTAAAAGGAATAATCTCTCTAGAAATTACTTGATTTATGAGATTTATAAATGTTTTTAAATCAAATTTATGAGAAAATTCACTTTTTAAATTTTCAATAACAGAAAGACAATCGCTAAAAACAATTAAAACTTCAGAATCTATATTAGCCTTATCCTCGACTAACACCTCTCTTAATAAGTTTATAATTAATTTTAATTGAAGGATTATATTTTCAACATCACTACCAATTTCAAAAATATCTTTAAAAACTTCTGCATTAAAAAAAGAATATATTTCATTAGAACTAACAAACACAATATTATTTTCATTTAAGTAATTCCTAAGAGATCTTATCTCTTTGTAATCACTTATTTTTTTAAAATATGGGTCTTCAATAAACTGTAATAAGTCTTTGTAATAAAATTTTCCTTTTGAATATTTTTTAATGTTAAATTTTAATAAAAGAAAAGAATTAATAAATGAATAAAACGGAGAGTTTTTAAAAGGACTACCCATAGTTACATTTAACTTGTCAACTTTATTAGGAATATAATTTAAAACAGGAAATAATAAACCCTCATCTGCAAGTATAACTGCAGTATTACTATTGTTAAGTTCAGAATTATCAAGTAAAGAAAGTTCCTTGGCCATTACATGTGCTTGAGCAATGTTTTCAGGGCAGCTAACAATCTGAAATTTTTGTTTTGGCAGAGATAAATAATCACCTATTCCATCAAAATCAATTTCATGCCATTTGTCTTTTTGTTGTTTTAGAAAAAAGGAAGCTTCATGATCAGGATTATCTAAATAATATTTATCAGCATCCCAAAAAACACGAGCAATATTTCTTTGTTTTAAATTGTCTATGATTATATGTTGTGATTTTGTTAGAGCATTTAAGCCAACAAACCAGATTTTATCAAAATTAAAATCTGTATCTTTTACTTTTTCGCTAGCAATTAAATTAGCTAAGCCTTGATAAGCATAACTTTTATTAATCAAGTTCTTTTTAAAATTATTGTAGATATCATACATTGACTCAAAAAAATCAACATAATTATTTTGAATATCTGAAAGATTTTTTTCTGAAAAACTCCAATTATCTACACTCCAATTTTCAAGTTCCTTAACGTTCTTAATATTTTTATATAAAGAATTTGCATCAACTATGTTTGTATCAACTTCATTAAAATCTTGAAGTAGTATAGCACTCCAATTAAGAAATTCATTAAAATCATCTTTTTCTTTACCTAATTCTTTAAGATAACTCTCATAAAGATAAAACTGTAAAGACACATTATCAATAACATTTAAACCAGAAATATTCTCAACAAATTCTTCAATTGAATAAAATCTTGGAAGGAAAATTGGTTTTGAAATCTTTTGAGACAAATAATATTTTAAAAACACAACCGATCTCTTGCTTGGGAGAACAACAGCAACTTTCTCCATATTTTTTGGAAACTTCAATATTAATCGATCAGCAATTTTTTCTAAAAATGGCTTCATACTTTATGAATTTTCTTAGAACTATTTGTATATATTAAATATCTTTCAATATTATTAAAGCCCATCATTCTAAGTGCATTTGAATAATTGACTATTTGCTCAATATGCTTTGAATCTTTTTCTCCAGTCTTATAATCAATTATTACCAACTGATTATTATTGAACATTATCCTGTCGGGGATATAAGTCTTACCACTTGGCATTAATATTTCTTTTTCATTTCTAACTTTCCATTTTGGAGAAAAGAATCCCATTATTTCAGTGCATGAAAAGAGATTATTAATTTCTTGTAGTAACTCTTTTTTTTGCTTAAAATCACACTTACCTCTAATATATAAATTTTCAACTACCTCGTTAATTTGTTCAAAATATGAAATCTCTGATAATGCATAATGAAATAACTTACCCCAGTCTTTATTCTTACTATGATTTTCATTATCCCAGAAATCTGATGAAGAATTTTTTAAAGAAATTATCTTTTTCCAGTCTTTACTATCAATAATTTCTTTTATGAAAATAGATTTTTGATTTTTATTTTCTGAATTTTTATTAGTAATAGACCCATAAGAATAAGGAAATTCACTAGTGAATTTTTGAAGTATAGCATTTAAATTGGTGGAGTTTTCAGCAACTTTTTTTATAGATTTAGAAAAGATATAAAGACCATCAACCGCTCTAGTACAAGCAACATATAGCTTGTTAATATTATCCATTGACTCTAAAGTCTTTTCTCTGTTGTAATCATGATTAAAATGAGAAAACTTTAAATTTTTATTCTGATTGATTAAAGAATATTTAATCTGTTTAGAATAATGACCGTTGTTTTCAACCCACATTTCTTTTTTTGTAGAAGATTCCCAATTAAAAGGAATTATAACAATCGGAAAGGCTAATCCTTTAGATTTGTGAATAGTCATTAACTTAACTGCATTTACGTCATCTGAAATTGATATTGATTTTTTTGTTTTTACTTCAGACCACCACTCAATAAATTGAGATATGCTATTTATATTTTTTTCTGAATACTCATGAACAAGGTCTAAGAAAAAATTAACATAAACATCATTTTTAATATTAAAAGCTTTAATAATCTCCTCTACCATTTGATATAGCGGAAGCTCTAAAAAATTATCAAAGTCAAATTCTATGCCATGATTATTTAATAATGATAAAAATCTATCGTTATTGTGAACTTGCATATATAAAAAATGCAAATCATCTTTTTTTGATACATGATGAAATAAATAATTAACTATTGAAGCTTTAGCAATCTTATCATCAAGATTAACCAAATATTTAATTGATGAAACAATCAACTTTACTTTTGGGGAATTACTAATAAGTAAACCTTCTGATGAAATAATAGGTATAGAATAATTTGTTAAATATGATGCGATTTCTGAGATATCCTTATGAGTATTACAAAGAACTACAAAATCTTTATAGCTATAATTATTCTCATTTATTAGTTTTTTTATTTCATTCTTTGTTTTTTCTAAAACCTCATTTTTATATTCTTTTCCATCAAACAACTCTATTCTAACATAACCTCCATTATTTGCATATTCAGCTTTTTGTTCTAAATCATCATATATAGGTATAAGATTTTCTGAAAGCAAAGTCTTTATCCTTTTAAAAAATAAATTATTAAATTCTATAATTTTCTTTCTACTTCTAAAATTATTATCAAGATTTTCTGACTTGAAATGATTAGATAATTTTGTTTGCCATTCAGAAAAATATTGTAAACTCTCACCTTTATATATTTCGGGTAACTTTAAGAATTGTTCAACTTCTCCTGCTCTCCATCTATATATTGATTGTTTTCCATCACCAACAACTATTGATTTTCCAAAATCAAGAGAATCAGCTATTAAAGGAAGTAAATTTTGCCATTGAAGTAAAGAAGTGTCTTGAAATTCATCAATTAGAAAATGATTGTATCTTTCTCCAAGTCGTTCAAAAATAAAGGAAGAAACTTGAGTGGTTACAACTTCATGAATTTGTTTATTAAAAGAAGATATATGCTGAATATTATTTTCTTTTTTATAAGTATTAATTTCATTTATAAGCTCATTAATAATTATAGAGGGATATATCTTTTTAAGTATTGCTTCAAGAGTGATATAGTCCTTTAACAAAAAAAGTAAATCATCAAAAAATTGTTTTAATTTTTCTTTATTTCTATCTACTTGTTGTTTTAAATTTTCATCAAGAGATTTACTATAAAAATCTGCATTATTTACACTATTAATTAATGATTCCGATGGGATCCAATCAGAATATTTTTTACTTAATAATTTGTCATTAAATAATTTATAAAAGGTTCCTCTTGAGAAATGAGCAGAAGTCAATCCGTTATTTTCAAAAAAATTAACAACCTCTTTTCTGAGAGAAATAATTTTATTTTTAAAATCACTTTTTTGCTCAAAGAGATTATTTTTTAATTTATTTACCTCAGCTGATGTAAGGGAATTATTTATTAAAATCTTGTCAGAGCCTTCAATAAAAAGATGCTTACAAAAATCTTCTAAATCACTTTGAATATCATTACTATTTCCATCTTCTAGCTTTTGTATTGTAAAATTTACTAGTACATCTGTAAGTAAGGAATTATTATCAGAAACTTTATTTAATAACAATGCAATTACAGGTTGTATGATTTTATTACTATCTAATTCTAATTCAAAATCTCTATTCATTCCAAGATCTGAAGAAAATGTTTTCACGATTTTATAGCTAAACTTATCAATAGTTTGAATGCTTAAGTCAGAATAATTATGTAGAATATGAGAATAAATATTTTTAGATATTTTAAAAATATCTTGACTTTCTACTCGTGTTTTTGAAATAATCTCAGATAAAATATTGTCAATATCTTTTCCTTGAGACAAAACATTTAGATAGTAAAGGACTCGCTCTTTCATTTCTTGAGCAGCTTTATTAGTAAAGGTAATTGCAAGAATTTTTTTATAGTAATCTCTTTTAATTAGTGACTTACTAATAGCTAATGCAAGATAATTTACTGCCAGAGTATAAGTCTTTCCAGAACCTGCAGATGATCTATAAACAGTAAAATTTTTCACACGCAGATATTAAAATGATTAATAGTATTTAATCATTATGAATCTTTGCCCCACAATACTTACAGTAAAGAGCATCTACATCATGACCTTCTTTAGAGCAATTGATACATGCTTGAGTAGAAATATTTTTTTTTGTTTTTATGATTCCAGCAGTTACGATACCTGTTGGCACAGCAATAATCCCATAACCTAAAAGCATAATTGCAGCTGCAATGATTTTACCAATGACAGTAACAGGAATAACATTTCCATAGCCAACAGTAGTTAAAGTAACTATGGACCAATATATAGAATTTGGGATATCTTGAAAACCTGGGTTACCTCCAACAAGTCCTTCAAAAATATACATAATCGTTCCTAGAATAATAATAAGCAATAGAACTGAAAGTAAAAAAACAATAATTTTTGGCACTGAATTTCTTAAGGCAATTTGCATAGTATGTGCTCCCCTAATGTATCTCTTTAGCTTAAACACTCTAAAGATTCTTATGATTCTAATGGAACGTATAACTGTTAATGTACTCAAAAATGGAAATGCAAAAGTTAGGTAGGTTGGTAATATTGCCAATAAATCAATTATACCCATTGAAGAAAAAATATACTTTAAAGGTTTATTTATGGAATAAATTCTTAACAAATATTCAATAGTAAATAAAATTGTAAAAATCCACTCTAATGTAAGAAGTAATGATCCATACTCCTCATCAATTGAAGCTACGCTCTCTAACATAACTATCAAAACAGAAAGTAAAATAGCAATTAAAAGAGCAATATCAAATGCTTTTCCCTTAGGAGTATCTGCCTCAAAAATTATTTGATGTAACCTATCTCTTGTCATGATATTAGCAAATGTATAATTTTTTTAATAAAACTATATTTTTTAACAAAATTGAAAATTACATTCTTTGAGGGACATTAATACCTAATAAGGACATTGATGATTTTATGATTTTTGCAACTTGTTGAGATAAAGCTACACGAAAACTAATTATTGATGTTGAATCTGCTCCTAAAATTGGCGTAGATTGGTAGTAACTATTAAAGTCTTTAACTATTTCGTATGCATAATTTGCAATAAATGCTGGACTAAATGAATTTGCAGCTTCTTGAATTGTTTTTGGAAATGCTAAAAGCGAGATGATAAGAGCTCTTTCTTTATCAGTAATATCTGAATCTTCATCAATTTTAATTTCTACAGTATTTTTACGTAAAATTGACTGAATTCTAGCGTAAGTATATTGTATAAATGGACCAGTATTTCCGTTAAAATCAATACTTTCTTGAGGATCAAATAGCATTCTTTTCTTAGGATCAACTTTTAACATAAAATACTTTAAAGCTCCCATTCCAACAGTTTCATATAACTCATTAGTTTCATTATTTTGAGATTTATCAATCTTTCCAAGTTCCTCAGCTATAGTCTTTGCATTCTGGAACATATCCTCCATTAAATCATCAGCATCTACTGCAGTACCTTCTCTTGATTTCATCTTACCACTAGGGAGGTCTACCATTCCATATGATAAATGATAACAGCTTTTAGCCCATGTGAATCCCAATTTCTCTAAAATTAAAAACAAAACTTTAAAATGATAGTCCTGCTCATTTCCTACAGTGTATGTCATGTGAGAAAAATTAAAATCTTCATGTCTCTTTATAGCAGTTCCAATATCTTGAGTCATATATACTGCGGTTCCATCCGAACGAAGTATAATCTTTTCATCTAATCCTTCACTTGTTAAATCAATCCAAACAGACTCATCTTCTTTTTTATAAAAGACTCCTCTTTCTAAACCATTTTTAACAACTTCTTTTCCAAGAAGATAAGTTTCACTCTCGTAATAATTTTTATCAAAATCAACGCCTAGTCTTTTATAAGTCGCTTCAAAACCATCATAAACCCATGAATTCATTTTTTTCCATAGAGCAACAACTTCCTTATCTTTTGCTTCCCATTTTAAAAGCATCTCTTTTGCTTTTAATAATATTGGCGCTTTTTCTTCAGCAAATTTATAGTCTGCACCTTTTTCAATTAAGTCTGCAACTTCTTTCTTGTATTGCTTATCAAACATTACATAATATTTTCCAACTAAATGATCACCTTTTAAACCCGAACTTTCAGGCGTTTCATCTTCACCAAATTCTTGCCAGGCAATCATAGATTTACAGATATGAATTCCTCTATCATTAATAATCTGTACCTTTTTAACATTCTTGCCTGAAGCCTTAAGAATATTTGCAAGGGAAAACCCTAACAAATTATTTCTTATATGTCCTAAGTGAATTGGTTTGTTTGTATTAGGCGAACAATACTCAACCAGATAATTTGGAGAATTCTCATCAATGTCAACAAAGCCGTAATTATCTTCAAATGTTGATTTAGAAAATTCTGTAAGCCAAAATTTATTCGAAATCACTAAGTTCAAAAAACCCTTTATAACACTAAATCTTTCAACAAGCTCAATTTTAGATAATAATTCACCTATTTTATGGGCAGTAATTTCTGGGCTTAATTTTGAAAATCTTGTAAATGGAAAAACAACTAGAGTAATATCACCCTCGAACTCTTTTCTTGTTGATTGAAACTGTATGTTATAATCATTACTTCCATAAAGATCAATTAAAATTTCATATATTTTTTTATGTAAAATTGTTTCAATCATCTTTCAAAGGTAGGAATATTTCAGCCATCATACATCTTGCGCTACCACCACCACATTTTTCAATAATATCTAAATCAGCATATATTATTTCATTAAAAGAAGTTATTTGTTTGATTTGAGATTTATTTAATGAATCATATGCAGTCTTAGACATAACTAGATAGTCTTGATCACCAGTAACTTGCAACATATTACCGGCGAACTGGTTTGCTTGTGGTTCAGAAATTTCAATTATTTCTTTATTGGTTTTATTTAAACTATTAACAACACTTAATCTTTCGGTACTAGAGTCAATTGAATCTAAACAGATTATAGCATAACTATTAGCTACGCACATCATCACATTAGTATGATATATTTGTAATCTTTCATTATTTGCATCTTGAAAAGCACTAAACACAACTAACTCATATTTAATTTGACTACAAAAATCTTCTAAGACTATTTCATTAGTTCTAAAAGATCTTGCAGCATAACAAATCTTATTTACTCTATCAAGAATCATACTTCCGGTTCCTTCTAAAAAAATATTCTGATTTTCATAATGAGTTAAACTATTAATCTTAGTAACATTAAAGTTGTTTTTTAATTTTGAAATAATGTCTAATCTTCTTTCGGGTCTTCGATTTTCAGCAAACATTGGAAATAAAAAAACCTCGCCATTTTGATGTAAAGAGATCCAGTTATTTGGAAAAATTGAGTCAGGTGTGTGGGGGTCAATTGTGTCTTTAAAAACTAACACATTAACGCCTTTTGATCTGAGCAGAGACACAAATTCACTAAACTCATTATGAGCTTTTTGCTGTATCTCTTTATGATTTAATGAGAGGTCATTATTTTGATAATAATTATTCACAGCAGTCTCTGAATTATAATTAAATAAAACAGGCTCAATCATCATTATATTATTAGTAGCTTGTTTCATAATCTAATTAATGGTAAAGTAGCACATCTTAATAAGCCTTCCATTTTTGCTATTTCGGAAAAATTAATTTCTTCAATATAAAAACCTCTCTCTCTTAAAATAGAATTTAATCTATGAAAGTTTTTTTCAGAAACAATAATATTTTCTGAAATTGAAAAAATATTTGAATTCATATTATACATTTCTTCTTTTGTTATCCTAATAAGATTATTGGTTCCAAAATAATTTTCCAATAAAGTAATGTCACTTTTATTTTTAAATCCTCCTTCATATAAAATAGCCATGCCTTTTCCAATAGGCTGGAAACAGCAATCTAAGTGCAAAGCATTTTCTTTTGGATCTCTATCTGATTTTTTAAGTTCAAAGGCAAATATGTTTTTTTTAGGAAAAAGATCTTTAATATCTAAAACTGCTTTTTCATTAGTTCTAGCAACTTGATACTTATCAAAATCTTCATTATTTGAATATCCAATAAAAATATCTTCATTATGAACAATGATATCGCCTCCTTCAATTGAAGATTCTTCTGATAATATGACAATATTTTTGGAAGCAATTTTTTCTATTATCGATTTAACACCATCAATCTCTTTTTTTCTTTCATTTATAATATTTGGGATGATGATTTTATTATCGATGACAAAAGCTATATCTCTTGAAAAAACTTGATTTAAATTTTTAATATTATCGGGTCTTAAAACATCAACATTATATTTTTTTAAAACTTTTAAAAACTGATTAAGTTCATTAACCAATGATTCTTCAACAGGGAAATTACCATTTTTAATATGCTCTCTAGACTTAGGATCATAACAATCCTCCATTTTTGGAGTACCTCCAAAATCCTTTGCAATACCTAAAACAACTGTTTTTAGTTGAGCATATTCATTATGTATTTTGAGTGATATCATTATAAATGCAAATTTATAAAAGCAAAAATCTAATACTCAAAAATTATTAACAATTTAATGGGAAAATAATAGTTAATACTAAGTAGTAAATTTATTTGTATTTGTATTTTTGATGATTACATACAGATGAAGAAAAAATTCAAGCTTAAAACAAATAAAAACAATCTTTTAAACAAATTAAAAGCACCATTTCTAAACAAAAAAAATCATTTTGTCGTTGGTGGTGTTTTATTGCTTTTTTCTTTTTTCTTGGTCATTGCCTTCTCTTCTTTTTTTATTAATTGGAAAGCCGACAATAGCCTTGTTTTAGATGCTAGCTTCTCTGATATTATTACTAATGATGAAATTAAAAACTCTCTTGGAGGTTTAGGGGCATATCTATCTCACACTTTAATTTATAGGTTTTTTGGAATATCTGCATACTTGATTTTTACCTTTACATTCTTGTTAAGTTTAAGAATTTTTGGGTTTAAAAGATTTTCTATTTTAAATAACTTATTTCATACGCTACTAGGATTAATTTACATTCCTGTATTTATATTTCATTTTTACGAAAACGCATTAATTGCTGGGGGATTAGGAATGCACACACAAGATTTTTGCTTAAAAGCGCTTGGTGATATTGGAACTTCACTACTACTTATTACATTTCTATTTATCTATTTGCCTCTTACTTTAAATATTAAAGCAAAAGACATATTATTATTTATTAAAAGTATAATTGAAAGAATTAAATCATTAAAAAAAGCAGTACCAATTCAAGAACAAAATAAGCCTGAAGATATCAGTAATGAGATTAGAGAAGAAGATATTCAAAAAAACATTTCTGAAGTTGAGATTGAAGAGCCGACAACAATATTGTCAGATATTGACTCTTCAAATATTAAAATAAAAAAAGAAGAAAACACATCAAATGCCGAGGATCATGATAAAATTGCGATTGAAATTAACTCTACCGAAAATGAGGGAAAATTAAGTGAAGAAGAAATAAAGAAAAAATTAGATGAACTTGGCGATTATGACCCTACTCTAGAGTTAGCTTCGTATAAAATGCCTGGCATAGATCTTTTAAATAATTATGGGGGATCTGAAATAAAAATAGATAAAGATGATTTAGAGGATAAAAAAAATAGAATTGTTGAGACACTTGGACATTATAAAATTGGAATAACCTCTATCAGCGCAACAGTTGGGCCAACAATTACCCTTTATGAAATAGTTCCAGAGGCCGGTGTAAGAATTTCTAAAATTAAAAACCTTGAAGATGATATAGCACTAAGTCTTTCTGCCGAAGGAATCAGAATAATAGCTCCTATACCTGGTAAAGGCACAATTGGAATTGAAGTGCCTAATAAAACAAAAAATATTGTTTCAATGCTTGAAGTTTTATCTTCAGAAAAATTCCAAAATAGCAATATGGCATTACCGATTGCATTTGGAAAGACAATTTCAAATGAGACCTATGTTGTAGACTTAGCAAAAATGCCACATCTTTTAATGGCAGGTGCAACTGGCCAAGGAAAATCTGTTGGACTTAATGCTGTACTTGCATCACTTCTTTATAAAAAACATCCATCTCAGGTAAAATTTGTTTTAATTGATCCGAAAAAAGTAGAACTAACATTATTTAACAAAATAGAACGTCATTATTTAGCAAAACTTCCAGACCAAGAAGATGCTATTATTACTGATACAAAAAAAGTTGTAAATACAGTTAACTCTTTATGTATTGAAATGGATGAAAGATACGAGCTTTGTAAATCTGCAAATTGCAGAAATATTATAGAATACAATAAAAAATTCATTTCCAGAAAACTAAATCCAAATAAGGGCCACAGATTCCTCCCATATATTGTACTGGTAATAGACGAATTTGCCGATCTAATCATGACAGCTGGTAAAGAGATAGAAACACCTATTGCAAGACTAGCACAGCTTGCCAGAGCAATTGGAATACATCTTATTGTTGCAACTCAAAGACCTTCAGTAAATGTTATTACTGGACTAATTAAAGCCAATTTTCCAGCTAGAGTTGCTTTTAGGGTT